>JBJOID010000151.1:0-43667 GCA_046047315.1 Candidatus Hydrogenedentota bacterium | reverse complement strand
GTAACGCCGGTCGACCGGAGTTCAAGTCCTAACGCCGCGTTTCCATAAACGCCTCCCACAGGGGCTTGCGGATGAACACCAGCAGCTTCACCTCCGGACGCAACGCATGGAACTCGAACTGGTATTCACCCTCCAGCCGTTCCTGAACGTAATCGCCCAGCCGGCTGTCGGCGATGATCACGTCCGCGTCCACCCGCTCCGGCGGCTGCGTCCAATAGCCCACCCGCCCATAGCCGCGCAGGTACCACGGCAGCGGCCAATAGTCGCCGTCGGGCTTCAGGATGTTGATGTGCAATTCCCTGCCCTGCGGAGAAACGGCGGACAGCTCATCGATGCGCCGTGTCAATCGTAGCATTGCCGTGCTGGTGTGGGCGTACACGTACGGATTCCGCACGTCGGCGGCATACACGAAACTGCCCTGGTACGATTGACGCGCTGCGTGCGCCAACCCCAGCGCAATGAGAACCACGCAACCGATTCGCCAGCCCATCCGGACCGATGGCCGCCAACCCGCGCCCCATGCGAGAGGCCACGCCGCACCGATCCCCGCGAGCACCAGCAGGGGCTGCCAGAAGGGAAGCAGGTTCCACGGCGTCTTGTAAGGGATAAGCGTGTAGACCGCCGTGACCAGCAGCGCATAAACCGCGATGAGGCAGGCCATGAACGCCCCGCCGGGCGCGCGAAACGAGGCTGGAAAACACAAGGCCCGGAGCAGACCGAGCACGGCGCAGCCAAGCGCGAAAGCCTCGCTCCAGCGCGGCCCCTCCATCCGGTGGGTGTGCAACAACAGCGCGAAGTAATAGTGCCAGGGCTTGTCGTGCAGCGCCGCGCTGCCATGCCCCTCGGCCCGGTTCAGGTAGGTCGCATAGGTCAGCCAGGAATCCAGCGGACCCCGCGCATGGGTGAAGAAGGCGCTGAAGAGCACGACGCTCACGATCAGCGCGGCCGCCGCCGCCACGACCGTGCCCCGCGCATACTGCCGCGCGGATGGGACAGCGGCTGCGGGGACAGGCCGCAACCACAAGGCCGCCGCATACGCGGCCACCATGCCCGCCCCCAACAGCACACTGGTTTCCTTGGTGGCATGCGCAAGCCCCAGCGACAGCCCCGCCAGAAGCGCCCATCCCCAGCCCGGCCGCAGCCGCCACCGCGCCATGCACAACAAGGCCGCCTGCGCGAAGAAGACCAGCATCATCTCCTGGATGCAATACCGGGAATAGAAGACCATCGCATTCGAGAGCGCGATGAAGAGCGCCGCGATCAAGGCATCGAGCAAGCCAAGCCCGGGCAACCCGAAAACCAGCAGCGCCACGCCCGCGCCGAATACCACCGGCAACAGGCGAAACAAGCGCTCATCGGCCTGATCGATTGCTTCGACCCCCGCAACCCATAGCAGCGGCAGCACGCCATAGTAGAGCGTCGGCCCGTGGTGCTCATGCGGGTCATAGACGTATCGCCCCGTCTCCAGCAGGATGCCCGCCTTCACCGCCTGGTTCGCCTCGTCCCCATGAAAGGGACGCGCCCCCAGGCCCGGCAGACGAAAGGCCAGCGCCGCCGCAAGCACCAGCAGCAACGACAGGGCCATCAAGGGTGATCGCGAATTCATGCCGCCATTATCCACAACCTCAAGACATGAGGCTATCCACGAAAAAAGCCCCCGCGCAGGCGGGGGCTTTTCAAGGGATGAACTGCGTCGATCAGTTGATGGGCTTGGCCCAGACTTCAACCTCGACGTAGTTGTTCTTCTCGTTGGCGGTGTTGCCGTTCGAGTAGCAGCGCACATAGCGGGCCTTGGTGCCCTTGCCCTCAACCAGGCGGCCCTTGTTGCTCTCGATGTATTCCTGATCCTCGCCCACGCCAAGGCCGGCCGAGTTGTCGTGATCGTTGTTGTAGAGCACGGTCACGTCCTTCTCAAAGGCGGCGTCGTTCGAGGCCTTCACCACGATGTCGAAGTACACGCGCTTGCCTTCGTGGTAGTGCCACACAAGCACCGCGTAGATCTCATGCTCGGCTTCAAGATCCACCTGCACCCACTGCACGCCCTCGGGCAACTCGATCAGGCTGCTCTTCGCATAGTCCTTGTCGCCGTCGGTCAGCTGCTTGAGCTCGCCCACCAGCGGATCGCTGGCGCTGCTCGTCACCGGCTTGCCCTTGGAAACCAGCACCGTGCCCTTGGGGGCGAGGTAGGGCGGACGGTCACGGAAGTCTTCGGGCTCGAGATTCGGACCCCAATAGTCCAGCGGGGTGCCGCCGAAGAAGGCCTCCGGCAGCTCAAAGGGCAGCTCTTCCATGTCTTGGGCAAAAGCGCCCGACACGCCAACGGTCAAGGCGGCGCCCAGCGCCAGCCGGTTCAGTACCTGGGCAAACTTCATCTTTCGTCTCCTGTTTGAATGTGACTGCCTAAGACGGCGCATCGCGGTCATCGGTTTCATGGGGCATGCGCCTGTTCAATCGACGCGGTACTCTAGCAAATATTCAGGGGGATTTCATGGAGACGTGCCACCCTCTGCTCCCGGCACCACAAACCCTCAACACCGGTATAAGCTACACTCGTAGCCTTCCTTCCAGATCGGGATGCTCTGGAGTCGATGCGCTACCGTCAATCTGCGTCACTGATCGGCTCGGTCTGGCTGTTACGATAATTATCGCATTAAAATCTTTATACGCATTTTTTCGTCGTCTGTTATCCAACATGTGGTATTCAACCCGGTCACCTTTCTTTTATCTTGTGCTTTTCCTCAATAAACCCTTGCAATCATTTACTTGCTCTGTTATTCTGGCTGAGTCAGATCTAGTTGACTTTTGCTGGGAGCGAAGCGGTGAGCCAATCGCAGGGATTCGCTGAAGAGCGGACGTACGAAATCCTCGGCTTTCTCGTGCTGTGCGTGACCACCCTACTTTTCCTCTCGGTGGTGACCGATGGCTATGCCAGCGTGGGCGAGGGGGCGCGTCCCTTTGACGGCATGTCGCAGGTGCCGAACCTGTTGCGGGCGCCGGGCGCCATCGTGGCGGGAGTGCTCGCGATCCTGGTCGGCGACGCCGGCCACGTGCTCTATGTGGTGAGCTTCATCTGGGGCCTGATGCTCTTGACGCACCATCCAGTCGACCGCCCCATTTCGCGCACGGTCGGCCTGCTGGTGTTGGTAGCGTCGGTGGCGGGCTTCCTGCAGATGTCGGTGGGCCAGGGCGCCAGCAACATGCAGGCGGGCGGCGTGCTCGGCGCCTTCGTGGTGGACACGCTGCTGCGGCCGCGCTTCGGCCTGCTCGCCTCGCACATCCTCTGCGTGTTTCCCTTTCTCATGGGCGTGCTGCTCTGCACCGATCTGCTCATCTTCCGCGTCTTCGCGTTGATTTACCACGCCGTGACCAGCGTCTTCCGTGGCGCAAACTACGTTTACCAGGGTGGGGCCTCGCTGATTGACCGCATCGCGGGCGATGACGACGAGGAAGAAGCGCCGTTCCCGGAAGCCGAGGGCGCACGCGGCTCCTCCCGTGCGGCCGAAGCGGCGCTGGCAGTGGCCGCCGCCGCGCGCAGCGTGCTGCCCGCGCGAGAGCCCGAAGTCAGAATCCACACCGCGCCCGCCGTCGAGCCGGAAGCGCTCGACCTGCCCTTCGGCGACGTCCCCGATCCCGACTTGGATTCCGGCGAGGAGGCAGAGACCTACCTCGAACCCGTCGCCCCGCACAAGGTGCAGAAGCGCCCCGCGGCCCGCGCGCCGGAACCTTTGCCCGTGCATGAGCCGGAAGCCGCGCCTTTCGAGGATGGCCTCGACGAAGAGCCCGCGCCGTGGGATGCCGACGAGCCAGACGCATTCGAGCCGCCGGCCCCGGTGGCCGCAAAGGCCGCCCCCGCCAAGCGCGGCCAGCTGGACCTGCCCTACAACGCGGGCGACAGCGAGCCGCTGCGGCCCGTGGCGCGGCCGCGCCGAAAGTCCAACGAGATCGACGAGCTGCCGCCGGACTACAAGTATCCAAAGCACTACACACGCCCTCCCCTCGACATGCTGGACATGCCCGCCCCGCGCGCAATACCCAACCTGCGCGAGCAGTTGCAGGAAACCAGCGCGCTGCTGGAGGAGACGCTGCAAACCTTCGGCATCGAGGCGCGCGTGACCGACGTGACACGCGGACCGACGATCACCCGCTTCGAGCTCGAACCCGCGCCGGGCGTCAAGGTGAGCCGCTTCCTCTCCCTCGCCGACGACATCGCGCTCGCCTTGAAGGCGCACCGCGTGCGCGTCGAGGCGCCCATCCCGGGCAAGGGCCGCGTCGGCATCGAGGTGCCCAACGTGCACCGCGACGCCGTGGTGCTGCGCGAGCTGCTCGAGTCGCGCGTGTTCACGCAGAACCGGGGCAAGCTGCCCCTGGGCCTCGGCAAGGACATCGCGGGCGAGGTGCAGGTGGCCGACCTCACCTCCATGCCCCACCTGCTCGTCGCCGGCGCCACGGGCGCGGGCAAGACGGTATGCGTGAAGTCCATCCTCGCCAGCCTGCTCTTCACGCATACGCCCGACGAGTTGCAGATGATCCTCATCGACCCGAAGATGGTCGAGCTCTCCGTGTTCAACGATATTCCCCACTTGATTACCCCGGTGGTTACCGATCCCAAAAAAGCCTCGACGGCCCTGACCTGGCTCATCAAGGAAATGGAAGAGCGCTACAAGCTCTTCGCCGACCTGCGCGTGCGCAACATCGACATCTACAACAAGAGCGTCGAGAACGGCGAAATCGAGATGGAGGGCGAACAGCACCACGGCCCGGTGGACGTGATCCGCAAGCTGCCCTACATCGTCTGCGTGGTGGACGAGCTGGCCGACCTCATGATGCTCGCCCGATCGGAAGTGGAAGACGCCATCGCCCGGCTGGCACAATTGGCGCGCGCGGTGGGGATCCACCTGATCATCGCCACGCAACGTCCCTCGGTGGACGTGCTGACCGGCGTCATCAAGGCCAATTTCCCCGCCCGGATTTCCTTCCAGGTGTCAAGTCGAGTTGACTCGCGCTGCATCCTCGACGAAATCGGGGCGGAGAAGCTGATTGGCCAGGGCGATTTGCTGTACCTCCCCGCCGGGCAGTCCAAGCCGGTTCGAATTCAGGGTGCCTTTGTGAGCGACGAGGAGATGTTCGCCCTCATCGGATACCTGAAAAGACAGGCGCCGCCACAGTACCGGGACGAAATTGCGAATTTTGGTAAGAACTCTGATAAACTTGCCGAGCTCGGCGACGACGATGACCCGTTATTTGACGAGGCCGTGCAGGTCGTGCTAGAAACCGGTCAGGCCTCGATATCGATGGTGCAGCGCAGGTTACGTGTAGGTTACACGCGGGCGGCCCGGCTCATCGATATGATGGAGCTGCGGGGAATTGTGGGGCCGCACGAAGGGAGCAAGGCGAGAGAAATCCTTGTGGACATCGCGTCCAGGGAAGGCGTTACATGAAAGCACTGGCGTTTCCGGGAGAGGCGCTCCGCGAGCGGAGAGAGGAGCTTGGCCTTTCCCTTCAGGAAGTGCATGAACAGATTCATGTCCCGATGCTGCACATTGCGGCGTTGGAGCGCGGCGACATTGCCGCACTGCCCGTGCCCGCCTACACGACGGGCTTCATCACCAGCTATTGCGAATGCCTCGGCATTCCGCCTTATCGTTTCCTCGATCGTTACCACCTCATCCTCGACGAGATGGAAGTCGCCGCGCGCTCCCGCGCCCAGGCGCCTTCGCCCTCGCTCTCGCGCAGCTTCACGCTGCCGGTCCTGCCCGCACTCCCCGCGCACCGCCCGGCCTGGCTGGCCGACGCCCTCACCTGGGGCGCCGTGTGCGGCGTGATGCTGCTGGCCTGGATGACCTACACCGTGGTGCTCAAGCCCGCGCCTGCCGAGGACACCCGCATCGAGGCCGGCACAATCGAGGTCGAGATGCCGGAGTATCACTTCCTCGAGGAAGAACTGCCCTAACCGCTCCTCCCCTAGGCTGCCCCAGGGAAGCCCGGACGAAATCCACCCCTCTTTGCCTTCGAGGCTTTCGCGGGGGGAGCACAAACGACCAAAGACCCGTGGAGGCTCCATCGCCATGCGGACACCCTGCTCCCTGATTCTTGCCGTGCTGGCCATCGCACTGAACGCGCATGCCGCGCCCGGAAAAAACGTCATCATCATGGTCGCCGACGGCATGGGCTACAACCAGATCGAGGCCGCGAGCTTCCACCGATTCGGCGCCGCGCGCGGCCAGTCCTACTGGAAAATGCAGCACCTGCCGATCACCACCTACTCCACCAACAACATGGAAGGTTATCCGGTGGAGAAGCTCTGGGCCGACTTCAAGTATTTCCTCCGCGTGCCCACTGACTCCTCCGCCGCGGCCAGCGCCATCTCCTCCGGCGTGAAGTGCCCCAACGCGCGCGTGGGGGTGAGCAAGGAAGGCGAGCACCTGCCGCACATGCTCTATGACGCGGAGCGCATGGGCAAGGCCACCGGGCTGGTCAGCACCGTGCGCCTTACCCACGCCACCCCGGCATCTTTCTCCGTGCACGATGTCGGCCGCACGAACGAGGAACCCATCGCCCGGAAGATGCTGCTCGAATCCGCCGTCGATCTGATCATTGCGCCTGGACATCCCTGGCGCGACGAGGACGGCCGCGAAATCGCAGGAGCGGACAACCCCGACGCAGGCAGCTACACCTATGTGGGGGGGCTGGAATTGTGGAACCAGTTGCGCGCGGGCACGGCCGGCGGAGACGCCGACGGTGACGGCGACGCAGACCCGTGGTCCCTCCTCGACACCACCGAGGCCATCGTCGCGCTGGCCGATGCCCCACAGGCCGCCCGCGTCCTTGGGCTCGTCCCGGTGGGCAAGACCTTGCAGGTCAATCGCGGCGGCGACGTGCTTGCCGACGCCTTTGCCGTGCCCTTCACGCCCGGGCTGCCCACGCTGGCGCAACTCTCCCGCGCCGCGCTCGCCCAGCTCGCCCAGGACCCCGACGGCTTCTACGTGATGATCGAAGGCGGCGCGGTGGACTGGGCCGGGCACGACAACCGGCCCGGTCGCCTCATCGAAGAGCAGATCGATTTCGACCTCGCGGTCGAGGCGGTCGAGGCGTGGGTCGAGCAGCACAGCAACTGGGACGAGACCATGCTCTTTTTCACGGCCGACCACGAATGCGGCTACCTCACCGGGCCGGGCAGCAACCCCGACTGGAAGCCCATCGTGAACAACGGCCAGGGCAAGATGCCGGGCATGGAGTTCCATAGTCCCCAGCACACCAACCAGCTGGTGCCTGTCTTCGCCAAGGGCGCGGGTGTAGAGAAGCTGCTGGAATATGTTTACGGCACCGACCCCCGCCATGGCGATTACGCCGACAACACCGACATCTCGAAGGTCATTCGCCACGCTTGGGGCGTGTCCCTCCCCCCGAGCGACGGCAAGATCGCACGGAACTAGACCGGCCGACATATCCCGCGCTGGTACAAGGCCGAGAAGGAGGGACCTCACCATGCGCTTCCGTCGACTCATGGTCCTTATGGCAGCCGCCCTCGCCGCCTGCGGCGCGCGTGCCGCCACGCCCGACAAGCCCAACATCGTCGTCTTCCTCGTTGACGACATGGGCTGGCAGGACACCTCGGTGCCCTTCTGGGAAGAGCGCACGCCCTTCAATGATCATTTCCGCACGCCCAACATGGAGCGCCTCACGGCCAAGGGCATCAAGTTCACGAATGCCCGCGCGCATGCGGTATGCAGCCCGACACGCACTTCCATCATGACCGGCCAAAGCCCCATCCGCCACCACGTCACCAACTGGACCTTGCGCACCGACGAAGAAACCTCGCGCGAGGGGGGCCCCACCGGGCCGCCGCCGCAGTGGCGTCGCGAGGGTATCCAGGCCGGAGAAACCACCGTTGCCCAATGCTTGCGCGAAGCCGGTTATCGCACCATCCACGCGGGCAAGGCGCATTGGGGCGCCGTAGGCACTTCAGGTTCCGACCCGCGCAACCTTGGATTTGATGTGAACATCGGCGGGCATTCTGCCGGTGCGCCCGCCTCTTACCAGGGGAAGAAGAATTTCGGCAACCACGAAAACAGCAAGGACCAAAACCTGTTTGCAGTGCCCGGCCTCGAGGCCTACCACGGCAAGGACATTCACCTTACCGACGCGATTACCGCAGAGGCCCGGAAGGCCGTGGCCAGTGCCGTCGATGACGGCAAGCCCTTCTATCTCTACATGGCCCACTATGCCGTGCACACCCCCATCGAGCCCCACGGCCGCTTCATGCCCCACTATCAGGGACGCAACTACACGGGCACCGAAATCGACATACCCAAGGTCGAAGAGGAATACGCCTCGATGATTGAAGGGATGGACGCCAGCCTCGGCGAAATCCTGGATATGCTGGAAAGCCTCGGCGTCGCGAAGGACACCATCGTCTTCTTCACGTCCGACAACGGTGGTCTTTCCGCCCATGCACGTGGTACCACCCCCATGGGCACCGGGCTCAACACGCACTGCTGGCCCCTCAAGGCCGGCAAGGGTTCCGCCTACGAGGGCGGCACGCGCGTCCCCTTCCTGGCCGCGTGGGCGCAGCCCGCTGCCGACAATGCCTTCCAATCCGCGCTCCCCATCCCCGCGGCGTCATCATCGCCTCAGCCTGTCATCTCCGAGGATCTGTTCCCGACCCTGCTCGGCATTGCCGGCGTGGGGGAGATGCTGCCCAGGGACTACCCGGTTGACGGGCAGGACATTCGGCCGTGGCTCACGCAATCTGCCATCGATCTCGATCGACCGCTCTACTTCCACTATCCCCACGTGTGGGGTCCCGAGGGTCCCGGGTATCAGCCCCACAGCGCCGCCGTGTTCGGCGAATGGAAAGTCATCCACTACTACAACGACAACAGCTGGGAGCTGTACAACCTCAAGGAAGACCTTGGCGAGAAGGACAACCTGGCCAAAGCGCAACCCGAACGCCTCGCCAACCTCGCGGCAAGGCTCCACGAACATCTTACGGAACTCGGCGCCCAGTGGCCCGTCCTGCGGGAAGGGGGCGCGGAAGTCCCCATGAAGCTCCCCGGGCTCCTCAAGGACAACACGCAGCGCTAGTCCGTCAGGGGAAGAACCTTCTTCAAGGGCGCCTCGCGCGCCCGCGGTTGCACGGTTCTGCTCCCGCATGACAGAATCGCGATCCGTTCAAACTACGGCGCAGACGCGCCTTTATGGAGAATACCCATCATGCTGCAAGGCAAGGTCTTAATCGCCCAAGGCGGCGGCCCCACCGCCGTCATCAACCAGAGTGTCGTGGGTGCCGTGCTTGAGGCCCGCCGCTACCCCAACGCCACGCGCATCTATGGCGCGCAGCACGGCGTGCGCGGCATTGTCGATGAGAACTTCCTCGACCTGACCGAGGTCACCACGCAGAACCTCGAGGCCGTGGCGGCGACCCCGTCCTCCGGTCTGCTCTCCACCCGCGACAAGCCCGACGTGGCCTACTGCCAGAATATCTTCCAGGTCTGCCAGGCGCACGACATTCGCTACTTCTTCTACTGTGGCGGCAACGACAGCGCCGACACCTGCCGGATCGTCAGCGAGGAAGCGCAGAAGGCCGGCTACGACATGCGCGTGATCCACGTGCCCAAGACGATCGACAACGACCTCGTGGTTACCGACCACTGCCCCGGCTTCGGCTCGGCGGCTAAATACGTGGCGCAGGCTTTCGCCGGGGCCAACCTCGACAACCGCGCCCTTCCCGGCGTCTACATCGGCGTGGTCATGGGCCGCCATGCGGGCTTCCTCACCGCCGCCGCCGCGCTCGGCAAGCGGTATCCCGACGACGGCCCGCACCTGATCTACCTGCCGGAGCGCTCCTTCGACAAGAAGCGCTTCCTCGCCGACGTGAAGGCCGCCTATGCCAAGCATGGCCGCTGCGTCATCGCCGTCTCCGAGGGCATCGCCGACGCCAAGGGCAACGCCATCGCCTCGCAGTTCACCGGCGGCGAACGCGACTCGCACGGCAATGTGCAGCTCTCCGGCACCGGCGCCCTGGGCGATTTCCTCGCGGGCTGGATTAAGAACGACCTCGGCATCAAGCGCGTGCGCGCCGACACGCTCGGCTATCTCCAGCGCTGCTTCCTCGGATGCGTGAGCGAGGTGGACCAGGAAGAGGCGCGCGCCGTGGGACAGAAAGCCGCCCACTACGCCCTCGGCCACGGCAAGAATGGCTCCGTCGCCATGAAGCGCGTGGGCGACTACGCCATCGACTACTTCCTCACGCCCCTTAGCAGCGTGGCGCGCAAGTCCAAGGAGATGCCGCCCAAGTTCATCAACAAGGACGGCAACGGCGTAACGCCCGCCTTCATCGAATATGCATTGCCGCTGGTGGGACAGATGCCCCGCGCCGCGCGGCTTCACGCCGAGCCGGTCGCGCCTTTGCTGAAGAAAAAGAAGAAGTAGCCGGTTGCGACGAGGGGGCCCATGAGCAGTATCCACGAAGAAGTAAACACAGCCCTGCGCAACGCGTGGAACCTGCCGGAAGGCGGCGCTTTTCCACCGCCGCTGCACGAAGCCCTGCGTCTGCGCTGGACCGCGTATGAACCCAAGCGCCACCTGCAGGCTACCTGCGTTTTCCCGGAATCGTGGGTCGCTTTCGATGGGGTGGGCGGCGGCGGGCTGGGCGCGGCCTTCGAGACCGTGGCGCAGTCCTTCGCCTGCCTGCTGGCCCACAAGCGCTGCGCCCTGCTCAACCTCGAATGCACCACCCTGCGCCACCTCAAGCCCGGCGGAGGCGAGGTCGAGATTGAAACCCAGATCCGTGCCACCCGCAAGTCCATCGTGTTCATCGAGGGCATCCTGCGCGACCACGAGCGGCAAGTGCTGGTGCATGCCTCGGCCACCTATGCGGCGCTGAAGAGCGACCGCCCGAACGGCGAGTGAGCGCCATGACCGAATACCACGCCGAAATAATCCGGGGCCTGCAACTGAAAGCCCGCGACCTGGGCCTTCAGGTGCCGAGTCCCTCGTTCATCGAAAGCGGCGCCACCATCGTGGATTACGTGTCGATGCGCAGCCTCCTGTGCGAGTTCCCGGTGCCGCCCGTGGCCGCCTCGGTCGACGGCAGCGCCCAGTTCGGCTGGCTCGCCGGCCTCATCGACCACACCGGCGGGCTGCTCGCCTTCCTCGCCTCCGGCATGCCCTGTGTTCCAGTGTCGATGAACCTCCAGTGCATCCGCCCCATGAACGTCAACCTGGGCCCCGTGTCGGTCGAAGCCAAGCTGCGCAACCGCACCCGTTCCCTCGTTTTCATCGAGGCCAAGGCCACGAGCGGAGAGCACCGCACCATCGCCACCGCCGCCATCACCCTCACGGTCGGTTCCTCCGCGCGGGAATCCTGATCCATGATGCCCGGAAACCCCACGCGCCGGGCCTTCCTCTTGAGCGCGGGCGCCGGTGTGGCCGCGCTGGCCCGGCCCGCCGCCGCATGGGTGGGGCGCCCCGGGCTGAACGGCCGCTTCCCGACCGGCCACATTGGCCTCGGCCGCCAGGGCGCGGCCCTGCTCAACGGCGCCCCGCAGCTCGACCCCATGGCCTTTTATGACGTGGACGCCCGTCGCATCGCAGAGGCCTCACCGCGCGCCCGGGCCGGAGCCGCCGCCATGGAGTCGCTCGACGCGCTGCTGGCCGACAGCGATCACGACGCCGTGGTAATTGCCACCCCGGACCACAACCTCGCGCGCCTGGCCATGGCCGCCTGCGACGCGGGCAAGGATGTCTACCTCGAATCCCCCTGCATCTGGATGCCCCGCGAGGCCGCGCCGCTGATGGCCGCCGTGGCCCGCTCCGGCGCGGTGCTGCAGACGGGCGACACCGTGCCCTACACCCGCGCGGGCCTGCTGCTCAAGGAACGCCTCGCGGCGCTGCCCGGTGGCGCATCGATCACGGCGCGCTGCTTGCTGCCGCCGAATCCCGCGGGGGGCGGATTCCAGTTCATCGATCCCCCGGCGGATTTGGACTGGGGCGCCTGGCTGGGGCCCTCGCACCGCCGCCCCTACAACCCCGACTATGCCCTGACCCAATGGCGTTACATGCTCGAATGGGGCGGGGGACACCTGCGCAGCCACGGCACCCAACTGCTCGCCACGCTGCTCTGGGCGCTTGGGGTCGAGTCGCCCGCCACGGCCCAGGTGTCGTGTGCCGGTGACGCTCCCGCA
Source organism: Candidatus Hydrogenedentota bacterium (assembly GCA_046047315.1). Taxonomy (GTDB): domain Bacteria; phylum Hydrogenedentota; class Hydrogenedentia; order Hydrogenedentales; family JAEUWI01; genus WGMK01. The sequence goes on along the minus strand of JBJOID010000151.1, from coordinate 31,482 downwards.
TCCGGGCTGTGGGACTGCCCGCCCCGCTTCTCCGCCCGCATCGTGCTGGATGAACGCATCGAGTTTCTCTGCGAAGTGGACGAGACCCTTCCACCGGAGCGTCCCTGTGCCATGACCATCGAGGGGCTTGACGCCCCCCTGACCCTCCGCGGTCTGGGCGAAAGCACGCAGTTGCTCGACGCGAACGGCGCCCCCCTCGCGGAGGGCTGGGACGCCATGACCCCCATCGCCCATTGGACCGAGGCCATGAAGCGGCGCAGCCAGCCACGCCTTTCCCTCGCCACCGCCTGCGCCGCCTCGTCCCTCACGCAGACCGCTGTGGCCGCATGGCGCGCCCGGCAGACCCTCGCCTTCGACTTCGCGCGCGCCACCGTGGACAGTGATTACGCTGCGCGTCTGCTCGCGCCCCCGGCCACGAGCTCCGCCCGATGATCCGCGTCCTCGCGCTGCTGCTCGCCACCCTGCCCGCCATCGCGCAGGAAGCGCCGCCACTGGTGGCCGCCATGCCCGCGCAGGCTTGGCTCGCCGGTCTCGTCAGCGATGATCCCGCCCGCCGCGACGCCGCGCAAGCGCAACCCCCCACCTTGGACCCCGGCGATGCTGTCGCCTTTGTCGGCGCCCTGCTGCACGCCGAAGCTGAAGTGCGCTGGGTCGCCATGCGCGCCCTCGCGGCGCATACCGCCGCCGTGGCCGGGCAGGGCGATACCGCCCGGGCCAGCGCATGGGGCGAGGCCCTCCTCGCGCTGGATGATGCGGTGAAGCAGGCCATGCCTGCCCCCTTCACCTTCGAGGTGGAGCCGCCGCTCGGCTTGCTGGAATCTTTCGTCGAGGCGCAGCGCGCCGCCGCCACGATTCCAGACAACGCTCCCTTGGTCCAGCTCATCGAGGTGACGCGCGCCGAAATCATTCGCCTTGTCGGGCAGGTGCTTCCAGCGCCCGAATGGCCGCGCATTGAGCCGCGTTACGTTGAGCCTGCCCTGAGGACCGCCGTCATTGACGCCGGCGCGGCCATGCGCGGCGCCAGCTTCCGGGCCTTCGTCGAGACCCGCCTGCTCTCGTCCGACCCTGCGGAAGTGCTCGCGCTCCTGCCCGCCCTCGTGCTCGCCTATCCCGACAATAGCCGCCCTATCGTCGCCGACCTCGCCCGCAACACCACCCAGCCGGAAGTCTTTTGGGCATGCCTCGAACATCTCGCCGCATGGGGAGAGCTGCCCAGCGCCGTCTCCGCGCCCCGCCCCGACTGGGGAGCGGAGGACAGCCGCCGCTACGCGACACTGACCCTGCAAGCCGCGCATGCCCTCGCCGCGCAGGGCGACTGCGGCCGCGCGATGCGCGTCTTCTCCGATGTGGCCGAGCGCAACCTCTCCGGCGCGCTGGTCCGTTCCGCCCTTGAAGGGATTGCGCGCTGCGACGCCCCCCGCCTCTACCGCGCCGCCCTTGGCTACATCAATGATCCCGCCCTCCGCAGCGTGGTCATCCATTTGCTCGCGCGGCACCTCGATGACGAAGCCTCACGCCAGTTGCGCCAGGTCTACGATTCGCAGCCGCCCCTCACCCAGTCCGCGCTCATTCAGGTTTTCGCGCTCCGCAATCTCGATGAAGCGCGCCCGCTGCTCCAGTCCGCCCTCGCCTCCTCCCACGTCGCCGTCCGCTACGCCGCCGCGATCGCCCTCGGTGAAGATCCCGCCGAGGAGGACCTCTGGACGCTGGCCGCCGCGCCGCCCGAGTGGCTGCAACAGGAAGCCCTGCGCGATTACCTCGCGCTGGCCGATGCGCGCGCCGCCCGGGGAGAGACCGCCACCGCGCGCCAGCAATACCTCGCCCTGCTGCAGGGCGGCCTGCCCGTCGAGGTGGAGCGTCTCGCCGTCGAGGGACTCGGCCGCGTGGGCGATCCCGGCGACAAGGCCGTGCTCGATGCCCTCACCAGTGAGCCCGCCCTGCGCGGCGTGAGCGAACAGGCGCGCGTCATGCTCGCCAGCCGCTCCGGCGACCCCGCCGACAAGGCCGACGCGGTCGGCAAGCTCAGCGGCGAGCACGTGCCCCAGGAAGAAATGGACCAACTGGTTGCGCAGGTGCCCGACCGCGACGCGCGCAAGGCGCTGCTCGAACGCTCTGGATTTCTCGCCGATGGCCTGCTGCTGGGACCGCTGACCCTCGCGCCCGGCATGGGCGTGGCGCAGCCGCACTTCCCGCTGATTCCCTTTCCCCTGCCCGACCCCATGCCCGCCGAAGGCGCGGCCCACGCATGGCAGCCGCTGGCAAGCTGCGAATCCGGCGCGCGCTTCGACCTCGCCGTCTGCCTCGCCCCGAAGGAAGAGCCCACTCCGGAAGACACCCCGCTCGCCCCGGTCGAGACCGACGCCGACGCTGCGCCCGAGGAGGTCTGTGCCTATCTTAGCGCCGAGCTGCGGCTGCCCCAGTTGACCGCCGTCGAATTCCATTTGCACCACGACGACGGCTTCGCCCTCTGGATCAATGGAAAGTTCCAGCGTGCCGAAGACGCCCCGGAAGACGCCGCACCACGGTGGACCCGCTTCCCCCTGGTGCTCGAGCCCGGCCTAAGCTACCTCGTGCTCAAGCTGCCCCAGCGCCAGGGACCGTGGATGACCGGCCTGCGCATCGTCACCCGCGACGGCCAGCCCTTGGACCTCACCCAACAGCGCATGCCCGAAGACCGGTTCAAGCCCGTCGGCCTCGACTCCGGCGACGCCCGACTCCGCCTCGACAGTACCCTGTGATTTACAGGCCTGGTTCGACTCGGGCAGGTGTTTAGGCTTCGCGCTCGACGTTCTCGAGCAATCCCCGGCGGCGCAAATCGGCGATGAAAGCGTTGGCCTTTTCGAGGCGCTCGCTCAGCACGTGGATGACGTTGAGCAGCAGACGCACCCCCAGCCCGCGTGTGAGCAACTGCTTCACCTCGCGCTCGTCCAGCGTGAAGCACTTACAGTCCTCAAGCGCCACCGCCGTGGCGCAGCGCGGGCAGTGGTTAAGCACCGCCATTTCCCCGAAGGCGTCGCCCACCCGGCACTTGGCAATCAGGTGATTCTTGTGCCGCAGCGCCACCGTGCCGCTCAAAACGATAAAAACGTTGCTGCCCAGCATGCCCTCGTGGAAGATGGTCTGACCCTCGCGAAACTGGAGGATCTTCCCTTCATGGAGAATCTCGGCCACCTCTTCAGGTTCGAGATTCTGGAATATGCGAATCTTCTCCGCATAGCGCCGATACTTCTCAATCTTATGGTGGTCGAGATGATGATGGCTCATGGTTCTTACTCGCGGCGGGCCGCTCCCTTGGTTTCATGGTACCAGATTTGCGCAGAATTTGCGCTACCCCCAGGGTGACTCTTGGACTGCCACCGGCCCGCTATGGTGTAATGCGCCAAATAAGGGCGGCAGGGTATGAAGCGGGTCGTACTAAGCAGCGGACTACGGGAGGCGGACATCCGCCCCCCCGCGCTCATGAGCGAATTCAGGCGGCTTTCGATTCGCGACGCAGAGCAGTATCTCGGCGGCGGGGCGGCGCTCGAGCCTGTGGCCTGCCCCGCATGCGGCGTGGACGAACCCGCTCCCGCCTTCGAACGCCAGGGTTTTACGTATCAGCGCTGCGGCCGCTGCGCCTCGCTCTATGTGTCGCCGCGCCCCCCGGCCGAGGCGCTCGCCCGCTACTACGCGGAAAGCGAAGCCAGCAAATTTCGCGTGGAGCATTTCTCGCGCGACACCGCGAAGGCACGACGCCACCACCTGCTCTGTTCCCACGCCGACTGGATGGGGCAACTGAGCGACGAGGCGGGGCCGGAAGGCGGCGGCGCCTACGCGGACATTGAGTCGTACTCCCCCGAGATATTCGAAGAAGTGGCGCGCCTGGCGGAGTTCAGCGCGCTCTATGCGGTGGACCCCCTGCTGCCGCCCGACCCCGCCCTCAAGGTGAACTGCTGCGCCGACTGGCGGCTGCCCGCGCCCCTGGCGGCCGTGAGCGCCTTCGAGAAGATCGAGCACCAGCACGATCCGCTTCGCCTGCTCTTGCGCATGAAGGACCTGCTCGCGCCCGGCGGCTTGCTCTTTCTCACCACGCGCACCAGCAGTGGATTCGATCTGCAGGTGCTGGGCGAACACGCCGCCTACATCTTCGTGCCGGAGCACTTGAACCTTTTGTCGGTGGAGGGACTGGAGACGCTGACACGGCGCGCGGGACTCGAGCTGATCGAGTTGAGCACGCCCGGCCAGCTCGACCTGCAACTGGTGCAGGCCGCGCGCGCCGCCGACCCGGCCCTGCCCCTGCCGCCTTTCATCGACTATCTCTTGAACCATCGGGACGCCCTGGCCCACGAGGACTTCCAGGCGTTCCTGCAGAAACACCGGCTCAGCTCGCACGTGCGGCTGGCCGCGCGCAAACCACGGAAGGACGAGTAATGGACCGCATGGAGTCGCTGTACCGGGCTGCCGCCACGCCCGAGGATTATATTCGCGGGCATTTCCAGCGCACGGCGGAGGTGGTCGCCGCGATTGACCCCGCCGCCACCGCGCGCCTATTGCAGTGGGTGATGGAGACCTGGGAGAACGACGGCACTATCTTCGTCGCCGGCAACGGCGGCAGCGCGAGCGTGGCCGGGGCATGGGAGAATGACCTCTCGGCCAACAGCGTCGTGCCGGGCCAGCGCGGATTTCGCGTGATGGCGCTCGCCGACAGCGGCCCCGTGATTACCGCGCTGGGCAACGACATCAACTTCGACCAGGTATTCGCCGAGCAGCTCCGCGCATGGATGCGCCCCGGCGACCTGCTCATCGCCATGTCGTGCAGCGGCAACAGCGGCAACGTGCTGGCGGCGGTCGAGCAGGCGCACGCCTCCGGCGGGCGCAGCGCCGCCGTGTGCGGCTTCGATGGCGGCAAGCTCAAGGACCTCGCACAACTGGCCATCCACATCCCCACCAGCAAGGACGAGTACGGCCCGGTCGAGGACGCCTTCAGCGTCGTCATGCACGCGGTTTGCGGCCACATCATCATGAGCCGCGGCCGCATGCTGCGGCACTGACGCGCAGGCGGCATGGCTCTCCCCGGGAACACCGTGCGCGTCGGCCTCATCGGCCTTGGCAAGATGGGCCGCATACGCGCCCGCGTGCTTGCCGCGCGCGGCGACGTCGCCCTTGTGGCCGCGCACGACCCCGCCCCCGAGGCCTTCCTCGAGGAGTTCCCCGGCACGCCCCTGGTGGCGCACGCGGAGTCCGTCCTCTCCAGCGAGGCCGACGCGGTGTTCATCGCCACGCCCAACAAGTACACGCCGGATCTGGTGGTAGCCGCGCTCCACGCGGGCAAGCACGTGTTCTGCGAGAAACCGCCCGGCCGCAACGTGGTGGACATCGAACGGATCATCGCCGCCGAGCAGGCCAATCCCCGGTGCCGCCTGAAGTTCGGCTTCAACCACCGCTACCACGCCGGCATCCAGGAAGCCAAGCGCATCGTGGACAGCGGCCGCCTGGGGAACTTGATGTGGGCGCGCGCCGTTTACGGCAAGTCGGGCGGCCGTGGCTTCGAGCGCGAATGGCGCAGCGACCCCGACCTTGTCGGCGGCGGCATTCTCCTCGATCAGGGCATTCACATGCTCGACCTGCTGGCGTGGTTCCTCGGGCCCTTCGAGGAAGTGAAGGGCATGGTCTCGTCGTCCTACTGGAAGATCGGCGTGGAGGACAATGCCTTTGCCCTGCTGCGCGATGCGCACGGACGCATCGCGCAGTTGCACAGCTCCAGCACCCAATGGAAGCACCGCTTCACGCTGGAGCTCTATCTCACCGAGGGCTATCTCAGCGTGAACGGCATCTTGTCGAGCACCCGCAGCTACGGCGACGAAACCATTACCGTGGCGCGCCGGCGTTTCGCCCCCGGCATGCCGCACGGCAACCCCCGCGAGGAAACCATCTACTTCGACAACGACCCCTCGTGGGAACTCGAGATCGACGACTTCATCCGCTGCCTGCGCGACGAAGCCCCGGTCACCCTTGGGAACTCGCAACAGGCCCACGAGGCCATGCGCCTCGTCTTCGCCATCTACGATTCCGATCCCAGAAGCTGACCGCCCGCGCCGTATTGCTCCACCAACAGCAGCAGCAGGTCCGCATTGTCGAGGTCGCTGCCACGGAAGTCCTCGGCCCGTGCCCGCGCCGCTTCCCGGTCGCCCTCAAAGAGCGCCTCGAAAAAGCTGCCGTAAACAGTGCGCAGATCCACATCCATCGACAAGCCCTCGCGCACATGCCGCTCAAAGCCGGCCCGATCCCCCTGCGCCAGCCGGGTCACCCCGAGTACGATGTGGGGCATGCCGAAGTCGGCGACACACGCCTCCGTCAAGACCCGCTCGGCCTCGGCGTAATTCCCCTCGCCAAACAATTCCATGCCGCGAACCAACGCATCCATGGCCGGCAAGAGCGGCAGCAGCGGCGCACCCGTTGCACAGGCACGCTGAAGCAGCGCCCAGTTCACCTTGAAGGTCAGCGGCGACAAGGGCTCCGCCAGCGCGAACAACCGGTCCAGCTCGGGGCCGCATCCAGTGTCGGTGCTTGTCGTCTTGAGGAGTTCCGTCAGGTGAAAAAAGGCGTCCGCCGGGGCGGCCTTCGGGTCGGACAGCAGCGGCGTCAAGGCATCCAGCAAGAGAACTCTCGCCTCTACATCGCGCGCGCCGGATCCGCGTAGTTCTCCCAGCGTGCGGCATAGCAGGAAGCTCACCTCATGCCGGGACTCGACCGGCATGCCGGCCCTCACCCCGAGCAGTTCCCCCGCAACCGACAGGTCCGCCCCCTCGGCGTGCCGCTGCTTGAACAGGTCCAGCACACGATAGAACAGCCGCGGCGGATTGGTGGATGCGCGAAGCGCTTCCATGGCGTCCGCGCGAAGCGCCGGAAACTTCTCCGCGATGTCGATCAGCGTCACCGGAACCATCGCGGGGGCGAGAGGATTTCGCGACAAGGCCACGAGTTCCCCCGCTGCCAGCAAAGGCCCCCGCTCTTCGTAAAGCCCCAGCAGGTTGGAGGTCTCGATGGCGGCTGCCAGCGCCGGCATCGCGTCCCCGGGTGCCTCGCGCAGTGAACGCGCCGTCACCCCATAGAGATAGTGCTCGCGATAATCCTCCCCAAGATACGCGGCTGCCAGCGCATCGGCTGCCTCCGCCCGTCCGCGTTTGGCCAGCGCCGCCGCCACGCCCATCACCGTGCGCATGGCCGCGCGCTGCCCCGCGCTGTCATCCTTCGACTGGATGAGCCGTGCCACGCCTGCGTCCACCATGGACTCGGGGCTGCCAACCACGCGATAAAGATCGAGCGCGTCGATGCCGAAGAAGCGGCGATGTTCCCAGGTTAGGGTCTGCTTTTCGAGCGCGGCCTCCAGGTCGCGGTTCGGCTCGGGATCGAAATAGGCGTCCTGCGACACGAGCCACACGGCGCCCTCGCTGGACGCCCGATAGTGCCGCGCCGCCAGGGCACAGAGCGCTTCGTCCCCGCAGGCGATGATCGGCATCTCCAAGTCCCCGGCATTGAAGGCGAACACATCACGCCAGAGCTCATCCTCCACCAGCACCACGTCCGTCTCCGGATTCCCCTCCGCCGTCACATGCCGTGCGACCCCGCCGTAGTCCGTGCGCTGGGGTCCCGGATGCAACAAGCCCACCTGGAAGAGCATCAGCCCCGCCATAACGAGCGCCGACGCCATGCGCGGCACACTCACCCCCACCCGCGCGATGGCCGCGCCCGCCAGCAGATATAGCGCGAACACGCTGTACAGGGTGTAGCGCGGGAAGATCATCGGACGGAACAGGAGCGATGCAACGAACAAGGTCATCGCGGGCAGCAGCAGCCACAGCAACAGCAACGCGAAGTCGGCGCGCCTTTGGCGCAGCGCCCAGGCACCCGCGCCCGCAAAGCCCAGCAGCCCCAGCGCCAGCGCAGCGTCGAGCGCCAACCGCCCCGACACCAGCGCCGGGCCCAAGGCAGGCAGCCAGTGCCATGCCTCCGGCGCAATGCGCAATTGATAGCTCGCTGCTATCACGTCGTCCGCGAAAAGGTCGGCCAGGAGGCCGAACGCATCCGGCAACACAAACCATCCGCTCGTGCTTTCCTCGCTCCAATACCGAACCTGCGACAGGTAGATCAGCGCGGGCGCCCACGCGGCCGCCGTCAACGCCGCCCAGCGCAACGCCACGCCGAATGTGGCGCGCCCGCCGGCCAGCCAGCTCAGGCCTTGAACGACGGGAATCAGCAGCGCGAAGGGATGCGTCCACGACAGCATCAGTTGCGCCGCGCCATGCGACGCCCATGCCCAACGCCCGCCGCCATCGCGCAGTCGCAACAAGGTGTGGAGCGACACCAGCGCGAGCAGGGCAAACAATACGTACATGCGGATGCCCTGCGCATGGAACACATGGATCGGCGAGGTGGCCAGCAGCGACGCCGCAATCAGTCCCGCGCGCCGGTCGAACAGCCGAGCGCCCACAAGATAGATCATCGGGACACAGGCGACGCCCAACAGCAGCGAGGGTACCCGCATGGCGAGTATCGACGTTCCCGCGACGCGCGACCACAGGTACTCGATGCTGTAATACAGCGGAAGCGTGGCCGGATCGTGCACGCGGTTAAAACGCAGAAACTCCCAGAGCGAGGGCCGCTCGAGATGCACCAGACTGCTGTATTCATCCCACCAAGCCGACTCCCCGGCAAGGCCCACGCAGCGCAGGATGAGCGCCAGGAGCGCGAGCAGCAGCAGGATCGCCATGGAGCGCCCGGCGGTGATATCCCGCTCACGCTCCATCGGATGGCTCTTCCATGTTCGCTTCCGGGTTGGGCATCAACGGATTGAACACCCGACCCAACTCGCGCATCGTGTCCGCAAAGTCCGGCATCAGCGAGCGCACCTCCTCGATGGCCGCGTCGATCGCCGCGGTGTCGCCCGCGCGCAGCCCCTGCACCCAGGCCCGCAGCAATCCGCCAACCTCCGCATCGACGGCACAGGCATGCTCCAGCTGCCGCAGCCCGCTCTCGGGGTCCCCATGGAAAGCATCGTGAATGCCCAGCAGCACATGGCCCAGCCCGAATGCCGCGTCGCTTTCCACGGCCTTGACCAACAAGGCGCGCGATTCTGCGGTCCCCATCTCCACTTCGCCGACGATGATGGGTATGGCGAAAGCAACCGCGCGGGCCCGCGCCGGATTCATGTCGCCGCCACAGAGCAGTCCCAGCACCGATGGACCAATCCATTGAACCACGCCGCAAAGATGACGCAAGGCAAGCATGCGTTGTTCCTCGGGCAGACGCGGGGTTTGCGAGAAGGTGCTTTCCACCCAGCTCACGGGTCCTGCCTCGATCTGCGCCAGCAGGCCCGGCGCCGCCTCGGGCACGGCCCCGCCCGCTTCCTCGGACGCGCCACGCCATACCCGGGTCACCTGAACGCCCTGCATGCCGGACACATCCCACAGTTTGTGCTCCGCCCCAAGCCGGGGGAAGCTCTCCGAGGGGTGCGGGTCGGGATGCTTTGGCCAATAGGGAATCACGTGGAAGATCCATACCGACCGCTCGTCGCGGCTGTTCAGCACCGAGGCCGCCGCCACCAGTTGCGCCGGTATTGTGCCCTCCACGTGCAGCACCGGCAGCGCACCGAATGCCGCGTTGTACATCAGGGTGTTGTACTCAAACTGGCTGGTCACCACCAGCATGTCCGTCTCGGGATTGGCGCTCTCGGCAATCAGGCGCGCCGCGCCCAGGTAGTTCGTGCGCTGCGGGCCCGGATACATCAGGCTCGCCTGCCCCAGCATCAAGGCGCACAAGCCCAGCTCGGCGGCGAGGCGCAGGCGCCCCGGCAGCCACGCCGCCGCCGCCGCGAGCATCAGGTAGATCGCGATCGAGCAATGCACCGTGTAGCGCGGCGCGATCATCGGCCGGAATAGATGCGATGCAAGCAGCAACAGCAGCACCGGCAGCACGGCCCACAGCAGCAGCAGGAGCGCGCGCTTGCGCTGCTCGCCCCCACGGAAAAGCAGGGCGGCCTGCAAGGCGAAAACCCCGAGGATAATCGCCGTGAACAAACCATCCACGGCATGCCCTATCCACTGCTTGAGCACAAAGCCCAGCGGCAGCCAGTCCCACGCCTGGCTCGACACATGCACCTGATAACCCGTGCGCGGCAGATCATCCTGAAAGAGATCGTGAAACAGCCCGCGCCAGTCGGGAAGCACCATCCAGTTCGAGATGTCCTGTGGGTAATAGCGCACGGTGGACAGGTAAATCAGCGCGGGCAGCCAGGCGATGGCCGTGGCCGCGCCCCAGCGCAGCATCGCCCCGCGCGCGGCGGGATACTCCACCAGCCACGCCAGCCCCTGCACCACCGGCAGCAGCACCGCGAAGGGATGCGTCCAGCTGAGCAGCAGCTGCACGAACGCGTGCATGGCCAGGTTCGCCCGGCCGCCCTCGTCGCGCAGCTTCTTGTAAGTGAGCATCGACAGCACCGCAAGCAGGGTGAACAGCACATACATGCGGATGCCCTGCGCATGGAAAATGTGGATCGGCGAGAACGCCACCATCGCCGCCACCAGCAGCCCGGCCCGCCGTGAAAGAATGCGCCAGCCCAGCCAATACGCCGCGGGGATCGTGGCCAGCCCCAGGAGGATCGACGGTATCCGCATGACCGGCGTGGCGTCTCCAAACACGCGGGACCACAGGTACTCAATGCTGTAATAAAGCGGCAGCGTGGCCGGGTCGTAGGTGCGGTTCGCCGAGAGAAAGGCCAGCAGTCCCGGTTCTTTCAGGTGCACCAGGCTGCTGTATTCATCCCACCAGGCCGACTCCTTCTCGATACCCCACACGCGCAGCAGGCAGCCGAGCGCGAGGATGGCCAGCATCCAGGGCAGCACCCGCCCGCCCGGGATATCCGGCGCATCGGGCCGCGTCATGGCAGCCGTGACCGCAGGGCGTCCACCACCAGCGGCTCATAGGTCTGGATGAGGATCCGGTTGCCCTCCGGGTTGAGGTGGCAGTGGTCGTTGAACAGCGTCTCGCCCGGCACGCCATGCGGCTCGGCCGCGATGACCGCCGCCTTCACGTCGGCCAGCGGCAGGGCCTGCTCCCGCGCCAGCGCGCGAATCACCTCGTTCTCCGATTCCGACGACTGATGGCGGATGCCCACCCGCAGCAGGCTCTCCGCGAGGGCCCCCCCCTCCGCATGGCGGCCCGCTGCGTAAAGCGCCTCCACCTCCGGCCAGCGGGTGATCGCCGTGCCGGGGGGGAACTTCCACAGGTTCGACGGCACGGTGCCAATCACCACCGGCACGCCCCGCGCCTTGCTCAGGTCGACGATGCGCGCGAGGTTCGCGCGATACGCCGCCATGCGCCCGGCGATTTCCTCCTCCGTGAAGGTGTGCGTCCACGCGCTGCCCGTGTCGGGCGAGGCCGCCGCGATCTGGCTTTCGCGGCTCTGTCGCTCGAGGCCGCGTATCTGCACCCACGCCGCAAGGTCCCGCAGCAGGCGATAGGTCGCAAAGCGCTCAAGCTCGCGCTGCACCGGCACCAGCTCCACGTGCGCCACGTTGAGTTGTTCCAGCTCCTCGAACTCGTTGTGGCCGGAGTAAATCATCACGAGGTCGGGGTCGTATTCGAGCACCTCCGCCGCGACAAGCACCAGCCGGTGGCTGCCGTAGGAGAGACCCCCGCAGTTGATGATCTCGATGCGCTCCACCCCCGGAAGCTGGCTCTTCAGGCGTTCGCCCCAGACGGAAAACTCGTAGTCGAGATAGTTGACCGAGGAGCCGCCCAGCGCCACGATCCGCAGCGTGCCCGCAGGCTTCTTCGCCGCGAAGCGCTGGTCCTGAAAGTTGATGGTCTTGCGCGGATGGGTCACCCGGTAATCGGAATCGAAGGGGTCGGGAGAAAACACCAGGCTGTCGGCGGTGAAGCCCTGGCCCAGGTCCACGGCCATGGGGGGAATCCAGAATTCCCGCAGCCGCGCCCCGCCCTCCAGCAGTAGCAGCAAGGCCAGTGCCGGCAGCAGGGAATAGAGAATCGTCTTCACGGGGCCCAGCCGCTTCGGCTCCGGGCTTCCCGCCGCCGTCTGCGTGCTCATGGCTGGGCGCCGCCTCCCGCTTCCCGCACCAGCCGCGCCACCTCGGGCGCTATCGCCTCGGCAAAGAGCGCATGCCCCTTGGGCGTCATGTGGCCGTCCAGCTCAAAGTAGAATCCCGGCTCGCCGCGCCGCGCCTTGAAGGCCGCCGTCGCGCTGATCACCGGCAGCCCCGCGCGCGAGGCCGTCTCCCGAACCGCCTGGTCGGGGCCGTCGGAGTCCGCCGCGTCGGGGGGCATCTTGTAGCCCACCCGCTGAATTCCCTGAAGGGCGTGGTCGTTCACATAGGGACCGTCGGGCAACACCGCCACCACCGTCGGCGCGTCCACCGAAGACGCCGCCTCGGCGATGATCCTCAGGTGATCCGACACCGCCTGGATGCACTGCTCTATCCAGGGATCGTCCAGCCGCAGCGTGTGCTGATAGGTCTCCGGACTCTTCAGCGCGAGGTCCACCATGTAGGGATTGAAAAGCCCCGCCTCGAAAGCCGTGCGCACGCGCTCGTCGATCTGCCCGTAGCGCACCCGCTCCTCGGCGCTCATCTTCTCCAGGAAGGACTGCGCCGTGTTGCGCGTCCAGTTCACGTTGTCCTCGGCCGTGCTCACCTGCGGCGGCACCTCGGTGGTGCGCTCGCCCTCGGGCACGGCAGGCCGACGCAAGGCTCGCACGATGTTCGGATACAGCGACTCGGCCAGCGTCACCCCCAGCTTGTCCGCCTCGACACCCGCCGGCGCCGTCGCGATGATGTCGTTCCCCATCAGGATGCCCACGATCACGAGGTCCGGCTCGAGCAGGGGCAGCGCGCGGCGCGCCAGATCGGAATAGAAATCCGGGCCGCTGCCCGGCTTGCCCAGGTTGATGGTCTCCACCTCCAGCCCCTCGGCCTTCAGCTTCTCCTCCAACAAGCGCAACCAGGTCTGCTCGGCGTTCACGCCCCAGCCGTAGGTGTAGGAATCGCCCAGCGCGCAAATGCGAAACACCCCCGGCCGCTTGGGCGCAGGGTCCCGCTCGCGCAGGCCGAGCCGGTTGATGTGCGCCTCGTAGGCGAACTCGATGCTCTTGAAGGACTGCCGCGCGTTGGGCGGAAAGATCAGCTCCATCGTGTTGGGCAGCGCCACGGGCGGCGCCACAACGCCGTAGATGCGGTCGACCGCGAGGCTGGCCAACAACACCAGCGCAAGCGAGCCCGCGGCAAGGGCGAGATTGACGATGCGGCTGCGCGCGTTGGACATTGGCGGTGCGCCCCCGGAACCGTGGGTGGGAATGTGGCGGTTGCGATGCGTTGAACCGCGATTATTTCAAATGAGATGATCGCATGCAACCGCCGCCAACCGAACGGGACACGCCATGAAGGACTTTGCCGCAGCGCTGTTTCGTTCCAACCTCTCCGGCCGGGGACACGCCGTTCTCGTGGCGCTCATCGTGCTCATGGGCATCGCCCTGCGCCTGAACAACATCGGCAGCGAATCCGTCTATTGGGATGAATTCTCCAGCCTCATCCATCTCAAGCCCCCCGCCGGCTATCAGGATTCGCCCTATTTCCAGCAGTGGGACCAGGCCGTCATCCGCAAGGAGTCGCAGTCGCTCGCGGAATTCTGGCAGGCCAACCGCGTGCTCGACCCCGCCACCATGCCTTTCTACTATTCCTTCGAGTACCTGCTATGGAACTACGGGCGGCAGAGCGTGCTCGACCTGCGCCTCATGTCCGTCTTCTTCAACCTCTGCGCCTTTCCGTTCATCTATCTGCTCGGCCGCGCGATGTGGGGACCCGCCGCCGGGGCCGTCGCCCTCTTCATGTTCGCCGCCTCGCCCGTGCATGTGCAGTTCGCCCAAGAGATCCGCATGTACTCGCTCTTCGCGATGTTCGCCGCCGCCTCGGCCTACACCTTCTACCGCGTGGTGGAAAACGGCGGGCGCTGGTGGGCCATACACCTGCCGGTAAACCTGCTGCTGCTGTGGACCCATCCCTTCGCGGTCTGGCTCCCCTTCACCCAGGGCGTCTTCCTTATCCTCTTTCACTGGCCGCGATGGCGCTTCGTGCTGGCCTGGGGCTTCAGCCATGTCATGCTGCTCATCCCCTCCGCCCTCTACATCAGCACCATCTCCTTCTTCGGCCGCGAGACCACCGACGACTGGATGGTCATCCCCGGGTGGCGCGCCATCCTCGCCGATCTCTTCGCCGACGATTGCGTCGGCATGACCAGTCAGCTCTGGGGACGCCCCGACACCTTCCGCCGCTTCTTCAGCGAAGAGACCGCCGTGGCCCTGGCCAATGCGCGCTACCGCATCGGCTTCCTGTGCGCGCTGCTGGTCTCCGGGCTGGGACTTGTCTGCGTGGCCAACAGCGGCCTGCGCTACACCTTGGCGCGCCGAACGGGCGAAGCCGCGAACCGCTACAAGTGGGCCGCCTTCCTCGTGCTCTGGGCTTTCCTGCCGCTGCTGATTCTCTTCACCCTGTCGCACCTGTGGCGCCCCATGCTGATGCCGCGCTACACCATGCACAGCAGCATGGCCTTCTACCTGCTCGCGGGCGGAGGCGTCGCGGCTTTCGGGACGGCATGGCTGCGGGCGCTGCCCGCCGCGCTGGTCGTGCTCATGTACGCCTACCAGCAGGGCCTCGTCTTCGACGGCCCCCACCGCACCAACTGGTCGGGCGCGGCGAATTTCCTCAAGGAACATGCGGACGACGATGACCTCATCCTCGTCGAGAACTGGCTGTGGAAGCGGGTCTTCACCTACAGCCTGGGCCCCGTGCCGCAGGTGGTGACCTATGCGACGAAATTCGACACGCTGGCCGAGCTGTCCCGCACCTGGCTGGACGGCGCCTACCCCAAGGACCCGGCAAACCCAGAGCCGCGCGGCCTGTGGATCGTGGTGAACAACAACTACTTCAACATGGCCCCCGCCTTCGCACTGGAGGAAGAGCTGGGCAAGCGCGGCATGCAGTGGCGCAGCACCTATATTCAGGGCATCGAGGGCATCTGGATCTACGAGGTGGCCGACAACATCACGCATGCCCGCCCCAGCGACGCGGACTGGAAACCCGACCAGACCCTCGCCATGGATTTCCAGGACGCCTCGATGGCCTTCCACCGTTATGGCGAATACGCCAACGGCGTGTGCTTCGCGGAGCAGGGCCTCGTGCATGTGCCCGACGCCCCCCGCCTCTACTCCTACATCGGCATGAACGCGCGGGGTCTCGGGGAATTGCGCGGCGCGGCGGCCGCCCTCGAAAAGGCAATCGCCATCGCCCACCTCGAATACCCCTGGAGCCTGACCAACCTCGGCGAGTGTTACCTCCTGCTGGGCGAACCGCGCCGCGCCGTGCGTCCCCTGCGCATGGCGCTCGACGCAATGCCTCAGGACCTCTTCGCCCGCGCCCTCCTCGCCCAGGCCCTCATCGGCGCGGGCCAGCCCTGGGACGCCATGCAAGTCCTCGACATCGACTACCGCAACCAGGTCTTCGTGGCCGATCAGGAACAGACCCACTGGGACCTGGTGAAGCATGCTGCGCAGGAAATAGCAGCGGCGCAGGACGGCGCGCGATGAGCGCGGGCCGCCGGGTCGCCAAGGGAATCCTGCTGCTCCTGCCGTGGCTGCTGCTCGCCCCGCTCGCCGCAGAGTTGTGCATGGCCGTCGTGCAATACACCCGTGAAGCCAACAACCCCTACGTGCTCGCCTTCGAGCAAGGCGCCCCCTGGCCCGACGAGGACGCCGAAAGCGCTCTCCTCCACCAGGTGCCCAAGGCCGACGACACCCGCCTTCCCCTCTTCGATCCCCTGCGCCGTGCCGCGATTACTGCGGCCTATCTCCACCACGCCGACGACACCCGCTTCCAGAACTTCGCGCACGGCCACCAATGCGCCCTCGCAGAATTCCACGGGGACGCAATCACCCCGGCACGGCACGAGCTGTTTAATCAGTCCACTTCCCCCACTCCCACCGAATGGATGCCCCTGCTCGACGCCGCCCCCGTGCTCGAAGGGATTCCCGCGCCTCAGGGGTATCGTGACTTCCGCAGCATCGAGGTCGAATCCTGGCAAGTGGTTCGCTTCAACACCGATGCCTCCGTCGTGACCCTGCTCACACACTATCTCCCCTACGAGCCCGCCCCGCCCGAGAGCCCCTATGACCGCCCATTCTTCAGCTTCAAACCCCACGGGCAGGCCCCGCAGGGCACCACCTATCTGGGCGTGCCCGAGTTCCGCCTCAATAACCACGGCTTCCGCGACGACGACGTGCTTACCCCCAAGCCGCGCGACACCTTCCGCATCGTCTGCATCGGCGCCTCCACCACCATGGAAGGCCCCACCAACGGCTTCACCTATCCCAACCTGACGGAGGGCTTCCTGCGCGAAGCGCTGCCCGGCAGGAAAATCGAGGTCATCAACGCAGGCATTTCCGGCCTCAATTCCTTCGATGAGTTCAATCGCCTGCCCGACTACCTTGCGATGCAGCCCGACGCCTTGGTCATCTACGAAGGCGTCAACGACATCTGCCACCTGCAAATCCACGCATGGCGCGCCAAGCTGCCCATGGGGGGCTTCTCTCTCAACTCCCGCATCATCAGCGCCCTGCTCGGCAGCCACCGCCTCCCCTCGGATTCCGACATGCGCCGCGATTACCTCGACGGCGGCCTGGGCAACTATCTCGCCATGGCAGACTACGCCCGCCGCTGCGGCATCTCCGCCTACCTCTGCACCTTCGCCCACCCCGACACCGACAACCTCTCCCCCGACGAGTGGACCTATTACAACCGCGATGCCCGCCTCAACTGGGTAGGCCGCGGGCTCGGCCTCGAGGACTACACCCGCGCCATCCGCGCCTGGAACGCCGAGCTAAAGGCGCAGGCGCAGGCCAATGATTTCCCGCTCATCGACATCGCCGCCAAGCTCACCGGCGGCGGCCGCATCTTCGGCGACATCTGCCACATGAAGGACTACGGCATCGAGCAGAAGGCCCGTATCGTTGCGGAGGGACTAGAGCCGGAGGTCCGCGCTTTCTTTGGCGCGGCCCAGTAACCCGGTGCAGCCGGGACGTCGGGAGGCGCGGGCGGCCCGCTAGGGCTGTGCTATACTCGCGCGCGCTCAGACTTGACCATCGGGAATGCCTTGCATGACGAATGAAGAAGCCAAGCGATTGTTCGATGAGGCCTCAAGCGTGATGAACGCGGACCCGGATCGGGCGCTCGCCCTGCTGGACGAGCTGGACGCCGCGCGACCGAATTCCCGGCAGGTGACCCTGAACCGGGGCTTGTGCCTGGTGCGGCTGGGACGGCTGGACGAAGCCCAGGCCTGCCGCGACCGGCTGGCCGGAAAAATCGAGGACGGCAAGCTGGGAGAACTGGATGCGCTGATCGGCGCAAAACGCGCCCAGCTGGGAAGCGCCGCCACGCAGACCACCCGCCCGGCAGAGCCCCCAAAGACCGCGGATATCCCCCGGCCCGCCCCCGCCGCAAGCGCGAATGAGAACGTCCTCATCGTCGAGTCCACCTTCCCCGTCAGCACCACCGAAGCGACCGTGACCGGGCACGTAGAGTCCGGCGTGTTTCACACGGGAGACACCGTGACCGTCATCGCCGAGAACGGCATGCCGCTGCTCGCGCCCATTCGCCGCATCGGCACCGCCGACGCCCCGCTGAAGCTCGTGCGAGCGGGACAGCGGGCCGTGCTCATGCTCGAGGTGGAACCGCACCACGTGCGCCCGGGCGGTCGCCTCGTTTCGCGCGTCGCCGAGGAGGCCTACGCGAAGACCATGGTGGTGGGCGCCGCCAGCGCGGACGACGCCGTGCCGGAAGAGCTCTCACCGGAAATCCTCCGTGTCGAGCGCGACATTAAGGCCGGACAGTTCGAGTCCGCCCAGCAGGCATTGTCCGCCTATCTCGACGCGCATCAGGGCAGCCGCACCGCGCACCGCCTCATGGCGCGCGTGCTGCTCGAGGGACCGGAAACGATCCGCGACAAGGCGCGCGCGCTGGAGCATGTGCGCCGGGCTTACGAGCTGGGTGGTTCAGACGACCCCGCGGTGATCGACACGCTTGCCTGGGCGATGGGCGAGAACGGCGAGGGAGAACATGGGCTGCGCTTCCTTGAACGGCAGGCCGGACTCGCCACGGACCCCCGCGCGATTGCGGCGCTGGCCAAGCGCATCGTGGACTTCCGCGAGCGTTTCGCCCTCGGCCATGTGTGGGAGTTCGGTGACCAGTATGGCGAGGTGGTCTTCGAGACGAAGAACCTGGCCGACGCGGCCCGCGCCCTGAAGAACAACACCATTCCCCGCGCGGGCAAGGTGCGCCAGGACCGCGTGGGTGAATGGCGCGACATCGAGCAGGCGCTCGCCCATCTGCATCCCGACATCAAGGCCGTCTATGGAAAGCCCGCGGCAGCGGCGGGCAACCTGCCCACGTTGGCGCTGGCCGCCGTGGCCCTCTTGGCGGTCCTCGCGGCGGCAGCCTTCATGCTGCTGCGCTAATCCATCCCCATGGGCATATTGCGATATGCATGGGCTTCTCGAACAGGAAGTCGCGCCGGTCTTGTGTCCCCCTTTGAAGGGGGTGGTTTGCGGCGGTGCTCCCGCCGCAAACCCGGGGATGTCTTCCCCGCGCGACTACTACCAAGCGGGGCGCGTTACTAAATGTCCATGCCGACGCCCGCCGGCCGCGTTCGGCGCGTCGCGCTGCTGGCCTGCAGTTTCATCCTCTCGCGCCTGCTCTACTGGGGCGCCGGCGTGCGCTTCGATGCCTCCAGCCTCAACGAGTTCATGCAGTTCCTCGACCCCGTGCTGCTGCGCGAGCGCCTCCTGGAAAGCCTCGTCTACCTCCACATCCAGCCGCCGCTCTTCAACGCCTTCCTCGGTGTGGGTCTCAAGCTCGACCCCGCGTCGGCCTGGTTCTTTCCCGCATGCTTTTTCCTCGCGGGCTTCCTGCTCTACGCCTCGACCGACGCATTGATGCGCCGCATGGGCGTGTCGCCCCGCATCGCCTTCGCGCTTTCCACAGTCTTCATGGCCAGCCCCGGCTTCGTCTTGTGGGAACACTTCCTGCTCTACGAGTTTCTCTGCGCCGCCCTGCTGGCGGCCTCGGCCGTGCTCGTGTTTGACTACGCGCGCGATGCCCGCCCCGGGCAGGTGGCCCTGGCGTTCGCCTGCGTCGTGGGCCTTGCGGGCATGCGCAGCCTCTTTCACTGGGCCTATGTGGCGCTGGTGCTGGCGGGCGCGCTGGCCGCGCGGCCCCGGCACTGGCAACCCACGCTGGCGGCTGGGCTGGTGGCGCTCGTGCTGGTGAGTGCGGTCTATGTCAAGAACTACGCCGTGTTTGGACAGTTCACGGCCTGCACCTTCGTGGACAAGAACCTGTGGATCATGACGGCGGGCAACATCGGCTGGGAGGAGAAGACGCGCCTGGTGGCGGAGGGACGCCTGTCGACGCTGGCCCTGACCAACCGCTGGGCCGGACTCGACGCCTACCCGGAAGCCTACGCCGTTGTGCCCGAGCGCTTCCGCCAAGTTCCCGCCCTGAGCGAAGCAAAGAAGTCGAACGGCGCGGTGAACTACAACCACATCGGCCACATCGCCATTTGCGGCGTCTACGGCGAAGATGCGCGTGCGGTGCTGCGGGATAATTCCCGCGCCTATGCGGCCGCCGTCGCGCTGTCGGCCTACCGCTATTTCGCGCCCGTGAGCAGCCCGCCGGTCTCGCCGCAGAATAAGGCCGCCATGCCCTGGATGCTGGCCCTCTACGATCGCGTGCTGCTGCTGAAAGCGCCCGATGCCCTGCGCGACGCGGTGCCCTTCTTTGCGCGTGGCGGCATTGCGCCGCATGTCACGCTGTTGCTTGGATTGCCGCTGCTGGTGGCCTACGGCATGGCCCGGTTGCTTCGTGCCCTATGGCACGCCGGGCCGCAAGGCTGGTGCGCGCTAGACGCGCCCACGGTCCTGCTGGCTTTCATGCTCTTCAACATCGCCGTGGTGGCCATCCTCGGCTGCGCGCTCGACTTCCACGAGACCGCCCGCTACCGCTTCCTCACCAACGCCTTCTACGTGACCCTCGCCGGCATGCTGCTTCAGCGCCTTGTCACCCTGCGCCGCTTACCCGCCAACCCCCGCGACTAAGGTCCGCTCCCGAGCGTGCCTCGTTCAACCCTGCATGTTGAGCATGGTGTGCCCGTGCTGGTTTACCGGCGGCGCCGGGCGCCCGGCGTTCTCGCGTGCCATCCGGTCGAAGAGTTCCTGCCACGTGTCCCGCATCTCGCCCATCATCTGCACCGCCGTGTCGATGGGTGCCGCGTCCTTCTTGATGTTGGCCGTGATCAGCAGGTGCTGGAAATACTCATAGATGCGGTCGAGATTCGAGGCAATGTCGCCCGCCTTCATGTTCAACGCGCCGCGAAGCTCCCCCAGGATTTCCTGCGCGCGAATCAGGTTGTTGTGCACGCTCTGGCGGTCGCCGCGCTCCAGCTGTCGCTTGGCTTCCTCGGCGCGCTTGATGGCCCCGTTGAAGAGCATGACGATCAGCTTGCCTTGCGAGGCAGTCTCCACGTCGACGCGGGTGTAGGCGTTCATCTTCGTTTGCAGGGCTTCCATCCGGTTCTCTCCGCGTTGGGGTTAATGCTGTGTCCTGGCGGCTAAGGTCTAGAACAAGCTCAGGCCGCCGCCGATTCGGGCGAGGGCCGCGCTCTGGTTTTGGAATCCGGCCGAGAGCTGCTCGAGGTTCGTGAACTGCCGGCGAAGCCGCGCCTCGCGTTGGGCCACGCGATCCTCAAGCCGCCCAATCTGGTCGTTGAGCGATTGTATCTGCTGGTCGAAGGTGCCATTGGCCTTGGCGCGCGCGTTCAGGAATCCCGTCGCCTTGGTCGCTTCATCCAGGTAATCGAAAAGCAGGTCGCCCACGCCGGTCGCATTCACGTTGGCGAACAGGTCCTTCACGTTCTGCCGGTCGTCCGCCAGCGCCTCGCGAAGCTTGTCGGTGTCAATCTCGAGCACCCCGCCCTTCGAAGCGTCGAAGTCGTCACCCGTGGTGATGCCGATCGCAAGCAGGCTGTCTAGACTCCCGATGCCGGACACCTGCGAAAAGATCTTGTCACGCAGGAAGCTCTCAATCGAGCGGATGCCGCCGTCTCCCGCCAGCGTGCCCCCGGTGGTGGTGAGCTCGCGGATGCTGGCCGTCGCGTTGTTGAACTCCGTCACGAACTCCTCGATCTTCTCGATGGTCGCGTCGGTGTCCGCGTTCACCGTCACCGTGCTCGTGCCCGTGGCCAGCAGGTTGATCGTCACCCCGGTGATCGCGTCCGTGATCTCGTTGGTGTTGCGCGTCAGCGTGCTGCCGCCATTGATGGTGAACTGCGCATCGTTGCCCGCGGTCTGCGTGGCGGCCGTCAGGTTGGTCACGTTGAGGAAGTTGCTCGTGTCGCCCGCCGCGCCGAAGCGGATCGTGCGGCTGCCCAGCGTCTGCGACACGAAACGTATCGAGTCCGTCGTGCCGTCATAGCTCGCGTTCACGCGCGCATCCGAATTATTGATGCGCGAAATCACGTCGGTAAGCGTGTCGGAGGTCGGGTCCACGCTGAACGAGATGCCGTTTATCGAGAAGGTTCCCGCCGTGATGGAGCCGTTGGCAAAGCTCACCGTGTTGAGCAGGTTGCCGGGCTGCACCGCGCCGAGGTTGCGCGTGCTGGTGGCCTCCGTGCTGCCGCCGCCCCCCGTCGCCTGGGTCGCCTGCGTAACCGCGATGGCCTCAAGGAAGTTCGTGTCGTCGTCGTCCGCGCCAAAGTTGATCAGGCTCGTGTCGCCCAGGGTCGAATTGGCGAAGGTGACCGTGTCGGTGACGGCATTGTAGGTCGCGGTCACCCCAGCGGCGCTGCCGTTGATGTTCCCGAGGATGCTGTTCAGGCTGTCCGCCGCCGGGTTCACCGTGAACTGCACCCCGTTGATGGTGAAGGTGCCCGCTTCAATCGGGGTCGTAATCCCGCTCGCGTTCAGCGTCGCGGCCGGGTTGATGGCCGTGCCCAGCTTCGCACTGCTCTGCGCGGTCGTCGCACTCGCCAACTGCGTCACATTTACCGCAAAGGCACCCACCACCGGGTTCGACGAGGTCACCGTCGAGGTCAGCACCTCGCTGTCGCTCGATGCGCTTGTGAAAGCGTTGAAGATATTGTTGAGCCGGAAATCCTGCACGCGGTTGCGCAGGGTCAGCAGCTGCGAGCGCAGGTCGCGAACGGCATTGCGCTGGGTCTCGATCGCCGTGATGCGCTGGCGCGTGCGCTGGATGGGCTGGCGCTCCAGCGCCACCAGTTGCGCAATGATGTTGTTTGTGTCGAGCCCGGTAATCAGGCCGCCCGCTGTAATCGAACCGCTCAAGCCGCAGCTCCCCAGATGCCATAAGACCCGCCAGCCACGCGACTCGCGGCCCGGCTTTGTCTTCTATCGGCAGCAGCACCCCTCCACTTTAGCGCGAAAATCGCGCCATGCCAAGACCTTCGCTACGGGGCAATAGCCCTTCAATTTTGAGAATACTGCGAAGCAGCCCGGTGCTTGAGGCACGATGCGGGAACAGAAAAAGGCGGTTGACCTCTTTTCGGGGGCAGTCCATAATGTGAAGCCGCAGCCTCAGGGGGCGCTTGGGGCCGGTTCAGCGTCCGTAATTCGGCAGGGTATGAGGAGATCCAGCGAATGGGCATTCAGGGAATCATTGGCAGATTGGGGCTCCGCGCCGTGCGTGTGGCGCTGTTGGCGCTCATGCTGGCCACCGCATCGACGGCGGGCGCGCTCACGCTGACCATCAGCGACCAGCAGTCCCTCGAGTGCACCGGCACCTTCCAGGTGGACGTGTTCGTATCCGATTTCGCGGAATCGCAAAGCCTCACCTCGTTTGGCTTCAATGTGTTGTACGAGACTGCGGTACTGGACTTTGTGAGCCTGCAACGCCTGGACCCCGTGGCCGACTGGGCGCTGGTCAATGCGAATGAACCGGAACCCGGCCGGGTGATCGTGGGCGGCGCGGCCTTTGCCGGAACCCCCCTTACCACCGAGGGCGGAATCATCCGCCTGACCTTTGCCTGGGTTTGCACCGATCCCCAGTGCACCACCACCCTCCAACTGGCCAATCTTTCCGCAAACACCTCTGGAGCCACCACCGTCGATGGCAACATCGCGTGCGGTTCCAGCACCGGCGAGGAGGGTGAAGGCGCGCTGGAAGGCAGCCCGGAGGGCGTGACCGAGGGCGAGGGCGCCGTGGAAGGTGAAGGCGCGGCCGAAGGGGTCGTTGAAGGCGCCGCAGAGGGCGAGGGCGAAGGCAGCCCCGAGGGCGTCGTGGAGGGTCAGACCGAAGGCGCCGCAGAGGGTGCGCCGGAAGGCAGCACCGAGGGCGCGATGGAAGGGCAGCCCGAAGGCAGCGCCGAAGCCGAGGGCGAAGGAGAAGGCACGACCGAAGGCGCCGCAGAGGGCGAAGGCGAGGGCGATACCGAAGGCGCGGCGGAAGGCGAAGGTGAGCCTGAAGTCTTCACCGTCGTGGTCGAGTCCATCACCGAAGACGCCTGCACCGGCACGGTCGCCGTGGACGTCTCCCTCATCGGCCTTGGACAACGCAGCGTTTCCTCCTTCGGAATCGATATCAGCTTTGACACCAGCATCCTGACCTTCAGCAGCCTGGCGCGCGGAAGCAACCTTGAGAACTGGGGCCTGCTGTCGTCGAACATCATCGCGCCGGGCGTCATCCGCATTGGCGGCGCGGCGCTCGCGGGTACCCCGCTCACCACCTCCAACGTGCTCTTCACGCTCAATTTCGCGCGGAGCTGCGCGGAAGCCCCCTGCACCACCACGCTGAACGTGGTCGCACTCTCGGCAAACACCGCCTCGGCGGCCTCCACGCCGGGCGTGTTGACCTGCGGCGAAGGCGGCGCGGAAGGCGAGGGCGAAGGCGCGGCCGAAGGCGAGGGCGAGGGCGAAGGCGGGGTGGAAGACCTGCCGCCCACCGCCGTTTGCCAGGACCTCACCGTGGACCTGCGCCCCGACGGCTTCGCCTTCATCACGGCGGCGCAGGTGGATGGCGGCAGCACGGACGACGTAGGCATCGCCAGCCGCACCCTCGACCGCACCAGCTTCAACTGCTCGAATGTTGGCGCGAACACGGTGACCCTCACCGTGACGGATACCCTTGGCCAGACGAGCACCTGCACCGCGACCGTGACGGTGCGCGATGCGGGCGTGGACGTGGTGGCCTGCAAGAACTTCGCGACCACGCTGGACATCAATGGCACGGTGACCATCGCGGTGACCGACATCGACAATGGCAGCCGCGACGCCTGCGGCATCGAATCGCGCGTCCTGTCGAAGACCACCTTCACCTGCGCGGACATCGGCCAGAACACGGTGACCCTCACCGTGACCGATCGCAACGGCAACGTGGGCACCTGCGAAGCCACCGTCACCATCGCCGACGTCTTGTTCGCATGCGACATTCCGGATTCCTACACGCTGTCGGTGCAGGCCCAGGGCAACGGCACCGTGAACATCCTGAATGGCCCGAACGCTCCCGACAACCTCACCTACACCGAGGGAACCCCGGTGGAGATCGAGGCGGCGGCGAACGCGGGCGCACGCTTCAAGGAATGGCAGGGCGACATTGACGGCGCCACCATCGACGGCGCGAGCATCGAGGTCATCATGAACCGCAACCGCGCCATCGTCGCGGTCTTTGAGGACGCACCGCCGCCCTTCGGCTGCAATGCCTTCAATGGCGCCAGCCCCCTCAGCTGCCGCTGCAACGCCTTCGGACCCTCGCCCAGTCTCGAGGAACTCTTCGGCCAGTTGTTCCTCGGCGCCCTCACCATCATGGCGCTGGTCTTGATGACGGCCTACCAGAAGCGCTTCTGGTAAACAGCGGAAGCACACGAGCATTCCCAAGCGCCCGGCCCCAGGCCGGGCGCTTCTTCTTTGCACAAGCCAATCCGCCAGGGCGAAGGCGGTGAATGAATAACTTGCGGACGCGCCGCGCGCTGCGAGGTATAATTCATACGGGAATGCTGGAAAGGCAGGGCGACATGAACGCGACTGCTTCCTTGAGGGATTTGCTGCGGGAACACACCATCGAGGCGGCGCCCGAACTGGTGCGCAGCGACGCAGAGGGCGCCTTGCGCTGCCTTGCGTGCGGGCATCGTTGCCTCATTCGCGAGGGCCGCGCGGGGGTCTGCCGCGTGCGCTTCAACAAGGACGGAACCCTCCGCGTGCCCGGCGGCTATGTGGCGGGGGTCCAGGTGGACCCCATCGAGAAGAAGCCCTTCTACCACGCCTATCCCGGACATGACGCCTTGTCCTTCGGCATGCTCGGCTGCGACCTGCATTGCGGCTATTGCCAAAACTGGGTGACGAGTCAGGCCCTTCGCGACGATGCCGCCATCGCGCCGCCGCGATTCTGCACGCCCGAACAACTCGTGCAAACCGCCCTTCAGGAAGGCGCGCGGGTCGTCGTGAGCACCTACAACGAACCCCTCATCACCGCCGACTGGGCGATGCGGGTATTCGAGCGCGCGACAGAAGCGGGGCTGGTCTGCGGATTCGTCAGCAATGGCAATGCCACCCCCGAGGTGCTGGACTACATCCGCCCCTGCGTGTCGCTCTACAAGGTGGACCTAAAGGCCTTCACCGAGAAAGGTTACCGCAGCTTGGGATGCACGCTGAAAAACGTGCTGGAAAGCATCGAGCGCATCCATGCCATGGGATTCTGGCTCGAGCTCGTCACGCTCGTGGTGCCCGGCCTGAATGACGACCCCAAAGAACTCGCCGGAATGGCCCGCTGGATCGCAGCCCTCTCGCGCGACATCCCTTGGCATGTCACCGCGTTCCATCCGGATTACCAGATGATGGACCGCGAGGCCACCAGCATCGACCTCATCGACGCCGCCTACGAGGCCGGACGCGAAGCAGGGCTGAACTTCGTGTATCCCGGAAACCTGCACGGCCGGGTGGGCGATCGCGAGCACACCCACTGCCCGCAGTGCGGCGGTCGTGTCATCACGCGGCGCGGCTTCTATGTGCTGGACAACCGGATGCGCGGTGGACATTGCCCCGATTGCGGCTTCACTATACCCGGCGTATGGGAGGACACGCCGCCGCGCCACAGCCACGGCAACGGCATACCCCGTCCCTTGAGGCTTGGCTATTGACCCCGGTTGAGATTCCCTTTGCCACGCTCCGCCCGCAGCACGAGGCCCTCGCCCCGGAATTGCGCGCCGCCGTGGATCGCGTGCTCGGGCGCGCATGGTTTGTGCTTGGCGAGGAAGTGGCCGCCTTTGAGCAGGAATTCGCGGGGAGCGTGGGCGCGGCCCACGCGGTCGGCGTGGCCTCCGGCACTGACGCCATCTCACTGATGCTGCTCGCGCAGGGCGCGGGTCCCGGCGACGAGGTGATTTTCCCCGCCAACACCTGCCCCGCAACCCTCACCGGCATCGCCGCCACCGGCGCCACGCCCGTGCCCGTGGACGTGGACGAGGACTCCATGACCCTGTCGCCCCCCGCCGTGGCGCGCGCCCTCACGCCCCGCACGCGCGCGGTCGTCGCCGTGCATCTCTATGGCCAACCTGCCGACATGGACGCCCTGGCCGACGCGCTCGCGGGTTCCAGCGCTGTCCTCCTCGAAGATGCCGCTCAGGCGCATGGCGCGCGCTATGCGGGGCGATGCTGCGGCAGCCTCGGCAACGCCGCCGCCTTCAGCTTTTATCCCAGCAAGAACCTCGGCGCCTGCGGCGATGGCGGCGCGGTCACCACCAGCGACGCCGCCGTGGCGGAACGTCTCCGCGCCCTGCGCAATTATGGCGAAGGCGCCCGCTACACGCTCGCGATGCCGGGCATGAACAGCCGCCTCGACGAGGTGCAGGCCGCGATTTTGCGCACCAAGCTGCCGCACCTCGAAGCATGGAACGCGCGCCGGGCCGGGCTGGCGCGGCGTTATCGCGATGGCCTCGCCGGCTTGCCGCTCACGCTCCCGCTGGAACGCCCGGGCTTCGATTGCAACCACCACCTCTTCGTGGTGCGCACCCCGCGCCGCGACGCGCTGGCCGCCGCCCTGCGCGAACAGGGCATCGCCACGCAGGCGCACTACCCCACGCCCGGGCACCGACATCCCGCCTACCCCATGACACTCCACCCGGAAGGCAGCCTGCCGGTGGCCGAGCGCCTCTGCCGCGAGGTCTTGTCCCTGCCCCTCTATCCCGAGATGCCCGAAGTCCACGTGGACCGTGTTGTCGAGGGAATCGCCGCCTTCTTCGAATCGACGTAAAGGAAACCGCATGAAGCCCATGCAAGCCCTTGTCCCCCTGGCCGTGCTCGCCGCGTCGGCCCTCTTCGCTCCCCTCGCCCCGGCGGAAAGCCTGGCGGAGATTGGCGCGCGCCTCGGCAAGGAAACCGCCGAGGCATACGACGCCAGCCGCTACATGAAACTGGCCAGCGACCACTTCGTCCGCTTCACGCGCGACACCGACGCCACCCCGCGCGAGGACGAGATGCAGGTCGGCGAGGGATTCCGCATCGTGCATGCCGCCGACGCGCCCGCGCTTGTTGCGCTGATGGCCGGTCACCTGGCGGAGTTTCTCGCGCAGGGCATGCAACTCACCGTGCCGGTTGAACCGCTCGCGACGGCGGATGGCGTCAGCCCTGCAAAAGTCATCCACCTGCGCGTGGACTCCACGGTGCCGGGCGCGCCGGGCAGCTTTCGCATCAGCATCGAGTCGGAGCGCGTCACCATCGACGGGCAGGATCCCGATGGCGTGCGAGACGGCGTGGTGAAGCTGGCCGACCGCATGGGCCTGCGGCGCGCGCCCTTCCTGCAAACCGGGGTCACCCTCCAAGAGCCGCGCCTGCGCGTGCGCCTCGGTGTCACGCCGCGCGGCGGCTCCATGCGCGACCTCGTCTTCCTCGGCTACAACGCGGTCTTCTCGGGCGGCGGCAGCCTCTATGCGCTGTCGCAGTCCGACGCGATACCCGAGCTGGCCGTGCGCCGCCAGCCGGGGCTCCTCGAATCGAACACCGCCCAGGCCGCCGCCGCGCGCGCCTACGGACTGAAAACCTACGCCTTCATCGACACACGCCAGAAGTTCCCGGAAGATGACCCCGTCTTCGCCGCCCACCCGGACCTGCGCGGCGCCCGCACCTGGAAGGCCGATGGCGAGTTCGTGCTCTGCACCGAGCACCCGAAGATGAAGCAGTGGCTGGCCGAGAGCGTGCAGAGACTCTTCAAGGCCGACCCCGCCCTCGACGGCATCGTCCTTATCATCGGCGGCGAAGGCTTCTATCACTGCTTCATGCGCCCCTTCGGCGCGGAGAAGGGTCGCACCAACTGCGCCCGCTGCGACGCACTCGGCGCGCCCGACGTGGTGGCGGGGCTCATCAACGGCATGGCCGAGGCCGCGCGCGCCGTGAACCCCAGGGCCGAGGTGGTGGCATGGCCCTACAGTGCCGAGCATGTGTGGTCTTCCGACCGCGCCCAGACCGAGTTCATCCAGCGGCTCAAGCCCGGCGCCGCACTCTTCACCGAGATCGAGAAGGATGAATACATCGACAAGGCCGATGGCGTGAGCAAGCACCTCTGGGATTACAGCATCGACCTGATTGGGCCGGGGGAACGCGCGGCGGAACAGGTGCGTCTCTGTCGTGAGGCGGGCATCCCCATCTATATGAAGAGCGAACCTGAGCTGGCCTTCGAGGCGCCGCGCCTGCCCCATGTGCCCGCCATGGACCGCTGGGCCGCCCGCGCCGAGGCGCTCGCTTCCTGCGGCGCCGACGGCGCCTGGGTCTTCCCCGCGTTCCGCTCGAACTACGGCACCAGCGCCACCGAGATCAACAAGCATTTCTGGTGGACCCCCACCCCCGACGCGGATGAACTCCTCGGCACGTTCGCCGCGCGCATCGCGGGCAAGCAGGCCGGTCCCCGCCTTCGCCGTGCGTGGGCCTACGTGTCGGATGCCGTCACCTGGATGCCGGAGCTTCCGCCCTACTACACCGGCCCCTACTATCTCGGCCCCGCCCATCCCATGATGGTCGAGAAGGAGGCAGAACTGCCCGACGTGTTCTACGGGCACTACCTCTTCCACGCCGAGATCACCGACGCCGAAGGTCTCAAGAAATCCCCCACCTTCTTCCGTGAACCCCGCGGCAAGGTGCCCGTGTTTGCCCGGCATTACCGGCAAATGGCCGCCCTGCTGGAAAGCGCCGTGCGCGAACTGGACGAGGCCCGCCCCCTGCTGCCCGAGGGCGACCACCTGATGTTCGACGCGGAATACAGTGCGATTGCCTGGTTCTACCGCACCGCCCTGGCGCACGCGAACTTCTACGAATCCTGCCTGCTGCGCGACAGGCTCACGCCGCTGGCGGGCGCCACGCTGGAAGACGCGGCCCGCGACGAGGCGGTCGCCGCCTTCGCCCGCTGGCGCGAACTGCTCGTGGAGGAACGCGCCAACGCCGAGGCCGCCCTGCCGCTCGTCGAGGATGACGTCCGCCTCGATTGGTACTACGGCGGCGACCACACCTTTCCCCACGCAGCCGACATGCTGCGCGCCAAGATCGACATCACCGCGCGCGAGATCAACGAGGTGCTGCCGCGCCTGGCCGCCGCCTGCGGCATCACCCTGGCCGAATGACGCCGCCTTGAACACCCCTGGGCCCCGAGCTTTGGCGCGGGGCCCTCTGCCTGCTAAAGTGGACCGCTATGCGCGCGGGGCGCGCGAAGGAGAATCATGATGAAGAACTGGAAGTGGTGGGCCCTGGCGGCCCTGGTTGTGGGAGCGCCCATGATGGCGAGGGCCGAGAACGACGACCGGATGATGGGCTTCTATGAGGGCGGCTTCACCGGGGGCAGCGGCGCGGCGACCAGCCTCTATGCGCGCGTCGCCGGCCTCAGCGACCGCTCCTGGAAGGTGGTGTTCTACGCGGGCGGTGCCGATGGCAGCGAGGTGCGCGCGGAAGCCGAGGCCGTGGCGCCGGAACCCCGCGAGCCCGCCGTGCTGTCGGGCGAGATCGACCTCGGCGCCCTCGGTGGCAAGGTGGCGGTGAGCGGCACCCTTGAGCGCCGCAAGCTGAACGGCGAGATCGGAGGGCGCGCCTTCAGCCTCAAGCGCGTGGACAAGGAATCGCCCACGCTCGGCCAGCCCGCGCCCGAAGGCGCCATCGTGCTGTTCGACGGAACCAACTTCGACCCCTGGCGGCGCGACCCCGAAACCTGGTGCCTGCAGCCCGACGGCTCCATGCAGGTCTGCGGCAGCAATTTCCGCACGAAGGAGGACTTCGGCAGCGGGCACTACCATCTGGAATTCATGACGCCCTATATGCCCAACGCCCGTGAGCAGGCGCGCGGCAACAGCGGGGTCTACCTCCTCGGCCGCTACGAGGTGCAGGTGCTCGACAACTTCGGCTGGGAACCCAAGTGGGATCTCTGCGGTGGCATCTACCGGGTGGCCGTGCCCCTCAAGGACGCCACCTATCCCCCGCTCACCTGGCAGACCTACGACATCACCTTCACCGCCGCGCAGTTCGACGCCGCCGGCAACAAGACCGCAAACGCCCGCATCACCGTGGTGCACAACGGCGTCACCGTGCACGACAACCTCGAACTCCCCCGCCCCACCCCGGGCGGTGTCAGCGGAGACGACGCGGTCGCCGGGCCACTCCTGCTGCAGGATCACCGCGACGACGTGAAGTTCCGCAACATCTGGTTCAAGCCCGCGGGGTGAAGCATCCCGTGCGGCTGAGTGTGGTCATACCCGCATACAACGAGGCGCAGCGGCTGGGTGGCACGCTGCGCCTCGCTGCTGCATGGCTGGC
This sequence comes from Candidatus Hydrogenedentota bacterium, assembly GCA_046047315.1. Taxonomy (GTDB): domain Bacteria; phylum Hydrogenedentota; class Hydrogenedentia; order Hydrogenedentales; family JAEUWI01; genus WGMK01. The sequence continues at coordinate 596 of JBJOID010000151.1, read as the reverse complement.
CCGGCAGCCCTGGGATGCCGAGCTCGTGGTCATCGACGATGGCAGCGGCGATGGCACCAGCGAGGTGGCGCGGCGATTCGCCGACGAGTCCGCCGTGCCGCTGCGCCTGGGCCTGCTGCCGCAGAATCGCGGCAAGGGTGCCGCCGTGCGCGAGGGCATGCTCCACCTCGCCACGGGGGATTGCCGGCTCATGTACGACGCAGACGGCTCCACGCCCATCGAGATGGTGGAGCGCCTGTGGCCCTGCTTCGAACGCGGCGCCGACGTGGTGATTGGGTCGCGCGCCCTGCCCGGTTCCGACATCGCCGTGCGGCAGGCGCGCTATCGCGAAGGCATGGGCAAGCTGAACAACCTGCTGCTGCGCGCCCTCGGCCTCACCGCCTTTCGCGACACCCAGTGCGGCTTCAAGGCCTTCACCGCCCGCGCGGCCACCTCCGTCTTCAGCCGCCTGAGCGTCGAGCGATTCGCCTTCGACGCCGAGGCCCTCTACATCGCCGGGCGCCTCGGGCTGCGCATCGAGGAGATCCCCGTCCATTGGGAAAACGCCCCGGACACCCGGGTGCATCCACTCGCCGATTCCACGCGCATGGTGTGGG
>JBJOID010000150.1:0-4607 GCA_046047315.1 Candidatus Hydrogenedentota bacterium | reverse complement strand
CCAAGCCGGGAAGAAGCGCGATTGAGGCTTTTACCACCAACCTGAATGAACGGGCTATGGCGGGCAAGATAGATCCGCTTATCGGGCGCACGCTCGAACTGCGCCGGATGATCCAGGTGTTATGCCGCCGACGCAAGAACAACCCGTTACTTGTCGGCGAACCGGGCGTGGGCAAGACGGCCCTGGCCGAAGGCCTCGCGCTTCATATCGAAACAAACAAGCGCGGGGATGAGAAGTCTCCGGGGCGTTTGCCGCTCCCTCCGGAGCTTGCCGATGCCGAGATCTTTTCTCTGGATCTAAGCGGCATGCTGGCAGGAACCAAGTTCCGGGGCGAGTTCGAGCAGCGCATCAAGGCAGTCATCAAGGAACTCCAGCAGAAGCCGAACGCGATTCTGTTCATCGACGAAATCCACGCCATCGTTGGGGCGGGTTCGACGGCGGAATCGTCCATGGATGCCTCCACAATATTGAAACCCGCGCTGGCGGCGGGCGACCTACGCTGCATCGGCTCGACCACGCACAAGGAATACAAGGGTCACTTCGAGAAGGACCACGCGCTCAATCGCCGCTTCCAAATGATCGACGTGCCGGAGCCCACCGAGGACGAGACCATCCGCATCCTTCGTGGACTCAAGGACAGCTACGAGAAACACCACGGCATCACCTATACCGACGCTGCGCTTCAGGCCGCGGTGCGACTGTCGGCCAAGCACATCAACGACCGGTTCCTGCCAGACAAGGCCATCGACGTGTTGGACGAGGCCGCAGCCGCCGTGCGGCTGGACCATCCCGGCGCGCGCAAGACCGTGCGCCCGGCAGACATTGAGAAGGTGGTCGCCTCCATCGCTAAGGTGCCTACGGAGAGCGTGAGCGCATCGGACCGCGTCCGCCTGAGCACGCTGGAACCGGAGCTGAAACGCGTGGTGTTCGGGCAGGACGCCGCCATCGAACAGGTGGTGCGCAGCATTAAGCGATCGCGTGCGGGACTCGGCAGAAAGGACAAGCCCATCGGGTGTTTCCTCTTTGCTGGACCCACCGGCGTGGGCAAGACCGAGGTGGCGCGACAACTGGCCGCCGTGCTGGGCAACCATTTCGCACGCTATGACATGAGCGAATACATGGAGAAGCACGCGGTCTCTCGCCTCATCGGCGCGCCTCCCGGATACGTGGGCTTTGACCAGGGCGGCCTGCTGGTGGAGGAAGTGCGCCGCAATCCTTACACCGTGTTGCTGCTGGACGAGATCGAGAAGGCGCACCCGGACCTCTTCGGCGTGCTGCTTCAGGTAATGGATGGCGCCAGCCTGACCGACAACCAGGGACGCAAGGCGGACTTCCGGAATGTGATCCTGATCATGACCTCCAACGCCGGGGCCCGGGAACTGGCGTCGAACGCCATCGGGTTCCGCCCGCAGGAAGCCGCCGCATCGCGCTTTGGCAAGGCGCTGGAAAAGGCCTTCACCCCCGAGTTCCGCAACCGGCTCGACGCCATCATCCAGTTTTCCCCGCTCCCCATGGAAATCATCGAACGGGTCGTGGACAAGTTCATCGGCGCGCTGCAGCGGCAACTCGAAGAACATAAGGTCGTGCTGACCCTCACCCCCGAAGCGCGCACCTGGCTGGCCACCCACGGCTTCGACGAGAAGTTCGGCGCCCGCCCCCTCGCCCGCCTTATCCAGGACAAGATCGAAACCCCGCTCGCCGACGAACTCCTGTTTGGCAAGCTCGAAAAGGGCGGCAAGGTGGAGGTTGTGGTTCGAGAGGGTGAGCTACAACTGGGTTAATCACTATCCGTTGCGCTTACTTTAACCACTCCAATCCGAACCTCGCTAGTCGAATGGACTCGTAGGGGTTTTTCGTGCCAGCCTCATAGAGGCAAAGCCCCAGCCCATCCGCGCGCACGGCGAGGCAGGAGTACGCGCTGGGGCCTTCGTGCAATACCCCGCTGCGAGGCCAAGTGAGCCCGCCATCTTTACTGAGGCGCACGGTCATGTTCACGCGCTTGTCCAGGCTGGCGGGATTGGAAAACAGCAGCAGGTCCTCTCCCCCGGCCTCGGCGGCGGGCGGCGTCACGCGAACAAGGCTGGCCTGGCATACCGGCTCGGGCAGCGCGGGGTCTTCCGTCAGCGGCGACCAGGAATCCCCGGCGTCGTCGCTCGTGGCAATCAGACGATGCGTCGCCACCTTGTCGCGGGCGCGACGCATGTTCAGCAGCAGCTCTCCCCCGTTTCGTTCGATGACTTGGCACTCATTCGCGCCATTTTCGGTCACGCCGCCAATCATCCACGTCGCGCCGTGATCATCGGAATAGATGATATGCGAATGGATGCCGGGAGGATCGCCCACGGTATTGTGGTCGCAGGGAATGACCAGGCGTCCCGCCTTGTCGCCATGCTTCAACTGGATGCCGATGCCCGGACCCGTGGCATACCAGGTCCAGTTCTCGCGCTTGGTCGTCGCCGTGATTTCCTTTGGCGTGGACCAGTTCTCCCCGAGGTCATCGCTCGTCATGACCCAGACCGTGCGGGTGCCCGCGCCTTCCTGGCGGACAATCTTGTGCTCCACGGTATCACCGGGGTTGTGGGTCAATAACAGGTGCACCTGCCCGGTCTCTTCATCAAAGACAGGACACGGGTTGCCGCAGGTGTTTTCACCGTCATCCCAGAGCACCTGTTGCTCGCTCCACGAGACACCGCCATCGCGTGAGTGCCGCATCAACAGGTCGATGTCTCCCGTGTCCGACTGGCTCTTCTTGCGGCCCTCGCAGAAGGCCAGCAGCACGTCGCCCGGCAGGGCGATGATGGAGGGAATGCGGTAGGTGTGGTAGCCACCCTCGCCAGCTTTCCACAAGGTTGCCTGGATCGGCACGGCGCTGTCCTTCGCTTCGATGTTGCCGCTGGCCGAGAAATCATACACACGCACCAGTGCCGCGCCGGGACGGATGCCAAAGCGCTGCACGGGTCCCAAGGGGGCTTCCATCATGTGAACCACGCGCTCATCAATGGCAATGGTTAGTTCATCTCGATGACGGATGACTTGCAATGTGGCTGTTCTGCCCGGCTGGAAGTACTCGCGGGAACGCACCGGCAGCCTGCGGGCTGGCCCAAGGTCCGGGCCCTGGATGACGAACTGTCCATCGTGCGTGCTGTCGAGGGCAATCATATTGTCATCAAGCATCAAGGCGGGCCAGAGGTCGCTCTCGTGCGCGGGCTTCTTGTCCTCGCCCTGATCTCCCGCCACGCGTAGGGCCACTGCGCCGCCACCCGGCAGAAAAGTCTGCTGCCCTTCGTCTTCATTAGCCCGTGGGGTCTCGATGGACAGGCGCACGGTAATGGTGAAATCGCCGCCTTTAAGGCGGTCGGGCGAATAAATCGACTGCCCCTCACCGCGACCTTCGACATACCCTTCCGCAGTGGTCCACGCGTCCGCTTCATACACCACGGCCTGCGACTCCCCAGCATGGACATAGACGCGTTCCTGCGTCTGCGCCGCGGCCGCACCTGCCAGCAACGCCAGGCAGGCGCCAAGATTAATAAGGAGGAAGGTCCGGTGTTTCATGTACGCCACGCTCCGAGGCTGCATTTTCCAAATGATCTGGAATATACCTGAGCCAGGGTGCATGGACCAAGGGCTGGTTCATCCAACCGTACAGCGGCACGTAGTTGAGAAACTGCCGCACGTAGATCTGCGCCACGAACCCGAACCAGAGAACAAGCGAAAGTGCGAGCACGGGAACGAGTGAGCCTCGGCGTATAGCCTTGACGACGACACCGCCTTGAGGGGACGGGCTGAGTGCCCTTGAGAATCGCTCCAGAGGGGCAATCCCGGCCAGTCGCTCTGCGGGAATGCGGCCACCACGCAAGGCAGACTCAACACATCGGGCATAGGTGCGCGCAGCCACGACCCGGGTCCACACGAACAGGGGAAATCCAACCAGCCCCACCAGCCAGAAGTACTGCCTCAAGAGCCGCAGAAATTCCTCGTCGGTCAAGTCGGCGATTCGTTCAGCCTCGTTGAAGCGAAACAGCACCGCGGCCAAGAACACGTTAATCGGGAAGCTGGCGATGAAATAGACGGCGGCCAACCACAGCATACGATGCGGCTGGCTTCGGATGCCCGCCCAGATGACGCGCCAGCGAAAGAACGTAGAGAGCCTTTCCCCGATGGACAACTGGGCCTGCGCCAACGGGACATAGAGCATCGCCAGGATCAGCAGGAACAATCCCGATATGCCTAGCGTTGGCCCGAGATAGGCCTGCTCGTAGCCTTTGTTGAAAGAGTTGTCCCAGCCATAGCGCCACGAGAAGGCCATCAACGCCACGCCCGGAAGCGTCACGATGTAGGTGGCCACCAGCACCCGAAGTCCCGTGATCAAGTTACTCCATGCAGAACCAAGGAGCCATCGTAAACGGCGAAGGCGGAGCTGCTGGTCAATCGCGCCAGGCTCTGCAACGATGAACCCGGGCCAACGGGGCAGTCCTTCCGTCGGGTCATGCCCAAGGTCACGCATCCACTGGGCGAGCACGGCCCGCCGCATGGTGGCTTGGCCCCAACCGCAGAGCAGAATCGCACCCGGCAGGGATTGGGTGAGCGCGACGCCGAGTAGGAAG
>JBJOID010000149.1:0-7225 GCA_046047315.1 Candidatus Hydrogenedentota bacterium | reverse complement strand
CGCCTGTGGCCTTGAACATGCCGTTCAGGGCCATCATCCGGTAAGACTCGCCCCATGCAATCGCTGCCGCGTCGTTGTTCAAGCCTTCAAGATTGCGGTCCCAACCTTCGGCCAGATAAAGCGCGTCGAATCGTTCCGCCGTGGCGTAATCCTCCCACGCCGGTATAGGGTCCACCGGCGGAGAGGCCGCGCGGAATCTTTCGAGATACGTGTCATCCGCCCGCGCAGTCAAGGAGATGATCACCGCGCCCGCCATAAACATTAACGCACCACATATTGACCGGCGCCTGGCCATCGGTGTCATAAACCTTCCCCCTTTGAATACTCCCGATAAACCCGCTTCATGGCATCCATCTTCTGCGCATCCTTCGCCACGCTCCCCAGCGTGAACATCATTACCCCCGTGCTTTTGCCAGAGAGTCCGTGGCGCAGCACCGCTTCGAATTCGTCCGGTTCTATCCGGGGTTCGTCGTGCGCCTGCACTATCGGCCAAAGGCGCTTCCCGTCAGCAAGGTGATTCGCCCCGAAATAATCCACATACTCCCGCACATAGTCCGGCGTCTTGCCCGAGCGCCCGTGATAAATCATGGGAGAAAATACGTCAACGTAGGGGGAGAGCGCCTCGAAGTCGAGTCCAAGGCAACGGCGGAGCACCCCGGCAAGATCCGTATCTTTCCATGCCACCTGATAGTTTCCCACCAGCGCGCTGGGGCGCATCTCCTTGACGATACCGTGGATTTCGCGTGCCCAGTCCACCAGCACCGACACGCGCCAGTCTTCCCATTGTTTGGCCGCGTTCATGAATATCCACTTCGAACGTTCCGGCACCGTGCCGTCGGGCACCTTCAGTTTAGCCCAGGCCTCGAATGCATTGAGGCACGACTGATTGAAGCAGGTCTTTATGAATACGGGGTAAGGGTCCTCGAACTGTGCATGCCAATGGTGATAATCCATCCACACCCCGTCTAGTTCGTGCTTGCTCAACAACTCCCGTAAGGCTGCCATCCGAAATGCGCGGAATCCCGCATGGGTCGGGCATACCCCCATGAACCAAGTGGCCGGCCGCGCAGGCTCGCCCTGGTCGTCCACGGGGTGGGCGTCCGGGTGCTCCGCCACATAGTCGCCATACTTCCCGTTCAGCGTCGCGAATTCCGCATAGACTTTGCAGCCCTCCGCGCGTGCGCGCGTCACGGTGGCTTCGTCAATGGACCCACCGTGAATGAACACCGCATTGACGCCATGCTCTCCAAGATGGCCGCCCGCTTCCCAAAATGGCTGGGGATGGCCATAGGTGCCCAGCGTAATCGAGGCAGACTCCGCCTCGGCGTATGCCCCTGGCGCCAAGGGGGCGAGGCAGAGTCCAAGCAGGAGCAGCACTCGGTTCATGCGAGGAGGTCGATGGCTGAGGCCAAGGCAGCGTCAAGCCTGTCAAGTCGCGGCGTGGCGCTCGAGCCGGGGTCATCGAGCGAAACTCCATTGGTGCCGGTGTCTTGAACTGGATTCGCTTCCGTTGCGCGCTTGCGCAATTCCTGGCGGGCATTGGCTTCCATCTGGCTGGCTTGGGCCGCAATGCGGCGATCCTGCGCCGAAGGCTCCGCCGGGGCGAGGGCCGCGCGTCGCACTACCCGCGCTTTTTGAATGGTCGCCTCGGGCGTCTTCTCCGGGCTGACGTCTATCGAGACCTCACCACCGGTGGCATACTGCCGTCCATCGGGCCCGCGCGTAAATTCATAGCGCGGCCCTCCCTGCACGTACTGACCGCCCGCCGATACATGGGCCTGCTCGTGCGCCCGCACCTCGCGGTCGCGGGTTTTCAGACGCTCCACTTCGCGGCGATCACTTTCGCTCAAGCCCTCTTTGCCGGAGCGGCCAAGCTCGCGGGAGGCCGTCAGTCCTTCATCGGAAATGGATACGATAACCCCGGCATTCGCGGAATCTTCATCCGCGTTGCCGGGCAGCAAAGCGGCATTGTCCTGCGCCACGCTTCGGCGGGGCAAAAGAGAGAACGCCGATCCACCCGGCTGGGTGGAGGGCGGCGCCAAGCCCAAGGCTATCGGGTTAAGTCCAGCCATCCGTGCTCATTTCATGCCAACGGTTTCATCCATTGGAACCGCTCCGAAAGTCTACCATGGGGAAAGGGAAAGGGAAAGGTCTAGGTTGCGCAAAATGATAAACCCATCCACAGTGAGATTCTCGCACCGTGGTGGCTGCACACTCAGCGAATGGTCACCACTGCACCCACCTCACACCATTCGAAGAGACGTGCGGCATCCTGGGGAAACATGCGGACACATCCCCGTCCTGCGTCTCCGCCAATGGATTCCTCCTCCATGGTCGGATGTATTCCGATCCCCAGCGCTTCAGGAGATCCCGCCAAGCCCATCCAGTAATCTCCCAACGGATTCTCCGGATCCCCGTAGGGCACCACACGGCCCCGGTCGTACCAATCGGGCTTGTGAATCTTCCGGTTCACCACGAATCGCCCTTTGGGAGTACGGCCCGGTTCACCCAGCCCCACAGGGAAGGCGGCCAGCAGCTGGCCATCGCGCCACGCATAGAGGGTGTAGGCGGCTGTATCCACGTCGAGATGCACACCTTCAATCGGGGCAGGTGAGACGGGATTCGTGGATAGGCTTTGCTCACCCCTCTCCTCTGCTTCCATGGAGAGCAGGGGCAGGGGGGTCTCATCGTTCATGGTGTCGCCCATAACAAGTTCCCTGCGCAAGCCTTCGACATGCAGCCGCCAGGACTCGGGAACCTGTCCCTCCTCATCCAACTGGGTGAGCATTGCGCTCCACCGCAAGGCTTCGGCCCGATTCCCCTTTGCACGTTCCAGCCGGGCCATCAACCAGAGGTCGAGAAAGTTCGGCGGTGACTCCGGGCTGAAGGATTCCGGTGCACCAAGTGTTGCAACTCCTCCCCGGCGCAGCGATTGCCATGCTTGATCGCGCGGCGAGACTTCGGGGAGAAAAGCCACCTTGTTTAAGCCGTCTAGACCGGGAGACCTGGCGGCTTGAAGACTCTCGTCCGCCGCCCGCCACCAGGGTCGAAAAGCCTGACCGGCGGATCCCGCGTTCTCTCGCGCCTTGCCCATGGAGTAAACGGACGCGAGTAAAATCAATAGCAGCAGTAACAACAAAACCACATGCGGCCAGCGTCGCCTAGAAGGGGGGCGCTCCGCGATAGGGGGATCATCGTTGGCCAAAGTTGCGCCAAGGCCCACCGCGTCGTTGAGGGGAAGGTGTGCCATCGCTGCTCGAAGTGCAGTCAATTGCCGCTGCGCCTCTTCGAGCGAAGTCAGGGCGGGCGCGTCCGTTCCGAGCGTTACAACCAGTTGCACACCCGCGACATGGCCCGAGTCGGCGGGCGAGGCATGCCGCACCGTGCCGCGCACCGCAATAGCCGGAAGGTCAGCCGCTCCCGACTCCACCTCGATATCCACCTCATCGCCCGGACGCAGGGTCAGCTTTCCGATAAGTCGAAGCCCGGTCGGTGAGATATCCTGAATTTCCACTTCGATGCCCGCATGCATGGCGCCCCGCCGGCGCAGCATCGCCCTGCGCCGGGTTTCCGCCCGTACGCCTGCGCGCCGGTCTGGATTATGGGATGCCATGCTTAATCGTCGCTCGAATTCTCAAGAGTATAGGACAAGCGCGCCAATGATGGACGGGGCGCTTGGCCACGCTACCTTTGCCGGAGTCCTTGCAATGCAGTGTTTATGTGCGAATCCAACCCGATAGCATCAAGCAGCACGAAACCTTCCATGGTGGCAAACGCCAAAGAAGCGACGGCTGCCCGATCCTTCTCATAGCGCACGGCTATGGAGGCCGCTACCCAGTGGTAAAAACTCTCACAGAGCTGTCGCGCGGTGTCCCGATAGAACGAATTCTGACCCGTGGCATAAGCGGCCAACTCCAGCCAAAGCTTCAGGTAGGGGCGAATCTCTGGTGACTTGAGCATCCCCGCAAGAAGCGGCAACAGCTCCTCCATCGGCAGGGGTTCCAGGCGAGATGCGTCCAGCAACCGGAGCAGTCGGTCCGAAATGAGTCTCAAGGCCGATGAGAGCAAGTCCTCTTTGTCCTTGAAATAATGCAGCAACATTCGGTCGCTGGTGCCAAGGGCGGCGGCCATGGGGCGCAGCCTGGCTCCCTGAAGCCCATGCACGAGCAAGTGGTCGGCCAATTGCTCCAGAAGTTCCTGCCGTCTGAGTTCGCCTTTTTTCATGCCATTCGTCTCACTTGAAAAATTGTAGCAGTCGCTACATAATGTAGTGGCCGCTACAAAAACTAAGAAGGAGTTAACGATGCGGACTCAGTCAGATGGATCTCAAGTTAGCAAGAGTGTGTCCCTGCTCGCAGGATTAACGGCGCGCCAAGTACTCTTGCTGCTGCTCATCGGCGTTGCCTACTGGTTCGGTGGGGCCTTGGCCGTGCGCGTTGGCGCGCCGCTGGGTATTTTCGGTCCCGTAGCCAGCCTCGCTTCATTCGCGGCGGCTTTCCCGGTGGCATGGGGGGGCGTTTGGCTTGCCGCCAAGCTGGCGCAGTTGCGGAGTGAACAAGTGGTGTCTGGCATCGCGGTGGGTACCATCGGCGCGACCTGCTGCGATGGAATCGCGCTCACTTGGTTCCGAAGCCTATATGGTTCGGAAACAGAACTCGTTCTCTATGGCGCAGCATGGATACTTTGGGGCGTGGCGGCCTTCTTCGTCACCGCGATTCTGGAGAGCTATCGAACCGCGCGTTGAATAGCGCACATCGAGTGCCCCCAAGCCGCGCCACGAAACGGACCTAATGACAACACGCTGTTTCAGGCAGGCTCGCTGGCAGGAGGCTCCGCCAGTTCCACACGGTTGCGGCCATTGTGCTTGGCTTCGTAGAGCGCCGCGTCGCAGGCGGTGACCATGGACTCTGGACTCGGGTAGGCGGGGTCGTAGCCGGTCACGCCAATGCTGGTGGTTACGTTGAGGTCCTGACCGGCAGAGCCGCGGAAGGCGTGGCCGCGCACCTGCTTGCATAGTTTGTTGGCCAGCACCAGCGCCTCGTCCTCGCCGGTTTCCGGCAGGAGCACGGCCATCTCCTCGCCGCCATAGCGGCAGACGATATCACTGGCGCGGGTGCTGCCGCGAAGGAGGCGGGCGAATTGTTGCAGCACGGCATCGCCGGTCTGGTGGCCGTGGGTATCGTTGAACTTCTTGAAGTGGTCGATATCGAACATGAGCAGGGAAAAGGCGCGGCCATAGCGCTGCGCCTTGACGAAGAGATCGCGCAATTGGAGGTCAAAGTAGCGGCGCACGAAAAGTCCCGTGAGCCCGTCGTTCACCGCCAGCGCGTAGAGCTGGTTGTTCTGGATGGCAATGGCCACTTGCGAGGCGATCTCCTGGAACAGGGCAGCATCGTCGCGGTCGAAGGGTTCGTCGTCATTGGGAGACTCGAGCACGAGCACGCCAAGCGGGCGGTTCTTGGCGATGAGTGGCACATACGCGGCGATGAGGCCTGGCGCATTTTCCAGCCGCGCCTTGCGTTCCTGCACGCAGGCCCCGAGCGGGCTTCCCTTGAAGGGGGCGGATTCCTCCTCAAGTCGTTCCGTGCCAATCAGGTCGCTGCCGTATTTGGCGATGAGGGGTTGAAAGCGCTCTTCCTGCTCGCGGTATTCGTAGATGGTCACGCGTCGAACGTCGAGCGCGCCCTGCAACACGTTCGCGATGAGCGGCAGCGTCTCGCGCAGTTCCAGCGAACCGCTTATGGCGAGGCCAATCTCGCGCAGCGTGGAGAGGTGATCCACCTGTCGCATCAGCTCCAGGTTGCGCAGGTGGAGCGAGCGATAGTCGCTGCCAATCCGGCTGTCACTCAGGTTTTCCATGGCCGCACTATAGGGCCGCGACGGTCGGCGCGGCAAACGGAATTCGAGGCATCTTCATTCGCGTGGTCCCAATCACGCCGTGTGAAGCACAGCATGCGGGGAGTTCATAAGTGCCTCAGTACGAGCTGCCTTCGCTGGCGCTGTTGCGGATGCGCACGTAGTCCGCCTGCTTGATCTCGGCGGCGGCCAGCAGTTCTTCGAAGCTGGCGTCGAGAAACTCGCCGATCTTTTCCGCGTCGTTGCCCACCACGCCGTCGGCGCAAATGTTGACGAAGAGGCGCTGGTCGTAGCTGGAGATGGCGAAGTTGACGCCCATCTCCATCACGACTGGAACCTTGGGATAAGTGGCCAGCAGGCGGCGGCCCAGCACATAAAGAGGGATATTCGGGCCGGGCACATTGGTGCAAATCATGTTAGCGGGAGGCATGCCCGTGGGCAGCATGGCCTGGAGACTGGGGTTTGCCACTGCCCCCAGCGCGACGGCCTGCAACTGAGCCGGCAGACCCTGCGCGGCCTCAAACATCAAGCTCACCGCTGTGCTTACCCGGGCTTCCTTCAATTCCGACGTCTTCAGGTGCGTCGCCTGCAGCCGCTCGATCGGATCCTCAATGTGGATTGGCACCTCGACCGGCAGGAAGGAAACCCGGTTGCCCATGGCGCCGCGCTCGTGTTCCTGGCGCACGTTCACCGGCACCAGAATTCGGATGCTGCGCGGCAGCCGCTTGTTATCGCGGTTCTTCACCAGCAGGTATTTGCGAATCGCCCCGCCAATCGCGGTGAGGATAACGTCGTTGAAGGTGCCACCGGCCACTGCGCGCACGGCGCGGGCGTCGGTGAAGGAATAGCTGCGCCACACCACCACGCGCTTGCCATTAAGTGGTTTGTTGAAGGGTAGGCGGTTCAAGGGCAGCAGGAAGGAGGACACCAGTGTCTGGCCGAATTTACGCAGCGAGAGGGCGAGGTCGATGCCCTCGTCCTTTTTTCCGAAATCGAGCAGGCTGCGTTGAAGCCGGCCCCAGTGCTCAAGGCTGTCTGCGGCGCTGTCCCGCAGGGCGTCCAGCAGCAGCGTCCCCCGGTCGGGCATGGGCTCGGGATTGAAGGGCTTCTTGCGCAGCTTGGGCGGATCCGGCGACATGTCGAAGAGCACGAACGCCAGCCCAATCCCCGCGACACCGTCCACCATGCAGTGGTGCACCTTAAAGATCAGCGAGCCCAGCTTGTTGTCCAGACCCTCGACGACATAAATCTCCCAGAGCGGCTTGTTGCGGTCCAGCGTGCCCGTGAAAATCTTGCCCGTCAACTGGCGGAGTTCCTTCTCGCCGCCCGGCGCCTTAACCTTCACCCGGAACACGTGATTGCGGATATT
>JBJOID010000148.1:0-11878 GCA_046047315.1 Candidatus Hydrogenedentota bacterium | reverse complement strand
ATTGCTGCGGGTGGTGCAGTTCTACAACGCGGGCGCCTATGCCTGTGCAGAAAGCGAGTCGGAAGACGGCTACGAGGCCGGGCTTGGACTACGTGACTGCCTCCCCCACTCCTCGGATTTTCAGCAGCAGGATTGGTCCATCAGCCTTTCGGAACTGCTGCGCCTCATCCAGCTGTACGCCATCGGCGGTTATCGCGATTGCCCCGGCTCAGAGGACGGCTTCTGCATTCCACTGGCTCATTAGAACCTACGGACAAGCACAAAGTCTGGATGCCGGCATCAGGCGTTGAGAATCTTCTCGGCTTCCTTGAAGGCGGCATCTTGCTCGATGCCTAGCGCGGCGAGGTGTTGTTGCTGACCGTCCAGGCAGGAAGCGCCCTGCGCACGCCCTTTCTCCGCCAGCAGATTCGAGAGAACGGCCACCGCTGCCAGCGAGTGACTCGTGCCCGCCTGCACTGGGCTGGCGCCGATTGCGCCGACCAGCGCCTCGGGATAACGCCAGCGGTTTGCCATGATCGCGCCCGCTTCCACATGGCTTAAGCCGAATCGCTTGCGCTCCTGCTCGCAGAATTCCACCTCGCCAACCTGGCCATTGGGATAGTCGCCCGGTTGCAGCGTGGCCAGCACAAACCAGCCCAGCCGCCGCAGTAGCCCGGCCGTGAAAGCCGAGCCGCGCTCCACCTTGCCGCTCTTCTTCGCCAAGGCCGCCGCAATCAGCGAGGCGGTCCGCGTCGATTCATAGGCCTCGGAGAAATCGGACTTCGGTTTCGGCGCGTTCTTCTTCATCAGTTCCACCGCCGAGCGCACGCCGGGTGCACCGAGCAACGCAACCGCCAGCCCCAGGCTTTCCACCTGCGACGGCATGCCATAGGCCGGGCTGTTCGCCAGGGCAAGCAGCCACCCCGACAGCGCCGGGTCGGCCGAAGCCGTCTGCATCACCACCTTAAGGTCCGCCCCGTCCTTCGATGCCGCAAGCACCTTGTCCAACAATCCCGGTGCCGCCGCCAACATCTCCAGTTGCTTGATATCCTCGGTGAGGTTACGCGTGGGAACGGTGCCATGCCGGGCAGGCAATTCGAAAGTGGGGAGCTCCCCCTCCCCCGACCGCTCGCTGGGGTAATACTTCTCCAGCGCCGCGACGATGTCGTCGTACTTGCTCAGCACCGCCTTCACCCGCAATCCCGTCAAGGACTCCAACTCCTCAATCGTCGTCGTGTCCAACGGACACGCCATCGCCACCGTCAGCAGCTTGCCCATCTTGTCGATAGGCAGCACCAACTCTTTCAGCGCGAGTTCCTTCGGAATCAGCGACAAATATTCAGGGGATACCTTGAAGCGAGAAATGTCAATCGACGCCACCCCCGGCTGCTGGGAAAGCACGGCGTGCAGGTCGTCCTTGTTCAGGTGGCCAAGCCGAATCAAAATCTCGAAAGTCTTGCCACCTTCACGCCGCTGCACGTCCAGCGCCTCGGTCACCTGCTCCCGCGTAACCACGCCAGCTTCGTAAAGCGTTTTCCCAATTGGACCTGTGCGTTGCCGGGGTGCTTCGCTCACCAGAATTTGCTCCCATCACGCCGCTGCCGCAGCCTGTCGCCCGCCATTTCGTTTGGCTTTCCTTATGGTACACTACCGCGTGGGCGGGTCAAAAACCCGAAATTGCGGAGCGGACGATGCGTCTTCTGGAACTCGAAAAAGCCTTCCATACGGCCGAAGAGTTGTACCGCGGCGAAAAGCACGATGCGGCCCTCGCCGCCCTGCAAACAGTGGACTCCCTGGCGCCTGCCAGTCCTATGCCGCCCTTCCTCCGCGCGCGCAGTCTGGCCGCCCTGGGCCGGAACAACGAAGCCCTTGAACTCTGCGAGGAATGCAGTGAACGTTTGCGGCGCGCGTTGAAGGACGCCCAGTCCCTGGGCGCGATTCTTGACCGCAGCCATGCCGAGCAGCTCGCACGCGCCATCACCCTGCAGGAGAGCCAGGTCAACGCCTTGCGCGCCACGCTCGACGCCAAGCTCGCCGAGGGGCTGAACAAGGCGGAACTGCAACAGACGATTCAGGCGCTGCAGCAGGAGCTGGCTTCCCTGCGTGAGAAGGCCGGCAGCGCCAACAGTTCGGAAGAGGCGCTGCGCTCGCAATTGGAAACCTTGCGCCAGCAGCAGGAGGCCAAGAACCGGGAACTCGAAGGCGCGCGTTCAAAGCTGAACGAGATGCAGCATTCGCTGGAAGCCAACGAGGCCGCCATGCGCGAGGCCGCGCAGACCCAGGCCGACCGCGAGCGCGCCTTCGCCGCCTTGCAACAGGAACTCAACGCCCTCAAGGAGGAAGCCCAGCACGCCGCCCAATCCGAGCGCAGCCTAGCCTCTGAGCTGGAACAGCTGCGCAACGAGGAACGCGCCAAGGCGGCCGGGCTGCAACAGGCCCGCGCCGAACTCGAGGCCCTTCAGGACAAGCTGGCCTCGCGCGAGCAGTTGATTCAAGCGGCGGAGATGCGCGACCAGGAACGCAGCGCCATCATCGAGCAGATGAAGACGCAGCTGGAGAGCCTGCAATCGAAGGCCGAACAGGCCTCGGTCTCGGAGCAGGCGCTCATGGGCGAACTGGAAGCGCTCCGCGCCGACGGACGCGCCAAGGCCGACGCCCTGGAAACGGCGCGCCAGGAAATGGAGCGTCTCCGCGGCAGCCTCGACCAGCGCGAACTCGCCTTTGCCGAGGCCGAGGCCCGAAGCCTCGAACAGCAGCAGGCCCTCCTCAAATTGCAGGGGGAACTCGATGGCATCCGCGCACAGGCCGAAAGCGCCGCTGCGTCGGAGCGGCAACTGGCCGCCGAGCTCGAATCCCTGCGGCACAATGAACAGGAAAAGACGAGGGCCCTCGAGGCCACGCGCAGCCAAATGGAAGCGCTCCAGACCCGGTTGCAGGATCGCGAGGCGGAAATCGCCAAGGCGATGCAGCAGACTTCGCTCACCGCCGAGGCCAAAGACGCCCTGGAACAGGAGCTTGCCGGGCTGCGCGCCCAGGCCCAGCAGGTGCGGGATTCCGAGTCCAATCTCCTTGCCGAACTGGACCAACTGCGCAACAGCGAGTCCCAGAAGTCGGGCGCCCTGGACAGCGCGCGCGGCGAACTGGAAGCCCTGCGCGCGCAGGTGCAAAGCCAGGAGCAGGCCTATAGCGCCGCCGAACAGGAGCGCATGGAACACGCGGCCCAGGTGGCCTCGCTGCAGGGCGAACTGGATATGCTGCGGGCGCAGGCCGCCAGCGCCTCGGCCTCCGAGACGGAGCTGGCGCGCGAGGTGGAAAAGCTGCGCGCCAACGAGAGCGCCGCCGCCGACGCCCTGAACGCCGCGCAGCGCGAGGTGGAACTCCTGCGGCAGACCCTCGCCGAGCGCGAGGAGCAGATCGCCACCGCGCATGAAGTGGACCCCGAGGCGCTTCAGGAACTCCAGAAAGAACTGGTGGACCTGCACGCGAAGGCCGAGGAAGCCCGCCGTTCCGAGCAGATGCTGGCCAAGGAAATGCAGCAGATGCGTTCGAACGAGGAGAGCAAGACCCGCCAGCTGGAACGCGCGCGCGAGCAGATGAAGCAGCTGGAGGAGACCGTGAAGGAGCGCGAGCGTGTCGCGCGCGACGCGCTCGAGGAAAAGCGCCGCACGGAGCAAGCGCTCTCTGAATTGAAGGGCGAGCTCTCCAATCTCCGGTCGCGCACCCAGAACGCTTCCATATCGAGCGAAGAGCTCGAGACGGAGATTGAGAAACTGCGGCAGGAAGGCGGCGTCAAGGCGGAATACCTGGAGCGTGCCAAGGCAGAGCTGGATGCCCTGCGCGACGCCGTGCGCCAGCGTGACGATGCCATTGCCCGTTCCGAGCACCTGCTGAAGCGAGTGAAGGAACAGAAGCGTCCCCCGCTGATCCTCTATGCCCTGCTCGGTGTGCTGGCCGTGGTCGCGGGGTATCTCATCTATGACCGCCTTACCGCCGAGCCGGTGGCGCCGGTGGCTGTCGAGCGCGCCGAGATGCGCTTCCCCGATGCGTATTCGATGGGCAACCTGTACACGCGCGACGCGTCGTCCACCAGCGCGGAGGACTGGCTGCCCCATTTGCCCGCGCAGGGCGTGGTGCCGGTGCGGCCTGGCCTTGCTTATCACTTAAAGGTGGCCGAGGAAGCCGCCGACGATCTCGCCCCGCTCGCGACCCTGGAGGGCGGCTATCTCCAGTCCATATGGCTTCCCCGCCTGAACATGACTGATGAAAACCTGGCCCACCTCGGGAAGTTGCAGACGCTCACCGAACTCTACATCGACGAGGCCGCGAGCGAGGAAGACCGCCTGCGCCTGCAGCAGTTGCTTCCGCTTACCGTCATTAGCACCAAGCCGCCCGAGGTGGTGGCCTACGTCGAGGCGACCTCGCCCCCGCCGCTTCGCGTGCTGGAGTTTCCGGCTGGTCAATCGCTCGGGCGTGTGTTTGTGCGCGACTGGACCCTCAATCTGAACGACGAGTGGACACTGCTGGGCGAGGCCCGGGGTACCGTGAATGTTCCCGCTGGCAAGGATGCCAAGCTGGAAGTGGAAAGCGACATCGCGGGAGATCTCTCCGCGCTTGCCAATCTCGACCCCTACGCCCTGCACACCATTTCGCTCAATGGCAAGAACGCCACCGACCAGTCGCTATCCTACGCCGGACGGTTGCTCGGGCTGCGCGGCCTCGCCCTGAAATACACCTCTGTCACCACCCAGGGCATCTACCACATGGAACCGCTCAAGCGGCTCGAGTGGATCGAGTTTTACCAGGCCCCGCTCGACGACAACACCCTGCGGGTCTTCTCCCAGTTCTCGGGACTGCGGCACCTTTGGCTCGTGGGCACCAATGTATCCAACGCCAGCGTGGGCACGCTGCGGGATATGACCTCCCTGCGCCGTCTTCACGTCGCCAACAGCCAGCTCACCACCGAGGGCCTGATCGCCCTCGGCTTCGAGATGCCCTTCTGCGAGGTGACTCCCAAATCAACGGACTAATGCTTGTCCAGCAAGATGGGGAAAGCGTCGGCATGATGCCACCGGATTCACCCCGGATGACGCCACTCCCCGCGCGATCGTAAACGGTTGTGCCTGCTTCAGATGCCGCCGATGCCGATGAACTTGATGAGCTCCATGCAATAGGGCATGGCGAACTCAAGCCACGGACGCGCAACGAAGATGGCGATGAGGATGCCGAAGGGGCCGATGCGCTCGAAGGCAGCCTCGGCGCTGGGCGGCAGGAAGTACTTCAACACGTAATGCCCGTCCAGCGGGGGCACGGGAATCATGTTGAAGAGAATCAGCACGAAGTTGATCACGGCCAGGTAGATAAAGACCATCGACAACACGCCGACAATTTCTTCACCAATAAATCCTGCACCGCCGACGAGCATCACCAGGCGCAGCACCAGCGCGCAGATGAGGGCGATGATGAGGTTCGAGCCCGGGCCCGCGAGCGCAATCCACACCGGGTCGAGCTTCCGGTCCTTCAGGTTGAGCGGGTTGTAGGGCACCGGCTTGGCCCATCCGAAAAGGAAGGGCAGGCCGGTGATCATCGCGATCAGCGGAAGGGCGACCGTGCCCAGCGGATCGGCGTGCTTGCGGGGGTCAAGCGTGATGCGGCCAAGGAAACGCGCGGTCGAGTCGCCCCGATAATCCGCCATCAGGGCATGCGCGGCCTCGTGCACACAGAGGGAAAACAACAGACAAAAATATTGCAGGGCGATCATGCCCACATCGATGTTCAACGAAACTTCCTTCCCGGCGGCACGCCGGATTCTTGTCTACGCCCGGCAGCCGCCGTGCTTGCCCATGCCACGCCGCAAAGGTCAGCCCCCGCGCAGCAATTGCTCGATCAGCTCGCCCGCCTGCGACCGCGTGACCACGCCCGCCATCTGCTCAGGGCTGGCGCCCAGCCGCTTGAGGTAAGCGAGCTGCGCCTCGGTCGGCTTGGGCTGCAAGCCCTCAATGAGCTTTGAGGCCTCAGCCCGAGTCCGCACCAGCGCCCGCTCCTCGTCCGTCACGCCCAGCCGCTTGAGCAACTCCATCTGAGACTGGCTCGGCGCCTCCGAGGTTTTCAGGTCGTTCCGCGCCACCTGAATGATGGTGGACACGTCGTGCCGCAGGGCGTTTACCACCGCGTCTTCCGGGGCGCCCATGCGCCGCATCAAGTCGCGCTGCGCGTCGGTCGCGGGACGCTGGTCCCGTGCCGCCATCCCGTCGTCCACTAGGCTCGCCATTTGCACCACATCGGGATTCTCATGCCCGACCAGCGCAATCCGGCCTGCGCACTTGTTGCACTTGCCGGTCTGACCCAGAAACTTTGGAGCAATCCGCAGCACCTGCTGGCAATGCGGACAACGGAATTGCAGCATGAACTCGCTCAAGGCGTGGCTCCTTTGCGGCGCATAGGATAGCGCGAATGGCAGCTCCGGGGGAAATCAGGCGGGTGCGACAGGACGATTCAACGTGCTACTATCTCCGCTGGTGCGCCTTCCGGCGGCTGGCACCCCGGCTCATCAGGCGCACCAAGCGTTTTCTCCGCAAGGAATTACCCAAACAGCATGCCCGAGACCACGCACTGGGTCCACAATCTCGACCCGATGATCATCCGCTTTGGCGAAGACTATGGCATCGGCTGGTATGGCACCGCCTATATCGCGGGCTTCTATGCCGCGCTCGCCATCCATTACTACTACGTGCGGGTGCAGCGCTCCGTGCTGACGGGACCGCAGGGCGAGACTTCGCTCTACGCGATCATCCTCGGCATCATCCTCGGGGCGCGGCTGGGGTATTGCCTGTTGTACGTCAGCCCCGGCGAGCTCCTGCGGGATCCCCTCTTCGTCATCCGGGTATGGCAGGGCGGCATGTCTTTCCATGGCGGACTCGTCGGCGTGGTCATTTCCCTCTGGTGGATCACCAGCAAGTACCGGATTACCTTCCTCCAACTGGCCGATATGGTGGCCCCGCTGGTGCCGCCCGGTCTCTGCTTTGGACGGCTGGCCAACTTCATCAACGGTGAGCTTTGGGGGCACGCGAGCAATGTGCCGTGGGCGGTGATCTTCCCCCGAAGCGCCGCTCCCGGAACACCCGTCACCGAGATCCCTCCCCGCCATCCCTCCCAGCTTTACGAAGCCGCAACCGAGGGATTGATTCTTTTCACCTATCTCCAGTGGCGCTATCTCTACACCGACGCTCGCAAGTATCCAGGCCGCATTGGCGCGGAGTTTCTCATGCTCTATGCCACTTTCCGTATCTTCTGCGAATTCTTCCGCGAGCCGGATGCGAGCCTGATCCTCGGCATCAGCCGCGGCACCTTCTATAGCCTGTTCATGATTGCCGCAGGACTGTTCTTTTGGTGGCGTTCGGGCAGGAAGGGGCCGGTGGATCCGCCCAATCCGAATGCGGTGCCAACTGTGGCGGCAACCGCCAAACCCAAAGCCAAGGGCAAATAGAGAAAACGCGCCGCTATTCAGCAGCGCGTGGGAAAGATCAGGCTATCGCCCGAAAGCTATTCTCGAGCGGCGCGGCGCTTGAGCAGGTTCTCGAACTGGGTGATGCGCGTGTCGAAGAAGCTGTAGAGCTTCTCCCAGAGTTCGGGACTGGCGGCGGCGATGATGGTCTGATGGTTATTGGGCGAGCTGTCCAACAGCATCACATCATCGAAGCCCTTGCCGTAGGCGTTCGTCACCTTGCAACCGGCTTCCTGCGCAATGAGCAGCCCGGCCACCATGTCATAAGGTGCAACGCCCAGCACGTTTCCGCGCCCGGCATTCAGGAAGTAGTCCTTCACCAGCTCGGGAATGTCGCGGTAATAGCGGCCCGCGAAATCCACGCAGGCGTCCAGCTGGTTCGTCACCAGACGGGTCAGGCTATAGGCCGTGCTATTGCAGGCAAAGAATCCGCCTTTCAGCGAAGTGAGATCGATAAAGCGCGCGGCGGTCGGGAAGATGAGCTCGGCGGGACGGCCGGGCACAGTCATCGACCAGGCAACGGACTCGAGGTCCATGTTGTCGGAGAGCTTGGGCTTCTTCACAGCGCCCCCCGCGTAAATGCGGGTGCCCGCGCCGCGCTCGGCATAGATGGTGCGGCCAGACAGGATTTCCATGACCAGCGCGTTGTCGACATCCGCCATGACCGGCCGCTCGATAATCCGCGTCGTCGCGATGGAAATCACGCAACCTTCGAAACCGGATTTCGCCGCACGGGTGCCGTCAATGGGATCCACCACCAAAAGGTTCTTTGGCTGCGCGCTGGAGAAGGTGGAGTATCCCGAGTCTTCCGAATAATAAGCCACGGGCGCACGGGCAATCTTGAGATGCTGGAGCAGGGCGCGCTCCGCCACCTTGTCCAGTTCGAAGGTGGCGTCGCCAGACAGGGCGGTGCCCACGATCTCCCGCCCCTTGGCTTCCTGCACAATGGGAAGGATCGCCGTGCGAATCGCTTCCGCCAGCTTGAACAGGAAATCGCGCGGAAGCATTTTGTTCTTCGACGCCAGAATCCGGCGCTTGTCCGGCACAGCCTTCGCCGCGGCGGCGGCCGCAGCCGCGGAGGGCGCGGTGCCTTTCGGCGTCTCCGCCTTGGGCGCTGCCACCTTGGGGGAGGTCGAAACCGCAGGCTTGGAAGATACAGCCTTCGCTGGTGTCGCGGGCGATGCCGACTTCGCAGGGGCCGACTTGGCAGCCACTGGCTTGGAAACGGATGGCTTGGAAACTTGCGGCTTGGGAGCCGAAGCCTTGGGCGCAGGTACCTTGGAGGATGCCTTGGCCGGGACCGCCTTGGCGGGCGGAGCAGGCTTGCCCTTCGAGGCCGGGGCCTTTGGGGCTGGCTTCGCCGCCTTCGGCGCGGCGCTCTTCGCGGAAACGGCTTTCGCCGGGGCTTTCTTAGCGGTCACCTTGGTGCTACCCTTTGCCTGTGGCTTCGCCGGCTTGGCGGCGGGCTTGGCCTTTGCCGCCGCCTTCTTCGGCGCCGGGGCAGGCTTCGCCTTCGTAGGCCGCGCCGGAGTCTTGGCGGCGGCTTTCTTTACTTTCTTCTCTGCGGCAACTGTTTTCTTTTTCACCACGAGCAACGATCTCCCCATAAGCAAACCGTGTCCCGATGGAACTTGCCACGCCAATACCGCAGAAATTTGGCGCGACAATCGGGCCTGCGTATACGAGCAAGCGCACCGGAGGTGCGCTGTGGTTGCGAAAGGAAAACCGCAATCTCTTCAGGTTTCCAATATTAGCATTACGGAGGCGGTTTGTCCAGCCCTTACAATATTGACAGAAAATGTTCCATATTGGAGCTGTATTCACGCTTGGTCTCAGGCACCTTTGTGCCGATTTTGAGAAAGCTGCGTACCATGCGTTATGCTAAATGCTTGCCGTGCATGGTAGTCACGGAAGCCTGCAGTATTTATGCACTCCCCCCTCATTCTTCTCACCAATGACGATGGCATCCATGCCCCCGGTCTGGATGCCCTGCAACGCGCCCTTGCTCCGCTGGGCCGGGTGGTGGTGTATGCGCCGGATCAGGAGCGAAGCGCCGTGGGCCATGGCATATCGCTCCACCATCCCCTGCGCGTGAAGCAACTGCGCGAGGGGTGGCACATGGTGAATGGCACCCCGGCGGACTGCGTGCTGCTGGCGGTGCGCAAGTTGTTGGGAGAACGCCCTTTGCTGGTGGTGTCGGGCATCAACAACGGCCCGAACCTCGGCGACGACGTGACCTATTCCGGCACGGTGGCGGGAGCACGCGAAGCCATGCTGCTGGGCGTGCCCGCGATGGCGGTCTCGATGACGGCCTATCAGCCGCGTCATTGGGATACTGGCGGAGCGGTGGCGCTGGAACTGGCGCGGCGCCTTCTGGACAGCGGTCTGCCACCGGAGACGCTGCTGAACGTCAACGTGCCGGACCTCCCCAACGCCGAGCTCGCCGGGATGGCGCTAACCGTCATGGGAAGGCGCACTTACGACGACGACATCATCCACCGCACCGACCCCCGGGGCGGGGATTACTACTGGATTGGCGGCACGGCCACCCTGGACTTCGAAGGACCGGACACGGACCTCGAGGCAGTGACCAAGGGCTATGTGAGTATAACGCCTATTCAGCGAGATTGTACCCACCATAATTACCTTGCGGAATTGCGCCAGAGTCCCCCGGTTCTTGGCGCCGCGCCCCCATCAGGAGACCCGTCGTGAAACTTTCCGAAAGCATTGTGGATGTCTTTTCACACCCCGAGCACGGAACCATCACCGTGCGGGGTCTGCTCGACCGCGTCAGCCACAAAAGCTTCGGCGTGTTCCTCACCATCCTCGCGCTCCCCTCGGCGCTCCCCCTTCCTGCCCCGGGATACTCGGTGCCCTTCGGAATTCTACTGGGAACTCTCGGCATCCAGATGATGCTCAATATGGAACACCCCTGGTTCCCCGAGCGGGTGCTCAACCGGGAAGTGTCCACCAAGGGTTCCGGCAAGCTGGTCGCTGGCATGGTGAAGTTCCTCGCTTTCTTCGAGACCTTCGTTCGTCCCCGCTTTGGGTTCATGTACAGCAATCCCTGGCTGTTTCGCATGCTCGGTGGCGTGGTGACGCTTTGCGCCATCTCGATGATCATCCCGGTTCCACTGACGAATACCGTGCCGGCCATGGGCGTCTTCTTCATTGGGCTGGGAACCATCGAAGAAGATGGCCTCTTCGCCGTCGGAGGGATGATTGTCGCGGCCTGCGGACTTATCCTGAGCACCATTGTGCTGACGCTCATCGCCGTCATGGGCTGGGGCGCGGTCGATTACGTGAAGGAAGGCATCAAGCAATTGCTTGGCATGGGATGAGCCGGCCAAGGTGAAGGCTATGGAAGCACCGCCGAAGCCCTTGTTATACTCTGGCTCTTCATCCCGGTTTCGCTGAACCTGCCTCCCTGCTATCTCCATCTCCACGCGAGTTGAGGACACCATGCCGGAAAAGAAAGAAACACTGCTGATATTGGGCACCGGTTTCGCCGCGTTCAGCTTGGTGAAGGCGGTGGATATCGAGCGTTACCAGATTGTGGTGGTTGCCCCGCGCAACCACTTCCTGTTCACGCCGCTGCTGCCTAGCACCACGGTGGGAACCATCGAGTTCCGCAGCATTATTGAGCCCATCCGCACGGCCCGCAAGGGTCTGCGCTACCATCAGGCCTATTGCGTGGACTTGGACTTCGAGAAGCGCATCGCCTATTGCGAGGGCAAGTTCAAGCAGACCCCCTTCGAGATTCAATACGACAAGGTGGTTATCGGCGTCGGGGCGGTGAGCAACACCTTCGGCATTCCCGGTGTGGCCGAGCACTGCTTCTTTCTGAAGGAAATCCAGGACGCCCGCGATATTCGCCATGCCGTGATTCAGTGCTTCGAGCGGGCCAGCAAGCCCAACCGGCCGCCGGAGGATTTCGACTGGCTGCTGCGTTTCGTAATTGTGGGAGGCGGCCCCACCGGGGTGGAGTTCGCGGCGGAACTGCACGACTTTGTCGAGCAGGACCTGTCGAAGTGGTTCCCGGACCTTATCCCTTATGT
Organism: Candidatus Hydrogenedentota bacterium; assembly: GCA_046047315.1. GTDB lineage: Bacteria > Hydrogenedentota > Hydrogenedentia > Hydrogenedentales > JAEUWI01 > WGMK01. The sequence continues at coordinate 340 of JBJOID010000148.1, read as the reverse complement.
GCGCATCACGCTGCTCGAGGCGCAGGACAACATCCTGACGATGTTCGACGCGCAGTTGGGCGAGTACACCCGGCGGCATTTCTCACGCAACAAAATCCAGGTGCGAACCAATTCGCTCGTGCGCGAGGTGCGCTCGGACGCGGTGGTGCTGCAAAGCGGCAAGGAAATTGGCTACGGCCTCGTGGTGTGGTCCACAGGCAATGGACCTACGCCGCTCGTGGCCAAGCTGAATGTGAAGAAGGACCGGTCGCACCGAATCGTGGTGGACCCCTTTTTCCATGTGGATGGCCGAACGGACGTTTTCGCGGTGGGCGATTGCGCGGTGGTGGAAGACGCGGCA
>JBJOID010000147.1:0-18594 GCA_046047315.1 Candidatus Hydrogenedentota bacterium | reverse complement strand
TATCGGCAGCACATGTGGTGCGCATGGGAACTCGGCTGGAGGTGTATCACGGGGGGAAGGCGCATGCCGCGCAGGTGGCGGGGGTGGATGTGGCGAATGACCTCGCGGTGCTAAAGGTGGAGGGTGCGTTTCCGTCGGTGCGACTGCGGCCGAGCAGCGGGGTGGCGATTGGGGCGGAGGTCAGCACGGTGGGCTTTCCGAATTTGGCGCTGCAAGGGGCGGCACCGAAGGCATCGAAGGGGATCATTAATAGCCTGAAAGGCTTGCAGGATGACCCGCGTTATTTCCAGATCAGTGCGGAGATAAACCCGGGCAGCTCGGGTGGAGCGCTGGTCGATACGGAGGGTAGCGTGGTGGGCGTGGTGACGGCGATGTTGGATGCGGCGGTGTCGGCGTCGGTCACGGGCGCATTGCCGCAGAATGTGAATTACGCGGTGAAGAGTTCGTATCTACTCACGCTGCTGGAGAGCATGCCGGAGGTGCAGGCCGCGCAGGCGGCGACGAAGTATTCGACGGCGTCGAATGCGCAGGAGGCCATTGCGCTCTTGGAGAAGGCGACGGTGCTAGTCGTGGTTTATTGAAAGCGATCGTGCTGAGCAGAGCGCATCTATCGTTCACCACGTTAGGGCTGTATTCGGCGTTCCACTTAACCTACCCCTGCCGCCAGTAATCGGCCAGGTCTTTCTTGGTGTCGCGCAGGATCTCGCGGATGGCGACGCGCTGTTCGGATGTGAGCCGGTAGTCTTTATCCTGCGGTGGGTTGCCCTGAAGGATTTCCCAGAGGTTCTGGTATATCCATTCCTTCATGGGGGCGGGCAGACCGTCGAACTGGGGGGAGTAGATGAGGTAACTGCAGGGATACTTGAAGAGACGCTGCCCAAGATCGAGATCGCGCAGGCTTCGGCCCTGCGCGTCGAAGGGGCCGACCTTGGCGAAGTTTTCCGCAAAGCCGGAAGTGCCGGCAATAGGGGCTTCAAGCGCGGGCTCCTTGGCGAAGAGCATGTAGTCAAGCAGCTTGTTCCCGGCGTTGGCGATGCGGCGCTGGGTCAATTCGCTCAAGACCCCGGCGGGACGTTCCAGCAGGGTGTCCATCACGCTCTGGCCGTGGAGGGCCGAACGCGTCTCGAAGTCCGCGTTTGTGATCAGGTTGTGCATAACGGTCTGGTGCTCGAGCACCATGAGGGCGACCAGGTCGCTGTGGGGCACGAGGTAGTTTTCGCGGGTCACGGCGGCTGGCAAGGTGGTTAGATTGGCGCCCACCTCCCTATCAAGGTCGGCGCCCTGTTCGGTTTCCACGGCGAGGGTGTTGCCCATGTGGCGCGCGGCGCCGTGGGTGCCCGTCACATACCATCCTCCCCACCGCTCCTCGAAGGGGCTTTCGTGGGTGGTAACCTTCGATCCCGCCTTGAGAATGGGAAAGCCGCGCGCGTCGACGAAGAGCGACCGAATCAAGTGGCCGGGGGTGCCATAGGTGAGACTGGAGGCGTGGCACTGAAGGCAGCTTTCGTGCTGACGCTGAATCGTGGGTGCATCGCCGCGCTGCGACAGCGAATAGAACGCTGCGCCAAGCTTCGGATCCGCCACGGAGATCTCAAGCACATCGCCGCCGGGAACCACCCCCACGTAGACGTCGTCGTTGAAGTAGATGGCGCGCGGATTGGAGGGCGAGATGTGTTGCTGCTGGAGGCTGGTCTTCGAGAAGACCAGCACCTGCGACTCCACCGGAATCGCCAGGGCGTCGAGCACGGACTTGAGATATCCCCACTGGGGATCACGCGCCAGGGACTGCTCGCCGCTGGCGATGCGATCACGCAGCTTTGACACGGGATTGTCGTCGCTGGTGGTTTCGTAGAGGATCGGCTCCTCCAGGTATCGGTCCAACGCCGGGGCCGGAAATGTGAACGTGATACTGGCCACGAGGAGGGCGGCGCGGACTATTCGGGGCATGTTCTCGAAGATCCTGTCTGGCTTCACAGGGGCGTTGGGAAAGGCTCCAATCGCTCCAAACGACCTTGCTATACTACCGCGCTTTCAGGAGTCAATTCCCTTGTTCTATCGACAAGTCAGCCCAGGCGGAGCCTTGAGTGCGGATGATGTTGCCCGCCACACGCGCGAAGCGCTGGCGGGCTTGCCCTGCGATGGCAAGCGGGTGCTGTGCATAATTCCCGATCACACCCGCAGCATGCCCATGCCCGAGGTGTTTCAGGCCGTGAAGGAAGCGGTGGCTCCGCGGGCGGCGGCCCTCAACTTTCTGATTGCGCTGGGCACCCATCCGCCCATGTCAGCGGAGATGATCAGCCGCCACCTTGGAGCCAGTCCGGCGACGGGCGGCTACGAGATTGGTGGGGACGGCCCTGGCATCCGAGTGTACAACCACGCGTGGAATGACCCCGCCGAGCTTGCCTCGCTAGGCTGGCTTGATTCGGACGCCGTGCGCAGCCTCACGGGCGACCGCATGCATGAAGCGGTAGAGGTGAAGATAAACCGTCGCGTGCTCGAGCACGATGTGCTGCTGGTTACGGGGCCGGTCTTCCCCCATGAAGTGGTGGGTTTCAGCGGCGGCAACAAGTATTTCTTTCCGGGCGTTTCCGGCCCGGAGATCCTCAATCTATTCCACTGGCTCGGCGCGCTCATTACCAACCGCTCCATCATCGGCACGAAGCACACCCCGGTGCGTGAGGTGATTAACGCGGCCGCCGCGATGATCCCCCGAGAACGCTACGCGCTTTGCCTCACCGTCATGGCGAAGGAGACCCGCGCTGTTTTCTTTGGACGCCCCGAAGAGGCATGGGAAGCGGCAGCCAACCTTTCCGCGCGAACCCACATTGTGTATAAGCCTCGCCCCTTCCACAGCGTGCTGGCCATGGCCCCGCCGATGTACGAGGACATCTGGGTGGCGGGCAAGTGCATGTATAAGCTGGAGCCCGTGCTGGCCGATGGCGGGGAACTCATCATCTATGCGCCCCACGTCCGAGAGGTCAGCGTCAGCCATGGCGACCTTATCCGCCGCATCGGCTACCACGTGCGTGATTATTTCGTGAAACAGCCGGGTCGCTTTGATGATGTGCCCGGCGGCATCCTCGCGCACTCGACGCATGTGCGCGGCGGCGGCACCTACGAGGACGGCATCGAGCGCCCACGGGTACAGGTGACGCTTGCCACGGGAATTCCTGAGGAGGAGTGCCGCGCCATCAACCTGGGCTACCGGGATCCCGCTTCCATCCAGCCCGAAGCATGGCGTGACCGGGAGGATGAGGGCCTGCTGCTAGTGGAACGCGCGGGGGAAGTACTTTACCGCCTCGAATCGGAGCGGGTGGATGTATAGGCCAATTGCTTCAAGGTTCGTCGGAGTCTCCAGGCCGTTAAGCACCTGCTTCATCCTGCTGACCTGGATGCCGATATGGGGTTGCAGCCCGTCCACCGAGCGGCCGGAGCCGATTCCGTTGTATGCGCAGGAACAATATGTCGCAGGGATGGTGGCCTTGCATGAAGCCCGCTTTGAAGAGGCCGAGAAGGCCGCGCGCGAAGCCGTTGCACAGGCGCCGGACTATGTTGACGGGCAAGTGCTGTTGGCCGAGACCCTGTTGAAGCAGGGCAAAACAAGCGAGGCCGCCACGCTGCTGGATGCCCTGATCGAGCGACATCCTCATGCACCGGCCCCATGGACCCTGCGCGGCATGGTGCATGAGCTGAACGGCGACCTGCCCCGGGCGCAGCAACTTTACCGGAGCGCGCAGGCCACGTATGATACGGCCAACCTGACCCGGGAGCAGGCGGAGGAGCTGGCCGTGGTCAGCTATCTGGCGCTTGGCAGGCTGGCGGGATTCAAGGTGCTGGACGATGCCCACGAGCGATTCCCCGGCGACCATCAACTGATGGTGACGCGCAGCCAGATTGCCCAGGACCAGCGCGATTTCTTCTTGCAGCGCGCAAGACCAGAGCCACCCGCACCGGTTACGGATTCAAGCAAGGAATAAGCATGCCGAGGAATGTCGTAGTAGCGCAGTCGGGCGGGCCCAGCCCCGTCATCAACAGCTCTCTCCGCGGGGTCGTCGAAGCTTGCCGCGTATTCCCCCAGGTTTTCGGCACGGTCTACGCGGGATGGCATGGCATCGAGGGTGTGCTGAAGGAAGAGCTACTCAACCTTTCAATTCAGGACGACGAGGAAATCTCGCTGCTGCGCTACACGCCCGCCGCGGGCGCCATCGGCACCTGCCGCTACAAGCTGAAGCCTTCGCAGCAGGAGGACTTCGAGCGTGTCATCGATGTCTTCAAGGCGCACGATGTCGGCTACTTCTTCTATAACGGCGGCAACGACTCGATGGACACCGCCAACAAGGTGGCCAAACTGGCGCACGAGCGCGGTCTCGACCTCATCGCCGTGGGCGTGCCCAAGACCATCGACAACGACGTGGGCGACCAGGAGTTCAAGCTCATCGACCACACCCCCGGCTTTGGCAGCGTGGCACGCTATTGGATGGCCATGGTGCAGAACGCCAACGAGGAGAACGCGGGCTCGCACCCTGCCGACCCGGTGCTCGTGCTTCAGGCCATGGGCCGCAAGATTGGCTTTATTCCCGCCGCCGCCCGCCTCGCTGATCCCAGGCGCGAGATGCCGCTGCAAATCTATGTGCCCGAGGCGGAAATCACCGCCGAGGAAATGTGCGACAACGTGACGGACCAGCTTCGCCGCGACGGCCGCGTCATCCTCGTGGTGAGTGAAGGCTTCGAGGTGGGCGAACTGGGTGAGGTGAAGGATTCCTTCGGGCACACGCAGTTCTCGTCATCCAAGATTACCGCCGCGCAAAAGGTGGTGAACCTGCTCAACGACCGTGGCCTGCCGGTGCCCGGAGCCGCGCGCGGCCAGGTGCCCGGCACCGACCAGCGTGCCACCGCCGCCTATGCCTCCGTCGTCGATCTCGACGAAGCCTACCGTGTGGGACAGAAAGCCGTGGAGATTGCCGCCGCGGGAGAACACGGCTACATGGCCACCATCCTCCGCCGCCCCGGCATTATCTACAATGTGGACTACGACAAGGTGCCCCTCGAGGCCGTGGCCAATTCCGAGCGCACCCTGCCCAAGGCGTGGATCGCGCCCAGCAAGACCGACGTCACCGACGACTTCCTTCGCTACGCCCAGCCGCTCATCGGCGAAGACTGGGCCAGCGTGCCCGTCATCAACGGCCGCCAGCGCTTCACCCGCTTTAAGCCCGTCTTTGCCGAGAAGAAACTTCCGGCATACCAGTTGCAAGCACTGCGCGCCAAGGAGTGACCCATGCCCGCAAACCCCATCGAGTACAAGACCCTGCCGTGGAAGATTGACGAAGGCTATCTCGACGACCAAAGTCTCGACAGCGTACTGCACCGCCTCGGCGCCGAGGGGTGGATGCTCGTCTCCGTCACCCCGGTCCACCACAACGGCAACACCACCACCCTGATTCACCATCTCTTCCGACACGGAGAATCTCCCAACAAGGCGGGGTTTCCAGTGGGCGAAGAGCATTAGCCGTCCGAATCACCATCATCCATACCAACGATTATGTGACGAACAAGGAGCCTCTCAAGTGAGCGAACAACTTTGTGACATCGGCCTCATCGGCCTGGCGGTCATGGGCGAGAACCTCGTGTTGAACATGGAGAGCCACGGATACCGGGTGGCGGTGTATAACCGCACGACGGCGAAGGTGGACGAGTTCATGGCGGGGCGCGGCAAGGACAAGAACTTTGTGGGCTGTCACAGCATCGAGCAGCTATGCGCCAGCCTGACGCGGCCGCGCAAGGTGATGATGCTGGTGAAGGCGGGCAAGCCGGTGGATGACTTCATCGAGCAGCTTATCCCCCATCTCGAACCGGGCGATATCGTCATCGACGGAGGCAACACGCACTTCCCCGATTCGAGCCGCCGCACGGCCTACCTCGAATCCAAGGGTCTGCTCTACATCGGCACCGGCGTAAGCGGCGGCGAGGAAGGCGCGCTCAAGGGACCCTCGATCATGCCGGGCGGAAGCCCCACCGCATGGCCACACCTCAAGCCGATTTTCCAGTCCATCGCGGCGAAGACCTCCGACGGCGAACCCTGCTGCGACTGGGTGGGCGAGGGCGGCGCCGGCCACTTCGTGAAGATGGTGCACAACGGCATCGAGTATGGCGACATGCAGATGATCTGCGAGACCTACCAGTTGATGAAGCAGGGCCTCGGCATGAGCAACGAGGAAATGCACGCGGTCTTCGCCGAGTGGAACGCGGGCGAGCTTGACTCCTACCTCATCGAGATCACCCGCGATATCCTCGGCCACACGCAGGACGACGGCACCCACACGGTGGACCTCATCCTCGACACCGCCGGACAGAAGGGCACCGGCAAATGGACGGTGGTGTCCGCGCTGGACGAGGGCCAGCCGCTCACGCTCATCGGCGAGGCCGTGTTTGCCCGCTGCCTTTCGGCCATCAAGGACGAACGCGTAGCCGCGGCCGGCCTGATCAAGGGAGACACGCCCGGCGCGACGGTGGACAAGGCCGCCTTCGTGAATGACCTGCGGCAGGCGCTATATGCTTCGAAGATCGTCAGCTATGCGCAGGGCTATCAACTCATGCGGGCTGCGGCCGCGAGCAATGACTGGAACCTCAACTACGGTGGCATCGCCCTGATGTGGCGCGGTGGCTGCATCATTCGCTCCGCCTTCCTGGGCAAGATCAAGGAAGCCTTCGACAAGGACCCCGGGCTGGTCAACCTGCTGCTCGATCCTTTCTTCAAGGAGGCCATCGAGAACGCGCAGGCCAGCTGGCGCCGGGTGATCACCGCCGCCGTGAACTGGGGCATCCCCGCGCCCGCGCTCGGCTCTGCACTGGCTTACTTCGACGGATACCGCTGCGAACGCCTGCCCGCGAACCTGCTGCAGGCGCAGCGCGATTACTTCGGCGCGCACACCTATGAGCGCGTGGATAAGCCGCGCGGCGAATTTTTCCACACCAACTGGACCGGGCGCGGCGGCACCACGGCTTCCACGACGTACAACGTGTAGGCTCACTCGCTGTGATTTTCCGCTCCGGGCTGACGGCATGAACAGCGTCCGCGTTACGCTCGACCCGGAAGATGTGGTTGCGCTGCAGGCCTATTACTATCGCCACACCCCGGCGGGAAGGCGGCGGGACCGCATCCTGAAGACGGGACCGTTGCTCCTTGCCCTGGCATGGGCATGGACCGTGCGAGAACACCCGGACTGGGGAATTCACGATCCTGCCCGCTATGCGCTCTACATCGGCACCGGCATCCCCATCATCGTGGGCTCGGCGTGGGGCGGACTGTGGTATCTGCGCCCCGCCATCACCCGCTGGGCAGTTACGCGCGGACCACGCAAGCGCATGCTCGAACCCGTGACCATCTCGCTCGAGGGCGACGATATTGTGCTTGAAAACGCACATGGTCGTGGCAAGGTCAATCGAACGCAAATCCGCCATGCCGGCCACACCGACACCCATTGCTTCCTGCTCTTCGCCGGACCCAATGGTTTCGTGATACCGCGCCGATGCTTCAAGAGCGAGCGGGATTTTCTTGCCTTCGTGGCGGAGGCGGAACGCCCAGCGCCGAAACGTGGGAGCATAACGGAATGAGCAAGCCCCACGAAGCGTATATGTCCGAGGCCCTGCGCCTCGCCCATGCGGGGATGGACCAGCAGGCGGGCGGACCCTTTGGCGCCGTCATCGTGCGCGATGGCAAGATAGTCGGCAGCGGATTCAATCGCGTGCTCGCCGATTGCGACCCCACCGCCCATGCCGAGGTGGTGGCCATTCGCGAGGCTTGCAAGACGCTTGGCCAGTTCCACTTGACGGGCTGCGATCTCTACACCACCTGCGAGCCCTGCCCCATGTGCCTCGCCGCAGCCTATTGGGCCCATCTTCGCTGCATATACTACGCCAGCACCCGGCAGGACGCGGCCCAGGCTGGCTTCGATGACGCCTTCATCTATGAGCAGTTGGCGTTGCCCCCCGAGCGGAGAAGCCTGTCTTTCGTGAAACTGGACTACCCGCCCGCCGCCGATGCGATGACGCGATGGATCAACCTTCCCGGCAAGACGGATTACTAGGGGGAACCCAGCCATGCCCAGGATTTTGGTAACCCGGCGCGTGCCGGGCAAGGCGCTCCCCCTGCTGTACGAAGCCTTCGGGAAAGCAGCGGTCGATCTCTACGATTCCGAAAGCGCCATCCCCCGGCAGGAATTCCTGCGGCGCGCCCATGGCGTGGACGCCATCCTGGCCATTCTCACCGAACGAATCGACGCCGAACTGCTCGAGGCTGCCGGGCCCACACTGCGCATCGTGGCCAATATGGCCGTGGGATATGACAACATCGGCGTGCCCGAGTGCGCACGCCGGGGCGTGCTGATCACCAACACGCCCGACGTGCTCACCGAAACCACCGCCGACCTCGCCTTTGGCCTGCTCATCGCCGCTGCACGCCGCTTCTCGGAAAGCGAGCGCTTTCTGCGAAACGGCCAATGGAACGAATGGACCCCCACCCTGCTCTGCGGCATGGACCTCCACGGACGCACTCTGGGCATTTTCGGCATGGGACGCATCGGCCAGGCCGTAGCCCGCCGTGCCCGTGGCTTCGGCATGCGCGTGCTCTACTGCAACCGGACGCGCCTGTCTCCCACGCTTGAGCAGCAACTGGACGCCACCTGGGTTCCAAAGGCAGACCTGCTCGCCCAGGCCGACTTTGTCAGCATCCACTGCCCCCTCAACACGGATACCCGCCACGCCTTTTCCACGCCGGAATTCGCGCTCATGAAGCCCACCGCCATTCTGGTGAACACCGCGCGCGGACCCGTCGTGGATGAAGCCGCGCTGGCGGCCGCCCTGCGCGAACGCCGCATCTTCGCCGCCGGGCTCGACGTATTCGAACGAGAACCCGAAATCCACGCCGAATTACTGGCCTGCGACAACGCCGTACTCCTCCCCCACCTGGGCAGCGCCACCCACGCCACCCGCGAGCAAATGGCCGAAACCGCCGCCCGGAATATCCTCGCCGTCCTCACCGGCCTCCCCCCCCTGAATCCCGTGCTTCGACCAACGTGACGACCGCCGGACATGGGTCAACCTGAGGATTAGACTCAGCAGATCCCCCGATTCTCGCAGCCGAGTCTAGGCGTCAGCCGGGCAACGGCGTGACGAATCCGACACTGATGACCAATACGCCGAGTCAGCCGCTGGATTCAGTCTGCCTCAGTGCCCTCGCCTTCCTTAGCGTCACGGAGTCCGCCGACCTGATAGACCACGTCCGCCATGCGCACGGGTTCCTGGTTGGGACCGGCCTCAATGCGCTTCACCCCATTGTCGTCCACCAGGTTGTCACCCACGGAATAGACCATGAAGCCGCCGTCGAGCAGCTCATAGCGCATCGGCTCGTCGGTGAAAGGGTCCAACGGCAGCTCCCGGATATACACCGGTACCAAGTCGTTCAGTGACTCCGGCGATCCCGAGTTCGTCCGGGAATACCGGTCCACCGCCAGAGCAATCTGCGCGGTGCGGAGTTGCGCTTGGCAGCGATAGAAGGCCACCAAGACACGCGGCAGCGCGGGTGCCATAAGCCCGTCCGTTGTTCTGGCTCGCTTTAATTCCGCATGGGCCTCTGGAAAAGGCAATGTTACACTGACAAGCATCGCCTCGTATGCCTGCCGGACATCATTGGGCTTGGGTCGCATGGCAATATAGTCCTTCATGCGCTGAATCATTTCGGCGCGCTCCTCGGCTGACATGCTGGGATACTCAGGAACGGGCTCCTCCTCGACGGGCTTTGCTGCTTCCAATTGGTAGCAGTAGGACTCTCCCTTCAATGTCGCGACGAGACCGTCTAGGCCCTCAAGGCGGGCCAATCGTTCTTGCAATATCCGCAGGTCGTTCGAGCCCAACGCCATCCGGTTCTGTGCATCCTGCAAAGCCTCGACCAGGATTCCAATCAGCGCAATTCGAAGCAATTGGGAAATGGTCGTAGGCTCTGATCGTAATGAATCGGCCAGCGCGGCGAGGCTAGTAAGGGATAGAGTAACCAGACCGCTGTTTTCTTTGTGTGCGGCGTATAAGGATTGTAGAGCTAAAACGCGTGCTAGTTGCCGCAATAGCGAAAGGTGTGCAAGATTCACGCCGATTCCCTCCGACATGTCGATTGGGTAGCGACATTCCTTTCCCCGCGCGGCCTCGTTCATGAGTCGAATCGACTCGCTATGATGATCCAAAAAGTTGTCGATTTTCTGAAGCATATCTGAAGCCGAAGCTTTGACTTGGTTATTCTCTTCATTCACGACAACAATTGGTGGTGCAACAATTTTGTAGGGAAGATCAATATCTAAAACGTAATCCCCCATCGTTGCATCAAACGCGCGCAAATAGAGGTTCGCAGTGTCCAGGCCCGCCGGTGTGACCGGATAGATAGCCTCAATCTCCCGGGGCTGCGGGGGAAGCACCGGCTTGAAGGGCAGGTACATCCACATTGACGCCAAGTAGGGGTCCGCGGAAATCTTGAGTCTGGTGAGCTCCTTATCTTCCTCTTCCGTTCGAGAGGCGCGATCCTGCAGGATCGTTACGATGTACAGTGCCGCTGCACTCTTGGTATTGCCGGGCTCCTGATTGCGCCACATCTCCTCCTCGTTGCTGTACGCTGGTATCTCGATCTGCCTGAGCACGCCAAGCGCCTGGTCCTTCCACCACTGCGGCTCGGCGCCGTGCTGCTTGGCCTCGGCATCGAAGGGCTCGCCCTCCAGGGGCCACGGAACTTTCTCGAATCGGTCGTGGCATTCGTAGAGGGCATAGCCCAGGCCAACCAGGGCTTTCTCTTTGCTCGATGTGTCGGTGTGCTTGGTGGCTCGCTGGAAGGCGCGGACCGCCTGCGCGAGGTGCGTGAGCCGGGGTTCAGATACCGAGTCCAGCCGGCGCGCGGCCGTCTTGGGAGGAATACCCATACCCTGCGGAGCAGGTAGTTCGTCGCCAGCAGGCTCATGAACGATCTCGACGGCATCCATCCCGCGGGCGTAGGCATTGGCATGGATGCTGCCGAGATGGAGCCAGGCATCCGCGCTGTCCGGGTGCTCCTCCAGATAGGTGTGCATCAGGGCGATGGCATCGGAAACATGCAGCACCTTCAGGGAGTCCTCATCGGGCCTTGCATAGGTGGTGGCGAATGCTGAGGCTGAGGACACCAGGATCAGAATCGACACGATTCGCCGCATGGCTGCACTCCCCGCGAGTTGGTCCACCGTCAATCACCACGGCCCGCACGGAGGCCCCGGTGTCCGTGAGTAATCAATGACTATGGAAACCGAAAAGTTGCGGGGAATGCAAGCGGGGGGATTGACGGCGCGGGCGGTTGCGATAAGTTTCAATGGTGCGAGGAGAATCGTCCGCGCAGGGATAGATTACCGTCAAGGCATCCCGAGAGCGGTGCGAACCAGATCCTTGTCAACTTCCAAACTGTAAGAGAGAATGGTATTTAGATTGATCTTCTTGGAGGCGTTCAGGATCTCAATCCCCACGATGGCGTTCTCCGCAGTGGTGTCGATATTGATTCCTTCCGCGACCTCGACTACGCCGTCTGGCGTGCCTTCGCCAAGCTCGAGGTATAGGGCGTCGACCTCATTGTCATAAATGACTTTCATTTCAACCGGCCCTTCTTCTGTGGGAAGCAGGTAACGACGATGGCCCGATCACCTTCCAAGACTACTACCACCTTGATGGGATAAGCGTGGCCTTCCATGTGCAATAAGAACTCGGAGCCGCCGGCATCTAGTGACCTGCCAGAGATCATGCTGCTCAACTTTTCTGTATCAATCCCGTAAAGCGCAGCGCGTCTCCTAGCGTGACGAGAGAAATTAACCTGCATCTCTCGCGCACTCCACTTTGCCTACAAGTACCTTATACCACACTTCTTCGGTTCACCCCTTTTTGTGATCTCCCACCTTGGGGGCCTGGGGATTGACGCTCGGGCCGAAGTAGCGGAGCAGAACCAGCGGGCATTCCTTGCCGAGGTTCTCGACTTCGTATCCTTCGGTGGCGCGCTTGGCGGAGACGAAGACTTCGTCTTCGGTCATTTCGCCGAAGCGGATCATGGTGGGGGATTCGAGGGGCAGGTGGTTGATGCGGCCGCGGCCCTGCACGGTGATGATGCCGGTGGCGCCGTTGTCCTTGATGGTGCACTTGGCGCCGGGGGCGACGGTGAGTTCCTTGGCGGAGAAATACTGCACGCCGGCCACGTCGCCGTAGCAGACCCACTTGTCGGTGTAGCCTTCGCCGGAATTGGAGGCATCCACGATGGGCTCGCAATAATGGTTGTCCTTGAAGTTGGCATCCACGTTGCGGTCCCAGTCGAGCTGGTCAATGATGAAGTCAATGTCCTGGTGCTTGTCGGCGGGCATGTCCTTCACGAGCAGCGCCCACGGGACGTCGCGTCCCTCGACGAGGGACTGGTACATGCCGAAGACGTCGCTGCCCCACTGGGGTTCGTAGGTGACGAGCGAGCCGGGGGCGTGGAGCACACACGGAGGAATGAGCCATCCGGTGCCGGGCTTGAGTCGATAGGCCTTCGACAGGTCGAGAATGCCGTTGTCGCCCTTGTTCCAGTTCTCGATGCAGGCGCGCACCTGGGCGCGCGTGGTGCCCGGCTCGAAGCCCATGAAGGTGTAGGGAAAGTTGTTGCCGATGGCGTTGAGCTGCGGCGGGAAGTAGTAGGCCTCGGGCTTGCCTTCCTGCCCCACCAGCGCGGCCTGTTCCATGTTCTGGTGCATGTGGTGCGGGATGGGCCCCATGTTGTCGAAGAACTTGCTGTACACCGGCCAGCGCTTGTAGGCGTTCCAGATGTCCCCGCCAATTAGTTCGGCGCCCAGCGCCTCGACGGCGTCCTTCAGGGTGAAGCGCTTGCCATCGCTGACGACATAGCTGAGGCCCTCGTCCTCCTCGCGGTTGTCGTTCGCGGCCGGGGTGGTGGAGGCGAACCAGCGCTCGTCGATGCCGCCGCGGTGCTTGCCGAAGGCATAGAAATCATCGGGGTGCAGCTTGATGCGGCGGCCCGGCTGCAGGAACGAACGCGGCACCCAGCAAGGCGCCAGCCGCAGAATTCCCTCGCCCGCTTCCAGGGCGCCCTTTGCCAAACCTGCCACGGCCGAACCGGTAATCGTATCCATGATGAATTCCCTCCTTCATTCGGAAAGCGGGAATGATGCCAGATTGAAAAGGCCGTGTCGAGCACGCAGCCATTGCCCATAGCCGCTGCAACGCAAACGACGAGTTTATGAGGAGCGGCGCGACTGTACCCTCGGTAGATCAGGGCTTTGGCCGGGGCGATTTCTCTATCAGCGGGTTCAATTGCGCGGCCACTTGCTCGGCAAGCAACCGGCACCCATCCTGATTGAAATGTCCATCCCACCGAAACATGAGCGCCTGCGGATCGGGGTGGGCGCGCAAGGCTGCCATCAGCGGCACGAACGCATCGGATTGCTGCTGAAGAAACGCCTCGACGATCCGGTTGCCCTTGTCCAGTTCGTAGCAGTACTCCGCACCCGGTTTCACCAGCCGTTCATCCTTGCGACGGTCGATGTTCCACGGGATATTGAACGCCACCAGCGGAATCCCCTGCTCCTTGCAGTCGCGATAAATGCCCTCAAGGTCTTGCTGCATCAGGGCCCACCCTTCCTCGAGGGTGGGATACCATTCACAAAGGTCAGGCTCATTCGTCCACATCCGCTCAATCGGCTGCATCACCGGCGGTCGCAGCTTCTCCTCCGTCCAGCGGAAATCGTTGTAAGCCCGCAGTATCGCCCAGTCCCCGGTTACCCGGGCCTCAAAAACGCGGTACAGTGCGCAGGCCTCGCGCAGCCCACGATTCACCCGGTATGCCCGCGTGGTCCGATCGAGAAAGGCGCGCGCAAAATTGAAGGTCTCCCGGTGGTAACTCTCCAGCACGCGTCCCTCGCGCAAGAGGGTATCGCCAATATCATTTGCAAGGAAGGTCTGCATTACGACGACATCTGGCCGCAGGGGTAAGCCGCGCTGCTGAAGAATAAAGCGGGCCTGCCACGGGCCGTGTCCCGACACCCCCGCGTTGATTACTTCGATAGCCCGACCGGGAAAGCGCTCTTCCAGGAGCGACTCCAGCTGGGCCGGATAGGCGTGCTCATGAAACACACCCATGCCATAGGTGTAGGAATCCCCGAGACAGAGCACCCGCAGCACCCCGGGTCGGTTCTCCGTTGGGAAGTCTTCTCCACGAAATCCCAGGTTATTGATGCGATTGGGAATCTCGGGGGCCTCGGAGAATCCCCAGGGAGGGAAAGTCGTTACCGTGCGCGCCCCGGGCTTAGGCCAATAAATGACTTCTGGATGCGACTCGAACATGTCCCCGGGCATGGGCGGCGGAGGAAACAAGCGCCGTGCCGTAAGTTCAAGGGGTACGGCGCATAGCAGGCTCACGCCAGCCAGCAGCGCGGCGCGCCCCACATCCACTCGCACGGGAGCGCACAGCCGCCAAGCCATGAGCAGGAGGGATAGAGAAAGCGCCAGCATGGGCAAGACGGCGTGGCTGCGGAACAAAGCGGCCGCCGCAATGAAAAGGGCTGTCAGGACAGTACCAACAAACCACGAGGGCCGCAAGGCCACCGCCCATGCGGGAGGGCATGCGCGAAACACGGTGGCGCGGTTCAGAAATGCGCAGCACGCGGAAGCCCCCAGCATACCGATGGACCAATACTCCAGGGGCAAAGGCTCAGATTGAACGAGCAGCCATGAGAGGCTAGCTGCAACGGCCAGGGCCGCGAGTCCGTTTAGCCAAAGGGAAGCCAGCGGCAACAACGCCAGCAAATGCAGCCCCAAGAGCGCACGATCATCCAAGGCGAGCATGGCGGTCGGCAGCGCAAGCGCAAGTGACAGCCGCGCCAACTCCAGCAAACGGCGCATGTCCACGCGTGATGCGACCGCCATGGACTATTCTGCCGCCTCGGCCGCCGCTTGCCGGAACAAATCACGCAGTCCGCCAAAAGCGCCGTTGCTCAAAAGCAGCACGACGTCGCCGGGCTTTGCGCGCGCTGTCGCCCATGGCACCAATTGCACCGCGTCGTCGAAGCAGGCCGCATCGATACCCAGCACTCGTAAGGCCTCGCACAGCGATTCGCGGTCAAGGCGCTCCGCGTCGGGAATGCGTTCCGCCCGGTAGATTGGACCTAGGCCCACGGTGTCCGCCTGACCGAAGGCGTTGAACATCGGCTCTTGAAAAGCCGCCGTGACCGTCGTGTTCGAGCGCGGCTCAAACAACACGTGCAATCGCGCTTCGGGCCAGCGTTGCCGGGCGGCGGCAATCGTCTCTGTAATCGCTGTCGGGTGGTGGGCGAAGTCGTCCACGTAGGTCACCCCTCCTGACTCCAGAAAGACCTCCATCCGCCGCTTCACCCCAAGAAAGCTACGGGCCGCCTCAGCCACAAGGGCAGCGGGCACCTTGCGCGTGCCCATCACCGCCACGGCGGCGAGCAGGTTAAGCAAATTGTGGCGACCAAAAAGGGGCGTCTCCACGCGCCCCCAGGGCTTGCCATGGTGATACACTTCAATCGCCTGTAGTCCCGGGGGAGCCGAAACGATTTCGCCACGCCAGTCCGCGTCTGCGCTGAATCCATAGGTCGCCACGTTGGAATACGCATGCTCCTTGAGCGAAGCTGCGAGATTGTCGGCACAGGCAATCAACCAGCCACTTTTCGGTATCTGGCGCAGCATGCGTTGGAAGGCGGTCTCGATCTCCCCCAAATCCCGGTATATGTCCCCGTGGTCGAACTCAAGCGAAGTGACCACCGCGATGCGTGGCAGATAGTGGAGAAACTTCGCACGCTTGTCGAAGAAGGCCGAGTCATACTCGTCCCCTTCGATTACGAACATCTCATCCTTCTGACCAAGCCGGGCTGAATGCGCAAAGTTGAGCGGCTGCCCGCCAATCAGGAAACCCGTCTTGTCACCCATGCAATGGTTCGCCAGGTGCGCCGTGAGTGCCGTTGTCGTGGTTTTGCCGTGGGTGCCGCAAATCACCACCGGTTTGCGCTCCCGAAGCACATACTCCCGCAGCCACTCCGGCATGCTCATGAAGCGCATGCGCCGCTCCAGCGCAAATTCCACCTCGGGGTTGCCCCGGCTCAAGGCGTTTCCCACCACCACCACGTCGGGCCGCCACTCGAGATTATGCGCGCCATAGCTGTCCGACACCGGTATCGCCAGTTCCGCCACCATGTCGGAGGTGGGGGGATACAGCGGGTTGTCACTGCCGCGAACCACCATACCCGCCTGCACCGCCAAGCGTGCCGCCGCCACCATGCCCGTGCCGCCAATTCCAGAAAAATGCACCTTGCTCTTCAAAGCCAGCTCCCGCGTGAATGGTTGGAATTGCTCCAGAGTATACCAAAGCCTCGGCCCGGCACCGCGCATGCCCGGCATTGCTCCGGCATGATCAGGTATAAGATATACAGGGATTTGACCGGGGTGTGAATAAAGAACCCTGGGAATCGTCCGAATGGAGTATGCGCCAGATGCCTGACAATATCGTGCCCTTCCCCGAGGGTGCCAGCAACCGGCTTGAAGACGTGGAGATGTTGTGCCTCACTTACCTCCGCCGCTCCAAGGATCCGGTTGTTTCGGTCAAGGCCCTTTATGACCATTGCAATCGCGAACTTGCCAGCATGCCGCTGCGTGAAGTCGATTTCATGGGTTTCCTGCGCAGCCATGCCGAGGTGCTCGTGATGGATGGCCTCGCGGCGGATTCCCCCCTGCAACGCGACCTCTTTGACGCGGCGGGCATGGACCTTGGCGCGCGCGCCATCGCGCGCGAGCGCGTTCCCACCAAGACGGAGATGGTACAGATGATGGGCGGCCAACTGCGCGACATGCTCAAGGCGCTGGAATCCGTGCGCGAGCGCGCGGTGCGGGACGACGACGCGGCACGCATCGCCGCCATAGACGCGGCCGCCGCACGCGCGCGCCAGTTGCAGGAGACCATCAAGTACCTCGGATAAGCCCGCGCACGGGCGCGGCATTGTGAAACGCGGCAAAGGAGTTATGTCATGTTTCCTGCGTTGGCTCTAGCGACCGTTGCGCTCGCGTACGCCGCACCTGCAACCCACGTGCTGGAATCCACCGATCCGATGTGGGATGTCGCCTTCGAGGACTTCAACGCCGACGGCCTTCAGGACATCGCCGTCCTTTGCGCCGCCGAGCGAGAGACGCCCCTCCGAAAGGAACTGAACATCTACCTCGCCCGTGAAGGTGCCACCTACGCAAAGACGCCGGATTACATTCTTGACCTCAAACCGGAGTCAGGCGCCTTTTTCCTGGCCGAGGTGAGCGGTGCCGCACCGAAGGAATTCGTGGCCGCCAACGCCGAAGGCGCCGAAATCTATCGTTTCGATCCCGCCGTTCCCGGTGGCTTTCGCCTCGAGTCCGCACCCCGATTCGATTCCCTGCTACCCTCGGGCACCCGCGAGCCCTCCTTCATCAAGGGGGTGGCCGAAGACCTCGACGCCGACGGTATCGACGAGTGGATCATTCCCATGCCCAGCGGCTATCAGGTGCGCCATGCAGACCGCGAACTCACCCGCATCGCCTGCGACGTGAACAGCGAAGTCTTCCGGACCGGCAGCGTGTACATTCGCCATCGTCTTCCCGATGTGCAATCTTTCGAGGGGGCTGGCCTCACGCCCAAGGGACTCGCCTTTCTGAGCGACGAGTTCGCCGATTTCGCCCATGGAGAGAACTGGGGCGAGCGCTGGCGCTTTGAGATTCCGGTGGATGTGGAGGAGAAGTGGGACGCGAGCGCCAAGATGGCCGATGTGAACGCCGATGGTTTCCCCGACCTCGTCGTCGTGCAGACCCGAGGCACTGTCAATCTGGAGGCCGTTACCCAGATATACGTCGCCACGGGCCCCTTTCAATACCCGGCGCAACCCACGGCAAAATTCACCAGCAAAGGCGCTGTCGAGGCCCCGCTCGTCATCGACGTGGATGGAGACGGCGACAAGGACGCGCTTGTCGTATCGATTCCCTTCGGCGTAAAGAACCTCGTCAACTATTTCGTGCGGGGCAAGATCAGCGTCGACGCGCTGCTGTATGTCTACGACAACGGCAAGTTTTCCGACCAGCCGGCCTTCACCCGCGCGCTCACCCTCACCGCCCCCGAGGGACGGGAGCGCATCTCCTACGAACTCGCCGACCTCACCGGAGACGGACGTCTCGACCTCGCCTTCAGCGATGGCCCCGCCAAGCTCGTCGTCCATGCCGGGCAGGAAGGCGGCTTTCTTTCCAAGGACCCCGTCCATGAAATCGCGTTGCCGAGCTTCGGCAATGCCAAGGCCCACGACCTGCGTGGTGACGGCTCCAAGGACCTCGTCATCATCCACCCTGCCTCCGACAACAAACGCCGCGCGGAGGTGATCGTCTTCTAGCCGCGCGCGCCCCCCCCTTGCTTGGTACTGACCGGTGACATCCTTTACACAATAATCCGGGCACATGGTTTACACCTTTTGGCATGGAGGACGACTCATGCCTTGGAAGGAAACCAGTGCGATGGACGAGAGGTTACGGCTT
>JBJOID010000146.1:0-7191 GCA_046047315.1 Candidatus Hydrogenedentota bacterium | reverse complement strand
AGGTGCTGGCGGTGGCGGCTGAGCTGGGCGTTTAGTTCCAATAATCGCTCGCTGAACTGCTCGCACAGCGTGCGGGTGAGCCGGGGAAACGCCTCCAGAATGGCATGCAGGTCGGCGAGGTTTAGTTCGACGGCAATACTGTTCATGCTGCTGCGCACCGAGGCGCTCCGCAGGCCATCGCCGAAGCAAGCCATCTCTCCCACGAAAAGCGGCCGCGCGGGAGTAGCGGTCAGGGTGAACATCTCCGCCCCGTGGCGGCGGGCTTCCTGTGGTTCACCGTCATCCTCCTCCGGCTCGGGCGGAGCCATCTCGACGAGACAGGTGCCGCGCAGCAGCAGGTAAAAAGTAGTGGCGGGCTCCGCCGGGCGAATGAGGAATTCTTCATCTGAAAAGCGCAGGGCGCGCGCATGCGGAAAGGCCGCAAGCAGCCCGGGCAATTCCGAATCGGCTGGAAGCGCGAGACTCCCCATGTCGTATGGTTCGGGCAATCACGCCTCCCGCCACGTAGGGGCAATGAAGCCTCAGTCGTAGATCAGCACCTTGTCGCCAACGCGAAGCACATGGTTCTTGGACCAGCTATTCCAGCTGAACAAATCGCTCACGCTTACCCCGTACTGGCGGGCGATGCTGGTGGGATTGTGACCGGCGGAGACGACATGCGTCTTGGGTTCGCGCTTCGAGGCCACCTTGACCTCACCGGAGGAAGCGGCCGGCGCGCTCGTACCCTTGGGGTAAACCTTGCACTGCTGGCCAATGCGCAGCACAGACGTCTTGGTGAGACCGTTCCAGGCGAGCAGGTCGGCTACCGGCACCCCGTGCTTGGCGGCAATGCTGGAGGCAGTCTCGCCACGGGCGACCGTATGCACGACGGGTTCGGCCCGCTTGGCCTCGGCACGTTGCGTGCCATCGCTGGCACCGCCGCGCACCTTGAGTTCCTGGCCCTCGCGGATGGTGGCCCCATCGTTCAAGTCATTCAGGGCGAGGAATTCGTTGAGGCTCATGTTGTGCTCGCGCGCGATCTTGGCGGGATACTCGCCCGCCTGTACCACATGGAGGCCCATCGATTCGCCACCGCCGCGCGCGGGAGCCGCGCCAGCGGGGGCATTATTCGAAGCGATGAGCAGCTTCTGTCCCACATTGAGTGAGGTCTTGCCTTCCATCTTGTTGCGCGCCTGAATGTCGGCGACCGCCACGCCGTAGCGCTGGGAGATGCCGTGCAGGGTGTCGCCGCGCACGACCGTGTAGCTGAAGGTGGCCGCTTCGGGCACTGCGGGCATCTGGGCGCTGCGCGCGGCGTCTTCTCCGCTGCGCTGTTCATTGTTGCCACTGCGCGCGTCGGCCATGACCGTGGCGGCGCTGGCGCCTCCCGGAATCTTGAGGGTCTGGTTCACGCGAATGTGCGACGACTTCAAGCGGTTCTCCCGCTTCAATTCCTCGACACTCACACCATAAATCTTCGCCAGGCTGGCGAGCGTCTCACCGCGCTTGACGCGATGATTCTTGGGATGGGAATGATTGTGCGTCGGCTTGGAGGCCCCCCGCTGCGCGGAGGCAAAGCGGGTAGAGTTGACGGTTGGCGTGGCCGCCAGCGCGGCTACGAACTGATTACGCAGCTCCGTGGGCACATACACGGCATAGTCGCCACTGGGCGGGGTCACCTCGGCGATGAGGTCGCGGTTGTACATGGCGAGCGTGCCATTGGGCAGGCCCATGGCTTGATCCAGATCGGACAGCGCGTACATCCCGGGCACGGGCACACGGACGGTGTTGTCCGGCGCGGAGGGATTTACTTTGAAGCCGTAGCGCGCCGGGTTGCTCGCCACGATGACGGAAGCAAGGAAGCGCGGGTAATACTTTTTCGTTTCGCGCTTGATGCGGTCCGAGGCGGGCGGAGTCTCGATGAGGCGCCAGAAATCCTTCTGCCCGCCGTTGGCTTCGATGGCCCGGCGCAGACCGCCCTCGCCCATGTTATACGCGGCAATAGCCAGGGCCCAGTCGCCGTCAAAGAAGTCGTGGTGGTATTTCAGCATGTCAATCGCGGACTGGGTGGCGCTCTTCCAGTTGTAGCGCTCGTCCACGTGGGTGTCCATGCGCAGGTTATAGCGCTTGGCTGTGGCGGGCATAAACTGCCACATGCCGCCCGCCCCCGCGTGGGAATCGATCTTCACGTTGAACTGGCTTTCGACCATGCAGAGCCAGCCCAGCTCTTCGGGCAATCCCGCCTTGCGGAGTTCGGCGCGGATATAGGGCATGTATTTCTGGGCGCGGTCCAACCCAACTTGGAAGCCCTTGGGATAGACCGTCATGATCTCATCGATTTCCACGAGAACCCGTTCGGGCAGCGGAAACGGAATCTCGATGTCATTGTACTGTCCACTGCCGGCGAGGCCGGAGATGCCGCCGCGATGCGGGGCCTTGGCCAGGCCATCGGTGCTCATGCCGTCCAGCTTGCTGCGCAGCGAATAGAAAACGGAGGGATCAATCTCGGCTTCCGCCAGCCGGTCCAGCATGACCTTGTATTCACGCATGGCACCGGCCCGGTCTCCCCGGCTGTGGGCGTCGTTGGCGGCTTTGTAGGCCTGCTCGGCTTCCCGAAGCAACTGGGAAACAGGACGGGTGGACACCGGCCCGAGCTCCGACTGCCCCACTTCCACGCGCGGCATCGGCTCGAAGTGGTGGATGTCGGCGTTGTTCCCGGTGGCGCATCCCGCGAGCAAGGCTAGCAACGCGATGCTGGAAGCGTGACGGAAAACTTGTGGGCGCGAAAAAACTGACGAGCGAACTCGCCGTGCCCACAGGGCGGCGCAGTGTTTCATGTGGCAGTTCCCTGTGCAGTCACATTGAAGCCATCGCGCCGTTCCTCCCGGTTAACGATGGCATCCCGCAGTTCCGGCCCTTAGTCTACCCCATGCATGTTGGCATGTCAATCAGGAGGCATACTGTATATTGTGGTTGTAAATTATTTTTTACTGAACCGTAACAATCGTTGGGCTTTGCCGGCGGCTTGCGATGGCGATAGCCCCAGACTGCAGGCTCTTTCGATACGATTTGCGGAAGCGTGCTAAGATGCGGTCATGAAAAACTTCTGCGAAAACATCCGTAACGAGCCCCCCCTGGCGATGACGCGGCGGCAGTTCTTTCAGGACTGCGGGGTTGGCGTGGGAAAGATCGCGCTGGCGTCACTGCTTGCGCAGGGCGCGGCGCGCGCCGCAACCCCCGCTGCGATGGCGATGCGCCCGCCGCACTACGCGGCCAAGGCGAAGCATGTCATATACCTCTTCATGGCAGGGGCGCCAAGCCAGCTGGACTTGTTCGACCACAAACCGGCGCTGGTGAAGTACGACGGCGTACCGGTTCCGGCGGAGGTGGTTAAAGATCAGCGTTATGCCTTCATCAAGCCCGATGCAGCGTTGATGTCGTCACGCTTCGGCTTCCGGAAGTATGGCCAAGCGGGCGCGGAATTGTCCGAGATGCTGCCGCACCTGGCCACCGTAGCGGACGATCTGGCGATTGTGCGCAGCGTGCACACCAGCCAGTTCAACCATGCGCCCGCGCAAATCTTCATGAGCACGGGCTCGCCGCTTTTCGGGCGGCCAAGCATGGGGGCCTGGGTTACCTACGGCCTGGGGACGGAGGCGGACAACCTGCCGGGCTTTGTGGTGCTGCTGTCGGGCGAGGGCGCCTCGGGCGGGTCGCACAACTACGGTTGCGGGTTCATGCCGACGCTTTACCAGGGGGTTCCCTTCCGCAGCAAGGGCAGCCCGGTGCTGAACGTGGAAACCCCCGAGGGCGTGGACGACGCGCTGCAGGCCGACACCATCGAGGCGATCAATCGCCTGAACCATCACCGCTTGGGACTGGCGGGCGACCCCGAGATTGCGACGCGCATCAATTCCTACGAGATGGCGTACAAGATGCAGTCGAGCGCGCCGGAGCTGGTGGACCTGGCCGGGGAATCTGCGGCCACGCTGGAGATGTATGGGGCAACGCCGGGCAAGTCGTCCTTCGCGAACAACTGCCTGCTGGCGCGGCGAATGGTCGAGCGCGGCGTGCGCTTTATTGCGCTGTATCACAGCGGCTGGGACGCGCACAGCGACGTGGCTGGAAACCTGCGCCACCATTGCGGCCTGACGGACCAGCCCTGCGCGGCGCTGTTGAAGGACTTGAAGCAGCGGGGCCTGCTGGACGAAACGCTGGTGGTGTGGGGCGGCGAGTTTGGACGCACCCCGATGGTGGAGGCGAATGCTGCGCTGGGCCGGGCGGGGGGACGCGATCATCACCCGCAGGCCTTCACCATGTGGTTCGCGGGCGGCGGGGTGCGCGCGGGTCAGACCATCGGCGCGACCGACGACCTCGGCTTCCATATTGCCGAGCGCCCGGTGCATGTGCACGATGTGCAGGCGAGCATATTGCACCTGCTGGGCCTCGACCATGAGCGCCTCACGTACACCTTCCAAGGGCGCGACTTCCGCCTGACCGATGTGTTCGGCAACGTTGTGCCGGAGCTGATTGCCTGAAGCTATTCAGTAATCGCTGAGATGGTGAATAGACCGCGCTTCGGGCACCCATGAACAAAGAAAGACCGCGCCGCATTGCTGCGGCGCGGTCTTTTGCTGTGAACTATCGCGGCCTAGAGGTGATCGGTCTTTCCGCAGAATCCGTCGTCGGTGCCGGAATCCGGGCAGGCCTCGTATCCGCCGAGGTTGTAGAGCTGAATCAGGCGGAGCAACTCGCTCAGCGTGAAGGCGAAGAAGGGCTCTTCGTAGTCAGCGCTGTGCACATCGCAGCTGGTATCGCCAGCGCCCGGCTGGTAGCCGTCCTCGGATTCAAGGAGGCAGCTGTAGACCAAGGCGTTGTAGAGCTGGATGATGCGAAGCACCTCGGTGAGGTCGAACACGCCGTCGCCATTCTGGTCGCCAACGTGGGTGAAGAGGTCTTCTTCGCCCTCGCCCTCAACCACGCCTTCACCTTCGCCTTCGCCTTCGACGGTGCCTTCACCCTCGCCTTCAATCGCACCTTCGACAACCCCTTCGCCTTCACCTTCGACGATGCCTTCGCCTTCGCCCTCGACAACCCCTTCGCCTTCGCCTTCCTCAATCACGCCTTCACCCTCGCCCTCGAGGATGCCTTCGCCTTCCTCGATGATCCCCTCGCCCTCGCCCTCTGCGGGCTCGCGCGGCGTGAGAATCACCTGGCCACGAACGGCGCCCTCGGCAAAGGTCTCACTGGTGATGACGGCATAGTGCACACCGGCGGTCATCTCGGCCGCCTCGGCGCTGGTCAACACCTCGAAGATGGACAGCGTGTTGGCGACGGGAATGCCGAGGTTTTCAACGAGCGGACCATTTTCACCCGGCTCGCCGAGGCGAATCTGGGCGCCGGTCACGTTTTGTATCGGCGTGTGAACAAGGCTGGCAATAAACAGATACTGCTCGGCAACGCCATTCACCAGCGGACCGGACGGTGCGATGGAGCCGGTGACCAAGCCCGAGGCCAGGAGGCCCGTGGGCGGAACCACCTGTTCGGCATCGAGCGAGACATCGACATCGGCGCCGGTGTTGGGCAGCGGCTCGACCATCACAAGGACGGCTTCCTCGGAGTCGTAGCTGGTGACGCCGTCGGAGACAACACAGCGATAGACGCCGCCACTGTCGGCGGTCAGGCCGTCAATCACGAGCGTGGCGCTGTTGCTGTCCTCAATCGGCTCGTCCTCGAAGAACCATTCGTAGCTGATCTCACCCGCGCCCTTGATATGGGCGACGGAGAAGGAGACCGAGTCGCCGATGAAGCGCCAGGCGTTCTGCGGCTGCTCGGTAATGACGAGCGGCTCACCCACGATCAGCTGGGCCGGCAGCGAAGTCACGGTGTCGAAGTCATCCTCGACCGTGACGGTGTAAGCACCCGCCAGCGTGAGCGAGGCGTTGTTGAAGGTGAGGGTATCGGAGTTGACGGTCAGCGTGATGGGACCCTTCTTCCACTTGAAGGTACGGTCACCAATACCGCCGCTGAGACCAACGCTGAGCGAGGCCGTGCCGCCGATATAAACCGCGGTGTCAACGGGCTGCTGGCTGATGGCCAGGCGCGTGCGCACGCTGAGCACGGCAGTCGCGGAGAACTTTCCGCCGTTGACGTCGGACACGAAGCAGCGGTAGGAGCCGCTGTCGCTCTCCTGCAGCGGACCGGGGATGGTCAGGTTGCGGTTGGCGCTGTTGCGCGGCGGGCCGAAGTTCTGGCCGTTCTTGATCCACTGGAAGGTAAAGGGCGGGGCGCCGCCCACGACGTCAATGTTGAAGGTGTAGGAATCGGAACCAACAAACTTGGTGGCCCCAACCGGCTGCGTGGTGATCTCGAAGGGCGGAATCACCGCGAGCGAAGCATTGCCCGAGGTCACCGTGTCCTCCTGATCCGACACCGTCACGAAGTAGGTGCCCGCATCCGAAAGGGCGATGGGCGTGAAGGCGTAGGTGGCGCTGTTTGGGCCGACGGGCTCGGGCTCGCCTTCCTCGGGAACTTTGAACCACTGGTACTGAAGCTCGCCCAAGCCGCCGCTGGTGCCGACGGTCAGGTTGACGTTGGTGCCCTCGAAAACGGTGCCGCCCACGGGGTCAGAGACCAGGCTGAGGCGTTCCGCCACGATGAGCGTGGCGGGTTCGGAGGGAATTACATAGCTGTCGTCGGAAATGATGCAGACGTAGTTGCCGTTGTCCAGCAGGGTGGCGTTGGTGATTTCGAGGGTGGTCGAGTTCGCCCCCTGGATGTCATCGCCGTTCAACTGCCACTGGATGTTGAAGGGCCCGTCAGGCGTGCCCGCCGTTTCCACGGTAAAGGTGAAGTTGCCGTCGACATAGATGCCGCCGCCCACTGGCTGCGTGGTGAAGCGAATCCGGTCTTCGACCTCAATTTCCACCTCGTCCGAGGTGAGTACGGCCAGCGCCTTGGCACCGTCGTCACCGGTCACGAGGCAGCGGTACAGGCCGCTGTCGGCGAGCGTGAGCGACGCGAACTCAAGCGAAGTGCCGGTGGCGCCGTCGATGTTCTGGAAGCCGTCGATGCCGTTGTTGAACTGCCACTGGAAAGCCGGGATGGCAGCGCCGCCCGCGACTGCAATGCTCAGCGTATAGGCGTCGCCGGGGATGAGGTTCTGCACGCCGACCGGCTGCTCCGTAATCTGGAAGGGCAGGGCGCTCACGG
>JBJOID010000145.1:0-5182 GCA_046047315.1 Candidatus Hydrogenedentota bacterium | reverse complement strand
CGATACGGCGCGCATTCAGACCGTGCGTATCGACTAGCCAACGGTACGCGGCCAGCGCGTCCTCCAGCTGGGCGGGGAAGGGATTTTCCGGAGCAAGCCGGTAATCAATGCTGAGGCAGGGAATTCCACTCGATGCGCTGAGCCTGCTGGTCAATCCTTCATGGGTATTGATGGAACCCATGATATAAGCCCCGCCATGCAGATAGAGCAGGGCGGCATCGTCACATTTATTGGGGGGCTCGAACCAAGCCGCGCCCATTGGCCCGATCGCCACGTCCCTTCGCCGCACTTTCGAATGAGGCCGCATACGCGCCAAGGCCCGCTCGGTCTCGAAGCGCAGCTGCGCGAGCGAATCCGGCCGTCGCTCCCGCTGAGCGCGGAGGGCGGATGCGATGATGTCAGCTTGTGTTCGGCTCATGGATTATCCGGTCGAGATAAAGATGAATGCGGGAACCATAGTCTTTGGCTTCGTCTCCTTGCAAGGCCGCTATTCTTCATAAAAATAAGCGCAACGCTTGGACTGATTTGGAGTGAAAATTGTGGTAAACTCCAGTCGCACCGGGTTCGCTCTGTTTGGGTGCGGCTCATGCTGGGGTGATTGTGCTTTCTTAGGGGTTCGCACACCATGCTCAAAAAGCTATTCCTCTTGCTCCCTACATTGGCGGTCTTACTCGGGTGCCATGTTAGCGATGCGCAGGTAACCCGCATCCTGTATGTGGGGGACAGTTGGACCCACTATCCCTGGGCGCTTCAAGACCCTCCCGCGCTGCGTGCCGTGCTGGCCCGGCCGGATATCGGCCTTGGCAATTACATCGAGGATGGCAGCATCGCTCTGGCGCAGCCCACCGCCTCCGGCTGGAACACCCCGCAATACCGCGACCTGATCGTTCAGAAGCTCGCTGAAAATCCGACGATCGACATTGTTCACATCAGTCTCGGAGGCAATGACCTCAATCTGGGCATTGGCGGCAACTTCTCCTCGTCCCACATCGAAAACTTGAACAGCACCACGGCGGGCCACATTGAGCAGTTGATTGACCTGATACTCCAGCAGCGCCCCGATATCCGGGTGGCGGTCTGCGGATACGATTATCTGAACATCACCGAAGGGGTGCGCTACAACCAGTTCTTTATCGTGCAGAGCATCGAGGCTCCTACTGCGGTCGCCTATGCGCTGCTCGGGCTGAGCGCATTGATGGTTCAGGATGTGCTGAATAACCAAAAGACCGTGAACAACGTATTCATTGATTTGGAACAGCGGAAGCTGAATGCGTGCCAGGCGCGCTCGCGCACGCGCTACATCCACAACTTTGGGCTGATGCAAGCGGTCTATGGCATTCCCTCCCTGGGGATTGCCGCGACCGCCCCGGCTGGAGTTCCGGTCGGCGCAGCGGGCAATTACAGCAATTTTCCGGGCGGCAACCGCGACCTCTTCACCCCGCGTCAGGCGCTCGATGGCAGCACCGATCTGGACCCCATTCATCTGAGCGATGGCGGCTATCTACGCCTTATGGAGAATGCGGTGGCGCAGGCCTATTTCGCCTGGCTCAAGGATTCGACCGCTCCCGAAATATCCCGTATCGATGTGCTCACGAATAAGGAAGCCACCAGCGGCCACCTCGATTTCGAAGTGGTCTTTACTGAATCCGTGACGGGCGTGGATGTTGGCGATTTCGAAGTACTGGCGACCGGCGTGGAATCTGCCGCGGTAGAATCGGTATCCGGTTCTGGGGCTGTCTACACCGTGCGTGTGGCGCATGGCGGCGGCATCGGCACCGTACGGCTCGACGTGATTGACGACGACACGATTTACGACGCGGTATGGAATCCCCTTGGCAAGAAGAATTTCGTTCACGTGGAAGGTGACGGTGAATACCGCGATGGTCCGCTGGCCGTGGTAGGAAGCACGCCGGAGGGCGAACCCGTTCCAGAGGGAGAGCCGGAGTGCATCGCCCCGGAAAAGTCGCCGCGTGTGTTGATCGTGGGCGACAGCTGGGCGGCTGGAATGTACCTGAGCGGCGCCTTGGACGAGGTGATGGATGAGTATGGCTTGACGCATGTCGGCATCGCGGGCGCTGAGACGGCCATCGGAGGTAGCAAGGCGGACCAGTGGGCCACTTCGCAATGGCGGGGAAAAATCACCCAAGCGCTTTTGGACTATCCCACCATCGACACGATTCATCTCAGCATTGGCGGCAACGACATCTTATCCAATATCAAGGCCACGGACGCCTTCGAGGGGGTGGGGGCGCTGCTGCGCGAGGGCTGGTGGAACGCCATCGAGGACGACATCCAGGAGATCGTGGATCACTGTCTCGTCTTTCCCCAGATTCGAAAGGTTGTGCTCGCCGACTATGACTACCTCAACCGCGTGACCGCGCAGTTGTTCTACAGTCTCACCGGTGGCAGCAACGACTTTGGCGGCATGACACAGTTCGAGGTGAATGAGTGCTTTGTAGCGGTGGGCGAGCGCAAGAAGGCTATCGCCGCAAGAACGCCCGGCTGTGAGTACATCCACAACTTTGGCTTGTTGCAGCACGCTTACCAAAGCCCTAACTGGGCGGCCCGTCCGGGAAGTGCGGCCACGAATTTCCTGCCCTACCATGGCGGGGACCAGACCCTGCCGATGCCGGACTCGGCATTCGACCCCTTTGATATTCTGGGGGTAGTGATTCCCGGCGATGGCATCCATCCAAATGTGGCGGCGCACAAGGTGTTGCTGAGGAATGCAGTGGATGAAGTGTATTACGACCTGTATGCCCCGGAGCTGATTTGCCCCGAAGAGGGTGAACCTGCAGAAGGTGCTTCCGAGGGAAGCGCGGAAGGTGTTGCCGAGGGCCTCGTCGAAGGCCTCGTTGAAGGCGGATCCGAGGGAGCCATCGAAGGTACGACCGAAGGAGATATTGAGGGAAGCCTTGAGGGCAGCAGCGAAGGTGTCAGTGAGGGCGTGCTGGAAGGCGCTGTCGAGGGTGGCGAGGAAGGTGCGGCAGAGGGTGAAGTTGAAGGCACCGTCGAAGGGACCAGTGAAGGGGTTCTTGAAGGTTCCCTGGAAGGCGCCGTCGAAGGCGCAGAAGAGGGAAGTGTGGAGGGAACTTTCGAAGGATTGAGCGAAGGCTTCGCTGAGGGGATCAGTGAAGGGGGCGCCGAAGGTGCAACTGAAGGCTTCATTGAGGGAAGCTTTGAGGGAGGCCATGAGGGTATTGAGGAAGGCGTTTCCGAAGGCCAATTCGAAGGGGCGCAAGAGGGCAGTTCGGAAGGCACCCCGGAAGGCAGTGTCGAGGGACTGACTGAGGGCGCGGCGGAAGGCTTGGAAGAAACAACCCACACCGCCGACCTCAATGGAAACAGCCGCATCGATCTAAGTGAGCTGTTGCGCCTGATACAGTTCTACAATTTCCGCGATGGTTTCGGTTGCGGCGATGGAGAGGATGGCTTCGATCTGGGGTCGCTGTTGCGAGAGTGCGACTATCATGCCACCGATTACGCTGAACCGCGCTGGTTGATTACCCTGAGCGAATTGCTGCGTGCCGTGCAGATGTTCAATCTCGGGGAATACTGGTTCTGCCCCGAAGCCGAAGATGGTTTTTGCGCTGGTCAGAAGCCCGTAAGCTAAACTTGGCGCGGATGAATATATCTATTCAAACAGCACCCGGTTGTCGGAGACCCACTTGACCAGACGCTGCACGCCTTCCTGCACGCTGACCTTGGGCTCCCAGCCGAGTTCTTCCTTCACCTTGCGGATGTCGCTCACGTAGCAGGGCTGGTCGCCGGGGCGCCAATCGCCGTAGGTCACCGGGATTTTCCTGCCAATGGCCTGCTCAATCATCGGGCCAAACTCGCGCCAGACCGACATGGTGAACTCCGGGCCGCCGCCTACATTGAAGATCTTGCCGGCGACTTTCCCGGGATGCTCGGCCGCCATGAGGTAGGCGTTGACCAGGTCGTCAATGAACAATACATCACGCACCTGCTTGCCGTCGCCATAGATGGAAATGTCCTTGCCGAGCACCGCGGCGATGACGAACCAAGCCACCCACCCCTGGTCCTCGACCCCGAACTGGCGGTAGCCGTAAATGCAGGACTGTCTGAAGACGGTCGTCGGGATGCCATAGATGCGGTGGTAATCGCGAATGTACTGGTCCGCCGCCCCCTTAGAGCAACCATAGGGAGAGTGGAAATCAAGCAGCTCGGTCTCGGGGATCCCCAGCGGGTAGTCGCGGTAAACATAGCGGTCTTCCAACTCATCAATGATGATGTGCTCCATCCCGCCATAGACTTTGTTGGTGGAAGAGTAGATCACCAGCGGCTTCTGCCCGGATAGGCGTACCCCCTCCAGCACGTTGAATGTGCCGAGCGCGTTGATTTCGAAGTCCTCGCGCGGATCTTTCACGGAGGTAGTCACCGCCACCTGGCCGGCGAGGTGAATGACCGTGCCAATGCCCGGGTGCTCACGAAAGATTCTGGCTATGGCGTCGGCTTCCCGAAGGTCGGCCTTCTCGAAAACAAAGCTGCCGATTCCTTGCAGGTATTCCAGGTTGGACTGGGTGCCCTTGCGGCTGAGGTTGTCGATCACAATCACGTCGTGACCATCGCGCAGCAGCCGCTCCACGGTATTGCATCCAATGAATCCAGCCCCGCCGGTTACGACAAACTTAGCCATGCGATCTGCTCTCCTTCACGCCGTCAAGCGCGCCACCGCTTCAAAGAGCGGCGCACCTTCCTTCTCATAGTTGAACTGTTCCCGCGCCAGGCGCAGGGCATTGGCGGACATCCGCCGCCAGGTCGGGTCGTCCGCCAGCACTTGGTTTATAGCCGAGGCAATCGCGGCGGCATCCAGCGGGTCGGCGCATACCCCCACGTCGTTCTTCTCCACCACGTCAATCATCCCGGGAAAATTCGACGCGATGACCGGCAGCCCCGCCATCAGGTATTGGAACAGTTTGATGGGGGCGCAGTAAAGGTGGTTCAGGCCGTCGTCCAGTTGGGTTTGAAGCCCAAGATGGGCGCTGTAAGCAAAGTCCATCACCTCACTGGGATGCACCGGAGGGTGGATGAAGACCCTGTCCCCCACGCCGCACGCCGCAATCTTGGCGCGCGGGTCGTAGCCTGTTTCAATGGGCCCTATAAAGAACAGCACAATCCCCGGCGCGAAAGTCTTCGCCGCCTCGATGAACTCGTCCGT
>JBJOID010000144.1:0-3398 GCA_046047315.1 Candidatus Hydrogenedentota bacterium | reverse complement strand
TTGGCACGGCCGTCGTCAACCTCGACGATCCCTTCGGCGCTTACTACCGGCAGGCCGCGCCGTGCCGAACGATTCCCTACGGCAAGGGGGCTGCGTGTCGCGCGGAAGACATACGCATGACCATGCAGCACACCGCTTTCAATTTGATCACCCCCTGGGGGGAGGCTCCATTGCGGCTGCCCCTGCTCGGCATGCACAACGTCTCCAATGCCCTCTGCGCCGCTGCGGCGGCGGGAGCCGCGGGGGCAAGCCTTCAAGCGATCGTGTCCGGGCTTGAGGGGCTGCCCAGCGTGCCTGGCCGCTTTGAGGCCGTGGGGGAAGGGCGGGCGTTTCAGGTGGTGGTGGACTACGCCCATACCGACGACGGGCTTCGCAACGTGCTTGAAGCCGCGCGCGCTCTGTGCACCGGCAAAGTCATCACGGTGTTCGGGTGTGGAGGGGATCGCGACAAGACGAAGCGTCCCAAGATGGGCAAGGTGGCTGGCGCGATGTCGGATTTTTGCATCCTGACTTCCGACAATCCGCGCACTGAAGATCCTTTTCGCATCCTGCTGGACGCGGAAGTGGGTTTGCAGCAGGCGGGCCGGAGGAAGGGCGAGGACTACGAGGTCATTGAGGACCGTGCCACGGCCATTGAGACGGCGATCCGCCGCGCCGCCCCGGGAGACCTGGTGCTCATCGCGGGCAAGGGGCACGAGGATTACCAAATCATTGGCACGGAGAAGATTCACTTCGACGACCGCGAGGTTGCGCGCGACGTGCTACGGAGGATTGGCTGATGGCTTGGCGCTACACGCTGGAAGAACTGACGGCTTCGGTGGGGGGGCATGCCATCGAGGGGGGCACGCCGGTGTCCGGCGCCAGCACGGACACCCGAAAGCTCCAGCCGGGCCAGCTGTTCGTGGCGCTCAAAGGGGAACGCTTCGACGCGAACACCATGCTCGATGCAGCGGTGAGCGCGGGCGCGGCGGCAGTGATCACCTCCAACCCCAATCCGCCTGGACCGGCCATCGTTACAGAAGATCCACAGGCCTGGTTGCAGCGCTTTGCCGCGTGGCATCGTTCGCAGTTCGACATTCCGGTCTTCGCCATCACGGGTTCCGCCGGAAAAACCACCACCAAGGAAATGGTCGCGGGGCTGCTGGGCAGCCGCTTCAAGGTGGCCAAGACGCCGGGCAACCTGAACAACGATATCGGCTGCCCGCTCTCCCTGCTGGCGATTGACGCAGACACCGGCTTCGCCGTCATCGAAATGGGGGCCAACCATCCCGGGGAAATCGCTTCGCTGTGCCGCCTCGCGCGGCCGGGCGAGTCGGTCATCACAATGATCGGCGAGGCGCATGTGGAAGGTTTCGGCGGAAGCGTCGAGGCTGTCGCCGCCGCCAAGTCGGAGATTGCTTCCGGCCTGGGGCGAAACGGGGTGTTTCACGTCAACACCGACGACCCCTGGTGTCGTCGGGTCGGCGAGCAGTATTCAGGGGAGAAGGTCTATTTCGGCAGCGAGGGAAGCGTGCGCCTGGAGGGATGCGCGCCCGATGGCGAAGGCGGTATGCTACTGGACATTACCCCGGTCGGTAGGCTACGGCTGCCGTTGCGCGTGCCGGCCCATGCCAACAGCGTGGTCATTGCTATCAGTGTCGCGCTTCGCCATGGCGTCACCGATTTCGAGGAACCCCTCCGTGCGGCATGCCAGGGCGCTCCACGTTTCAAGTCCCTGATGGTGGGGCTTCTGGAAGTGCTCGACGATTCCTACAACGCGAACCCACCCAGCATGCGTGCTGCGCTGGCCGCGCTGGCCCTGCATCAGGGCGGACGGCGCTTCGCGGCCCTCGGGGACATGTTCGAGCTGGGTCCCGTGGCCGAGCGCGCCCACCGCGAGTTGGGCGAGGAAGCCGCGCGTCAGGGAGTCGATGTCCTGTTCGCCTTGGGCGAATATGCGGGGCTGGTGACCGATGCGGCGCGCGCTGCCGGGATTGCCGAGGCGCACGCGCTGGGGTCGCACGAGGCGATCGCCGATGCGGTCATGGCCATCATGCGCCCCGGTGATGCGTTGCTGGTGAAGGGCTCACGGGGCATGCGTATGGAAAACGTCATCAAGGCACTGGAAGAGCGAATCAATCCCGCCGCACCTGCGGCGAGCTGACAACCACGCGGAATCGAAATGTTCTATCATCTGGCACTCTATTTCCTGCCGCAATTCGACGCGCTGAATGTGTTGACCTACCACACCGTGCGCGCTGGCGGCGCGGCCTTCACGGCCTTCCTGCTCTGCGTGGTCACCGGGCCGTGGGCCATCCGCATGTTGAAGTCCCTCAAGATCGGTCAATACATCAAGAAGGAACATGTGGCCGCGCTGCATGAACTGCACAAGGGTAAGTCCGGCACGCCCACCATGGGCGGTGTGATGCTGATTGGCGCAACGGTCGCCTCGCTGCTGCTCTGGAGCACGCTTGAAAATCGTCTGCTGTGGGTGGCCATGCTCATTCTGGTGGGGCTTGGGACGGTGGGCTTCCTCGACGACTACACCAAGCTGAAGAAGAAACAAAATGCCGGCCTGACCGCGAAGGCGAAGTTCGCGGGCCAGATTATTTGCGGCGTCTCGCTTGGGCTCTATTTGTACCTGAACCCGATTGCCTACAGCGCGGGGCACATCGAGGCCTCCGACGTGCGGGATTGGCGCGCCTTCCTCACGGAGTTGTCCGAGGGCGCCGATATTTCTCCAAGTTCATCTCCGGCCGCGCATGTGTGGTCCCTCTTGAGCGACGAGGCGCGCCGGGAACTGAAGCTCATGCGCGAGTCTGGCACGCACGAATTGGAAACCGAGCTTGCGGTGCGCCGCTCGCTGCGTGAAATTTTGCGCGGCGGCGCGTTGCATGATTCCGCGCTCTGGCCGGTATCCAGCCTCTCCCCCGAAGCGGCCGAACTCGCGGAGCGCTCCGCTCCGTTGAGCGACATGGAGCAACTGCGTTTCAACCGCCTGCTGATGGAGTCTGCCTTTCCCGATGCGATGCTCGCCTCCAGCCGAGACCGTCACACTTCGGTGGGATTGCCCGGTTTCAAGGACTGGTTCATTCCGCTGGGTGTGCTTTACGTAGGCTTCATCGTGCTGGTCATTGTCGCCACGTCGAATGGCGTCAACCTGACCGATGGTCTCGATGGCCTTGCCGCCGGGGCGTCTGTCATCTCCATCACCGCGTTTTCCGCCATTGCCTATGTCATCAGCCGGGCCGATTGGTCCAGCTATCTCTATGTGACTTATGTGCCCGAGGCGAGCGAATTGTTCGTGTTCGGCGCAGCGCTTCTCGGCGCAGGGCTGGGCTTTCTTTGGTTCAATGCGCATCCTGCCGAGGTTTTCATGGGCGACACGGGCTCGCTCGCGCTTGGCGGAGCGCTGGCCA
>JBJOID010000143.1:0-15773 GCA_046047315.1 Candidatus Hydrogenedentota bacterium | reverse complement strand
GGCGGGTTCCTCGTCAGCAGTATCATCCTCTTTGATTCGTTGGTGGCGGATATCGCGGACTACGACGAGCTTCGATCCGGGCAGCACCGGGAAGGCCTCTATTTCGGTTGCTGGACACTGGCCACCAAGATTGCCCGCGCCATTGGGCTGGCCACGACGGGACAAATGCTGTCCATGATTGGCTACCAGGCAGGGGCGACGGAACAACCGCCCGAGGTGGCATGGCGGCTCTCCATGCTGTTCGGTCCGGTGGTCGGCGGCTTCTTCATCGTGGCGTCGCTGGTGTTCTTGTTCATGCCGCTTACGGATGAGAAGCACCGGCAGGTGCAGCGCCTGCTGCGCCAGAAGCGCAGCCGCCACCCCGTCGAGCCCGCGCTGGACGGTTGATTCCTCCCCTTCAGGGCTGCTTGCACTTTCGCGTGGGCGCAAGGCTAAATAGCAGCTTTCCCGCGCACTGCGGGCTGGAATCGAGAAGGAGGGTAATATGAAGAAGATTTCCATCGGAAGCTGGGCTTACACGATTGGACCCTACGCGGACTGTCCCGTGCCTTGGGACGAGGTGTGCCGAAAGCTGAGCGAACTGGGCTTCGACGGCGTCGAGGTGGGCGGATTCGGAATTCATCCGAACCCGGACAACCAGCACACCAAGGAAGAGCGCCAGAAGATTAAGGACGACGCTGCGGCGCTCGGCCTTGGCTTTTCGGCTTTCGTGCCCAACCTGTGGGGCGAGCAGCTCATCAATACCGAGGACACCTCGAAGTATGTGAGCGAATTCCAGCGCGGGCTGGACTATACGTTCGACATCGGCGCGAAGGGCATACGCGTGGACACGGTGCAGCACCCGACCATCTTCGAAGAGGTGGATTACGACACCGCCCTCAAGCGCGTAACCTCGACCTGGAAAGAATGCAGCAAGCGCGCCGCCGACAAGGGCATCTATGTGACCTGGGAATTCGAGCCGGGCTTCGCATTCAACAAGCCGAGCGATATTGAGCGTGTGATCGAGGGCGTGGGCGAGGACAACTTCGGTGTGATGTTTGACACCTGCCACGCGGAAATGGTGGCGGGCAAGGGCGCGCGCCAGCCCGGTGAGAAGGAGATCCTTCCCGGAGGATGCCTCGACCTGCTCAAGCGCCTGAAGGGAAAGATCAACCACATTCACCTGATCGACAGCGACGGCACGCTGCACCACGACGAGACCAGCAGCCACCCGCCCTTCGGCGACGGCTACCTCGACTTCGACGCCATCGTGCCGGAACTGCTTACCTGCGGCTGCCCGCACGATTGGTGGACCATCGACCTCTGCTTCTGGCCCGACGCCTGGAACCTGACCGAAC
This sequence comes from Candidatus Hydrogenedentota bacterium, assembly GCA_046047315.1. GTDB lineage: Bacteria > Hydrogenedentota > Hydrogenedentia > Hydrogenedentales > JAEUWI01 > WGMK01. The sequence goes on along the minus strand of JBJOID010000143.1, from coordinate 14,436 downwards.
GCTGCAAAAAGTCATTGGACGAGCTGAACCGAAAGTACTGTGGTTAGAGTTTTCGCGCAAAGAGGCGAAGGAGCAAAGGCCGCAAAGGAAGACTAGTTGCACGACTGTCCTGAGAACTTGCTTTCCAAGCGAATACTGGACTTAGCCTTCAAAGTTCACACGGCACTCGGGCCTGGTATTTTCGAATCTGTGAATGAGTCGGTCCTATGTTATGAACTTCGAAAGAATGAAATGGCATATGCCAGACAAGTACCTATTGAAATCCACTATGATGGTGAATGCTTTGACGAGGCGTTTCGCGCAGATGTAATAGTGGAAAACCTTGTCCTCCTCGAACTCAAGAGTGTCGAGAAAATTATTCCTGCGCATAAGAAGCAGGTACGAACATATCTCAAAGTAACGGGGCTACGACTTGGCTTGCTGATTAACTTTGGAGAGGAATTTCTAAAGGACGGGATCTACCGTATCGCAAATGGCTTGCCGGATTAATGCATTGCCCCTTGGCTTCTTTGCGCCTTTGCGGGAAACACCAAACAACTTAAAGGTAAGAACATGCCAACCAAAAAACTAAACATCGCGATGATCGGCTATGGCTTCATGGGCCGGGCGCATTCGAATGCGATTCACCAGGTAAGCCACTTCTTCGACCTCGAGTACGAGCCGGTGAAGAAGGCCGCCTGTGCGCGGAATCCGGAGAAGCTCAAGGACTTCGCCGATCGCTGGGGCTGGGAAACCACGGAGACCGACTGGCGCGCCCTGATCGATCGCAAGGACATCGACTGCATCGACATTGGCAGCCCGAACGATACGCACTGCGAAATCGTGGAGGCCGCCGCCGCCGCGGGCAAGATGGTGCTGTGCGAGAAGCCCCTCGCCATGAATGCCGCCGAGGGCGAGCGGATGGTGGCCGCCGTTGAGAAGGCCGGCGTGGCGAACATGATCTGGTACAACTACCGCCGCGTGCCCGCCATCAGCCTGGCCAAGCGCCTCATCGACGAGGGTCGGCTCGGCCGCGTCTTCCACTACCGCGCCAAATACCTGCAGGACTGGACCATCAGCCCCGACCTGCCCCAGGGCGGCGCGGGATTGTGGCGCCTCGACGTGGCGGTGGCTGGAAGCGGCGTGACCGGAGACCTCTTGGCGCACAGCATCGACACCGCGCACTGGCTCATCGGCGGCACCGAGAAGGTATCGGCCATCACCGAGACCTTCATCAAGGAACGCGCCCACCAGTTGAGCGGCAAGAAGGAAGCCGTGGGCATCGACGACGCGTGCGCCTTCCTCGTCAAGTTCGACAACGGCGCCATCGGCACCTTCGAAAGCACCCGCTACGCGCGCGGACGCAAGAACCAGAACACCTTCGAGGTCAACGGCGAGCACGGCTCCCTCGAGTTCAACCTTGAAGAACCGCACCGTATCAAGTTCTTCGACAACACCCACGACTCGCACGTGCACGGCTGGACCGATATCCTCGTCACCGATTTCGAGCATCCCTACATGGACCGCTACTGGGTGCCCGGCACCACCATCGGCTACGAGCACACATTTATCAACTGTCTCGCAGACTTCCTCAAGAGCCTCGAAGACGGCCAGCCCGCCGTGCGCCCCAACCTGCGCGATGGCCTCGAGACGCAGTACGTCTGCGACGCCGTGCTCAAGTCCGCCCGCACCGGCGTATGGGAAAGCTGCAAGCCCTGATACCGCCCACTTCCCGCACATCCCGGAGCGTGTCTCGCGCTCCGGGATTTTTGCTTTTGCGCGGTATGCGGGAATCCCACCCCGCCATCGAGCGAAGCTTGCAGGGCTTTGCCTTCTTTAACCATATCGCTAAATGCATCAGTATAGGAACTGTGCCCAAAAACTACTTGACGAACCCGCTTCGAGGGTGTAGGCTGACCGCGGTGAGCTAGAGGTAGCGAATCATGATAAGACGAAGAGATGATCTTCTTCGTCTGCTGTTGTGGGGTTCGTTCATCCGCCGTGATGAACGTGCTCCGCTTTCGGCCGACGAAACCCGCGACGACGCCCCCGAACTCCTCACGGTGCTGGAGCGCAAAGGGCTGCTCTCCCCCGTCGAACGCGAACACCTCGCCACGCTGGAGCGCGCCTTCCTCCAGAATTTCGAGGGACAGGTGGATGCCGCTATCGAGGCCTTGGGCGGCGAGGCCCGCGCGGAGCGCTTTATCCGCCAGCCCGAGCCCCCCACCCTGGGCGACCCCTCCACCGCGCCCATGATCGGCAATCCCCGTTTCGCCCGCAGCGAAGACGTGGACTACATCGAGCCGGCCGGCCGCTACACCCACATCTCCGAGCACGCCACCGGGGGCATGGGCCGCGTGCTGCTGGTGCACGACCGCCAGATGGATCGCGAGGTGGCGCTGAAAGAGCTGCTGCCCGAGTCCGAGCACCAGGGCGCCACCGAAGACAGCCCCATCCGCCGCACCACCGCGATGACCTCGCGCTTCCTGCAGGAAGGGCTGCTCACCGCCAAGCTCGAACACCCCTCCATCGTGCCCGTCTATGAGGTGGGCCGACGCGAGAACGGCACCCTCTACTACACCATGAAGCTGGTGCGCGGGAAAACCTTCTCCGCCCGCATCAAGGAATGCAAGACCCTCGAAGACCGCCTCGCCCTTCTGCCCAACTTCATCCAGCTCTGCCAGGCCATCGCCTACGCCCACAGCCGCGGCGTCATCCACCGCGACATCAAGCCCGCCAACGTGATGATTGGCGACTTCGGCGAAACCGTGGTGTTGGACTGGGGCATCGCCAAGGTACGCACCGCCTCCGAGGAGGAAGAGCAGGCCACCATCCAGCGCTTCCGCGAGAAGTTCGTGGCCGAGCACGGCGCCGAAATCGCCACCGAGATCGGCCAGGCCATCGGCACCCCGGGCTACATGTCCCCCGAGCAGGCCCTCGGCTACATCCAGAAAATCAACGAATCTTCCGACGTCTTCTCCCTCGGCGTCGTGCTCTACGAAATCCTCGCGGGCCAGCGCCCCTTCGACGCGGGCAGCGTGCCCAGCCTGCTCAACCAGACCGTGCGCGAGGACCCCCGCCCCCTCCTCGCCATAGACACCCTCATCCCCCCCGAGCTCGCCAGCATCGCCACGCGCGCCCTGCAAAAGGACCCCCGCGACCGCTACCAGACCGCCGAGGCGATGCTCAAGGACCTGCTCAATTTCCAGACCGGCGCCATCGTCTCCAGCCACGAATACTCCCCCCGCGAGGTGCTGCTGCGCTACTACCGCCGCAACCGCCCCTGGATACTCTCCGGCGCCACCGCCGCCGCGGTCCTGCTCGCCGGCTTCGTCTTCTCCTACTACTCCATCTGGCAGGCCCGCGACCGTGAGCGCGCCGAGCGCATCCGCGCCGAGGCCGCCGAGCAGGACGCCCGCGACAGCCAGGCCCTCGCCGAGGAGCAGCGCGACATCGCCCAGACCCAGCGCGCCCGCGCCGAGGAGGAATCCTGGATCGCCAGCCTCCGCCTCATGCACCGCGCCCTCGAAGACGGCGACTTCGCCACCGTCCGCGCCATCCTCCCCACCATCCCCGAGGAACGCCGCGGCTGGGAATGGCGGCACGCCAAATACCAGAGCGAACGCGAAACCCTCGTGCTCAGCCGCCCCGGCGAGCCGCCCATGGGGCTGGAGTTCAACACCGCCCGCACCCGCGCGCTCGTGCTCTACGATTACTGGCAGGCGCGAGTGTGGGACGTCCTCGGGCGGCAGGTGCTCTTTGAGAGCGAGAAGCTGCCCGACCGCCTCAACGTTGGCGTCCTGCTCGACGACGGCGCCGCCGTCGCCCTCGGGTATTCGCACGGCATCGTCACCCTTAGAACCGTCGCCTCCGGCGCGGAAGCCGCACGCATCAGGCTTCCCGGTGGACAACCCTGCAGCGCGCTCATACCGCTGAATGGGGACCGCCTCCTTATCGGGACCGAGGATGGCAAGGTGCTCCAGTGGAACTGGCGCACGGGGGGCGAGGCCACGCTGGTGACGCAACTCGACGGGCGCATCGACGCTCTCGACCTGCATGCGGGGCGCGGGCTTGCCGCCGCGCTTCATGGCCGCAGCCACATCAGCGCCATCGACACCAAAGTCTCGCTGTTCTCTCTGGAAACCGGCGAGGCCATTGCCAGCATGCCGGGCAACATCTCCGGATTCAGCCCGGACGGCGCCGTGCTGGTGACGCATGGCGAAGGACGCTGCGCGGGACACGACACCGCCGACGGCAGCCTCCGCTGGAGCACCACGGCGGACACGGGATACGTGGCCCACGCGCATGCCGACCCCAAAGGCAATCTGGTCGTGAAAGCCTCCGGCGGGGTGATGCTGGTGCTGGACGCGGCCACGGGACAACAGCGTTACCTGCGCGGCGACGACTCCCTGCGCGAGGGCGCCGTCAGCACGGACGGCCGCTTCTTCATCGCCCTCGATGAAAACGGTTTCGTCAATTGGTTCGACATCAACACCAATGCGCTGATTGACCGGGCCGGCGGGCACGAGGGGGTGTCGGGCAGACTCGCAGCCTTGGAGGAAGGCAATGCCGCCACGCTGGACAGCGCGGGCAGCCTGCGATTCTGGAGCCCCGAGCGGGCGATTCAAACCATCGCCCAAACCCGCGCGGCGACACAGCGTCACTACATTAACGGCTTGTCTGGTAGCCAGCAACACCTCGCCGCCTATGGACTGAACGGCGAAGTGTGGCTGCTGGACCCCCACAGCGGTCGGCTTCGCACCGTACTTTCAAGCCAGTCCATGAGTGTCCCACATGCCCCCGCGTTCTCGGGGGATGCATCGCTCATGGCGTGGAGCGTGGACGGCTTCAGCGTCGCCACCTTGGACCTCTCGCCGGGCGCGGCCCCGCTGCTCTATCGCGGAACGACGGGCCTCCTGGGTACAAGCCCGGAAATCAGCCCGGACCGCGCCCTGATCGCCGCCGGGGACTATCATGGCCGGCTGAGCCTCTGGAGAACCGGGGAGCCCGAACCGGTGGCTACGCTATCCTGCGGCGAGGACGCCATTCGTGCGCTCGTGTTCCTGCCGGATGGCAGCCTCCTGGCGGGCGATAGCACAGGCAAGCTCCACCACGCCGCCACGAATCCCCCCGCGCTGATCAAGACGGTGGACCTCGGCGCGGGCGACCTAAGCGCGCTGGCCGTGGCGCCGGGCAAGGATTACCTTGCGGCCGGGCGCGCGGATGGCTCGGTCCTCCTGCTGCGCGGCGACACCCTGGAAGTGCTGAGCACCGTCAAGCCCTCGAACAGCGAGGTCAATGCGCTCCTTTTCACGCGCGATGGCAACCGCCTCTTCGTGGCGAGCGACGCGGGACTGACGCTCCACCTCGTCACCGAGGGAAACCAGTTGCAGAATTCCGGCCTGCAATGGGAAGAACAAGGCAGCAAGATCGCGCTGGCCGGGGATAGTGAAGATCTCTGGGGCTACTACAACGGGATGCTGCGGGTGAACCGAACCGCGCCGCCCAGTGCACAGGCCCTGGCTGCCTCCAGCGATTTCGTGCATCACGCGCTGGTCACCCCGTCCCGGCTGGCGGAGTTGGCCGCGCGGCTGGAGGCCGTCGCCCCCGGCTGGCGGGAACAATTGGCCGGCGGCGCCCCCCTCCCCGAAGGCCCCCTCACCGAAACCTTGGCCACGCTGGGCCTCCACCCCGGCATGACCCTGCGCCCCGAGGGCGCCGCCCCGCTGCTCGCCCTGCTCGCCCCCGGCGCGCCCTGCGGGGAAACCGCCTGGGGCGGCGGCAACCGCGCGGGCCAAAACTTCACCGGACGCGTGACCGTGGTCTGCCCGGAAAGCCCGGAAATACCGGTGGAACTCTCCGACGAGGAATGTAAACAGCTGCAAGCCGAATTCCTCACCGCGCTCCAGTTCTACGGCGCAAGCCTCAACACGCAGTTGTATTCGCGCACAACGGAGTGGCTCGGCTGGCCGCCCGAACAGGATGTGCTCGACCTCTGGCTGCCCGATATGTCCACCTCGCCCCTGAAGCCCTGGTTGACAAAACTGCGATTAAGCGTGTATGACCGCATTGCCGCCATCAACGACAGGAGTTTCAGCAACCTACAAGAACTCATTGAATACCTGAGGCAGCATCCGGGGGAAGGGGAAGCCCCCGGAAATAGTGTCCGGCTTCACATCAAGCGCGGCGCGTTCAGCGAACCCGTCGTGCTCCTGCAATAACGCCACCCAGGGAAATCGCAGCGTATCGACATCGGAGGGGAAACACGATGCCCGCGTGGGTTAAGGATATTCACTTAAGTGTCCTGTTGTGGGCTCAAGAGTATTCCGACTTATCCGGCAACTTTGACGCCTGCTTTGGAAATCGTTATCCCCTAATCGCGTCCAAGTTCCAATGCTCTCCTTGAAGAAAAACGAATCTGCATCCCTAATTGCCAATTATGAACACCATTCACTACATTTGGAGGTTAACGTAAGATGAGTCGCGCATGGGTATGAGACATGAATTACGACATCATTCCTGCCGATGGAGCGCGCAAGCGTCACTGGATGGAGGACCCTCCGCGCCCGGTGAACGGAAGCTACAACGATCAATGGCACCAGGTTTTGAATCACAATTTTTTGACCAACCTGCTGCACGGAAACGCTCCCGACGACAATGGGAGAATAGTTCCGGCGGACTTCAACTGGTATTTCAAGAATTCCATCAAGACGGTGGCAACCTACTTCGCCGCCCGCATGGACACGGTGCCCGTGGCCGACGGGGACACCTTGCGGCTGGCTTCATTCACCCCGCATGACGTGTACGTTGGCAAGGCTACACTGGCGCTCATTGCGGGAGAGACTGGCGCGGGATCGATTACGATGGGAGACCTGTATGTTTATCCCAATGCAGCCTCGAAGCCCGATTACGAACGGTTCATAGATTTGTTCGAGCATTTCCAGCGAACCCTCAAGTGGGCATGCATGCCCTTTGTGGGATTGCGCACCGACATCGCAAAGGACCCAAGCATCAGCCGCCCCTCCGCGGCCGACTTGGACAAGCATCTTGACGGGGTGCCCAATAGCAGCGGCGGATATACTCAGACGCCGATCGGGAACAAGAACTATCTCGGCGTGCTCAACCTCAAGGAATCGGTGAACGCCGATCGCGCAGCACTGATTTTCGCAGTGGAGAAGCGGTTCATTGATCCCCTGTCCCCTGTTCAACGTAATGAGGGAATGACGTTTGCAAATCAAGATGTGAAGACCGCCGTTATGCAAGGCATGGTGGGAACAAAGGGAGGTGGCAACAGCTACAAGTGCGTTAGTGGGTCATGCGTAAAGGCCGATCCACAGGACTATTGCACAACATCGAGTTGCTAGTTGGCGGATTCAAAGTTGAAGTGCACGCATAGCTTCAAACCGATGACGGCATTTCACTTCCGAATGCCCGGCCAATTGTTGACAAGCCTGCGGGTGGCGCCAAAGGCTATGAGTGTAAGAAGGACGCGAACGGTTACAAGATCGGCTGTGAGGTTGGCGCAGCCACCGATTACTGCGTAAACAACGGCTCTCAGTTCTGCTGAGTTAGTGCCTGAGTCTCTCCCGCCCGCCCCCTTCGGGGGGCGGGCTTTTTCTTTGTCCGTCCTCGCGTTGAACCTGCTTGCTCAGGGGCGGTCGCAGAAGTTGTCTTCGCTTTGGCCGTCGCAGAAGGAGTATCCGGCGAAGCTGAAGACCTGGATGCCGCGAAGGAGTTCGCTGAGGGAGAGCTGGTTGTCGCCGTTGCGGTCGAGGGCGTGCAGGAGGCAGGCGGGCGGGCCGGGGGCGGCCTGCGGGGTGTAGCCGTCCTCGGTGGCGCCGGGGTTGGCGGCGCAGGCGTAGCCGCCGGCGTTATAGAGCTGCACCACGCGCAGCAGTTCGGGCAGGCTTAGGACGTAGTCGCCGCTGGTGTCGGCGCTGAGGACTACCTGGGCGGAACTGACGGCGAGGAGTTCGGCCACGCTGAGGGCGCTGTCGCCGTTGGCGTCCGCCGTTTCGAGGTTGCCCTGGGTGAAGAAGTCGAGTTGCACCAGGATTTCCGCGAGCGTCACGCGGCTGTCGGCGTTCACGTCGGCCGAGGCGAAGGTGTAGAGCAGCTGCTCGAAGGGGTCGAGCGGCTCTCCCTCTCCCTCGGCCGCGCCTTCGGTTTCGCCCTCGCCTTCCGCTTCCCCCTCGCCCTCGGGGTTGCCTTCCGCCTGCCCCTCCTCGTCACCCTCGCCGTCGGCGCCGCCTTCACCCTCGGGGCTGCCCTCGGCCTGTCCCTCCCCGTCCTCCTCCCCTTCGCCCTCGGTCTGACCTTCTTCGCCACCTTCGCCTTCCGCGCTTCCTTCGGCCAGTCCCTCGCTTTCGCTTGAGCCTTCGCCCTCTATGGAGCCTTCGCTCGACCCTTCCCCCTCGCCCGCGCCCTCGATGGCTCCTTCCCCTTCCGGCGCACCCTCGCCTTCGGGCTGTCCTTCCCCTTCGCCCTCGGGCGACACGGCTTCGCCCAGCAGGCAGAAGGCGGCCTCGAGGCTGGGGAAGAAGAAATTCTGTGCGTTCTGTGTGAAGCCGAAGCCGCCCGCGCCCTCGGTGGCGACGGCCCAGCTGAAGCGGCAGTCGACATCCCCCACGCCCTGGATGCGCAGCACGCCCTGGTTCAGCAGGAGCGGCGGGTCGAGGGTGGCGGTGTAGCGAATCAGCGGCGGGAAGGTGTTCACCGTCAGCTCTTCGCGCTGGGGCGTCACCTCGTAACCTGTCACCAGCGTGGATGGCACGGTGGTGCCGGAGAAGAAGTCCAGCTGGAAGGTGTCCGGCGCGCGGGTGCAGGCGGCGTCTTCCTCGGTGGTGGCATAGCCCCACCACTGCACGGCTTGAATCGGCGCGCCCACCCCGGTAAAGGCGTCGTAAAAGACGCGCTCCCCGCCCTCATTGCTGACCAGGTCGGCGGGGCTGGAGGGGTCGAGCGTCTGGGAGAACAAGGCCCCCGCGTCGCAGTCCAGCCCGGCAATCGGCACGGGCACGAATTCCCCGGCGAGGCAGAAGGCGAGGTCGCCCGGCTGCGGCCCCAGCACGATACCGGAAAGGAAGTGGAGGTTGTCGCCCTCGGTGGAGGCGGCCCACGAGAAGGCGCAGAGGTCGTCGCCCACGCCGTGGATGGAAATCCACCCGGCGGCGAGGTTGACCACCTCGGGCAGGTCGGCCTCGTAGCGCAGGAGGGGATCGCCGTCAAGGCTCAGGCCGGTGGCCAGCGGGGCGGCGTCAACGGTGTGCTGCGCCACCAGGTTGCCGGGGGTTCCGGCCTCGTCCTCAAAGAAGGAGATGCTGAACGCGTCGGAAGCGCGCGTGCAGCCGCCGGTGGTGCCCCACCAGCGCACCCGCCCAATGGGCTCGTCCGCCCCGCTGAAGGATTCGAACACGGGCGCGGAGACCGAGGTCTGGAAATACGCGCCGGTGACCGGCGCGGCCTGCGCGGGGTCCTGCCCGTCGAGCGATTCCGGCAGGCATTGCTGCTGGGCGATCAGGGTGCAGCTGGCCGTGTTGATCTTGTTGGTCATGATGGTGATGGAATCGTTGGAAAAGCGGAAGTCGAGCGCGGTGGAAGATATCGCGTCCATGATGGTGAAGGTGTTGGTGTGGAAGGCGTCGAAGTTGTGGCCGATTTCGTGCGCCACCGTCATCAGGTCCTGCTCGTTGGTGTCGGGGTCGAAGGCCGTGGCGGCGCCATTCAGCGTGGAAGAGCCCTGCTTGAAGGTGACCGAGCACAGCGCCCCCACGAAGGCCAGCCCGATGGTGGAGCCGTAGGACGGCAGCTTGAAGCTGAGCAGGTGCGACAGGTGCCGCGAATAGCCCGAGCGCTGGCGGTCGAAAAAGCTGTAATCGTCCAGCGTGCCTTCGTAGCTGGGGGTGCTCGCCGTGACCGTCGTCGTCTCGAAGGGCGCCGGTTCGTCCCACAGGATCAGGTCGCTCACGGCCAGGCTCACGCCGAGGTCGCGCTGGTAAACGGCGGACACCACCCCAAACACGTCCGCAACATAATCCGCCGCGCGCTCCGGATCGGCGCGGAATACCGACTCAAACAGACGATTCTCCATGTCAACCAGGATGCGGTATTCGGACAGGGCGGCCTTGTTGGCCCGGCGCTGCCAGGGGGCGGGCTCCGGCGCAGCGAGCAATTCCTCGACGGGCAGCCCGCCCGGGCAGTACCCGGCGACCTCCCCGGCACTCGCCGCCTTGGCATATCCCTCCTCACCGTGCGCGTTCAGCACCGTCGCGCCCGCGCCATCCCCGGCAAGCACGCCGTAAAGCGTGCCAGATTCCGAAACGCGCAGAAACGCGGCACCGCCCTCGGCCGTGCGTCCCCGGTAGAAGCGGTGCTCCGGCAACGGTAGGGCGCGCTCACCCCGGCCGTTCTTCAGCACGATCCGGCCATCGCTGGTGAAGGGAGAGAAGGGCTCCAGCGAGAGGCTGGTCGTGCCCTCCGGCGTGGGCACCCCTTCCATACGAAGCGCGCCATCGGCAGCCTTCACGCGGCCGAGCGCCACGGGGTCCACGGAGAAGGAGCGCATCTCCGCCTTGTCCCCCGGCGTTGCCGGCTGGAACAGGTCCGCGATGACGGTCTCCGCCCGAACCGGAGTGACGAACATCGCGGCAAGCGCGAGCCCTTGAAGCACGGAAAAGAGCCTGCCGCGCATAAAATTTCTCCAATTGTTCGAGATCGTGTCGCGATTGTACCCGACTTCTGGTTAAATCTTCAGCACTTGTGCTATACTTCGTCGTGTAATTCGGTGTATTTCTTCGCCGTTATCCCCTTCCACCCCGCCACACTTGGATACCCTTATGTCCGACGACGCCCCGATAACGCCCGGCTTTGACAGTTTCGGCCTGTCGAAGCCCATCCTCAAGGCCCTGCAAGAGGTTGGCTATGAAACCCCTTCGCCCATCCAGGCGCAGGCGATTCCGCCGCTTCTGGAAGGGCGCAATGTACTGGGGCAGGCGCAGACCGGCACGGGCAAGACGGCGGCCTTCGCCCTGCCGATTCTGTCGCGCATCGATCTCGCGCAGCGCGACCCGCAGGTGCTGGTGCTCGCGCCCACGCGCGAGCTCGCCATTCAGGTGGCGGAGGCTTTCCAGCGCTACGCGGCCCACCTGCGTGAGCTGCACGTGTTGCCAGTCTACGGCGGACAGGGCTATGTGCAACAGCTGCGCCACCTCGACCGGGGGGTGCATATCGTGGTGGGCACGCCGGGGCGGGTAATGGACCACATGCGCCGGGGCACCCTGAATCTGGGACTCTTAAAGGTGCTGGTGCTCGACGAAGCCGACGAGATGCTGCGCATGGGCTTCATCGACGACGTGAAGTGGATTCTCGAACAGACGCCGGAAGAGCGCCAGGTGGCGCTGTTCTCCGCCACCATGCCGCCGCCCATCCGCAAGATAGCCCAGCAGCACCTGCGCAACCCGGCGGAAATCACCATCAAGGTGAAGACCACCACGGCGGACACGATCCATCAGCGGTATTGGACGGTGGGCCATGCCCACAAGCTGGACGCCCTGACTCGGATACTGGAGTTTGAACCCTTCGATGGGATGCTGGTCTTTGTGAAGACCAAAGCGGCCACGGTGGAGTTGGCCGAGCGTCTCGAAGCGCGCGGACATGCCTGCGGAGCATTGAATGGCGACGTGGCCCAGCGCGACCGCGAGCGCATTGTGGAGAATTTCAAGCGGGGCAAGATCGACATTCTGGTGGCGACGGACGTGGCGGCGCGCGGGCTCGATGTCGAGCGCGTCAGCCATGTGATCAACTACGACATACCCTACGACACGGAATCCTACGTGCACCGGGTGGGCCGCACGGGCCGCGCGGGCCGCAGCGGCGAGGCTATCCTGTTTGTTTCGCCGCGCGAGAAGGGCATGCTGAACGCGATCGAGCAGGCCACCAAGCAGAAGATCGAGCTGCTGAAGATGCCCAGCACGGAGGACATCAACGATCGCCGGGTGGCCCAGTTCAAGCAGAAGATCACGGACACCCTCGCCAACGAGGACTTGGGTATCTTTCCCCGGGTCATCGAGCAGTATGTGCAGGAGCACGACGCCTCACCGGTGGACGTGGCGGCCGCGCTGGCGCGGATGCTTCAGGGCGAGGAACCCTTCCTGCTACCGCCCCCGCCCCACAAGCGGGAGGCCGTGGAAGAGGGTGGTCGGGAACGTCCGGCGAAGCGGGAGAAGCGCAGCGACGCCGAACTGGGAGATCGCGAGTTGTTCCGCATCGAGGTGGGCGCGCGCCACGGAGTGGCTCCCGGAGCCATCGTGGGGGCCATCGCCAACGAGGCGGGACTGGCGGGTCGCTACATTGGGCAGATCGACATCTACGAGGATTTCTCTACGGTGGCCCTGCCCCCCATGCCAAACGACATCTTCAAGCTGCTGCAAAAGGTACGCGTGGCGGGACAGAAGCTGAACATATCGCGCGTGAACGCGGATGAGCTGCCTGCGCCCCCGCGCAAGCCACGGCCGCATGTGGTGAACAAGAAGTCTCCCGGCCCGAAGAAGGGCGGCCCCGGTCCGCGCAAGGGACGCGATAAGGGGTAAACCCCTACTAAGACACGGGTTCGACAATCTCGCGATCGATTTTCCTAAGTCGGAAGGCTGCGGCCAGGCAGGAATCGGTCGTGCAGATCTGGATATAAACGCGCGGGTTTTGGGCTAGCCCCCTCTGCTGGCGGATCCCCTACATAAGGCACCCTATAGTCAGCGTTGCTTCGTCAACTCGTCTGCGATGGCGTGAAGGAGCGAGCTCTCGCCCTGGGTGTCCGTGCTGATCTCCCAGATCATGATGCCCGCGAGCTGCTGCTCCAGGGCGTAGCGCGTCTTGGCGCGGATCGTGTCCGGTCCGTTGAAGTAGTAACCGCCCGCCTCGTCGGCCTTGGGTTCGGGACGGTGCTGCTCCACGATGGCAGCGTAGCCGAGGCTCGCTTCGGGGTCATCCATCTTGCGGCCATAGAAGGATACGCCGAGACAAATCTTTCCGGCGGGCAGTCCCTTACGCAGTAACCGCTTCACCACGCCTTCCATCGCGTCGAAGGTGGCGTGGCGCTTGCCCATGTCGTAGGTCATCAGGTGAACATGGTCCACGGCGGTGTAGGCGCGTTCACTGAGTGACTGCGTGAAACCAAGGGCGACGGATACTTCCAGCGACTTCGCAGACGCGGCCGCCTTGCTCTCCACGAGAAGGTCGTCATAGGCGGTCTTCTGGGCGGCGTCCTCGGGAAACTCCCAGTCGTAGTCAATGCCGGTGATGCCGTTCGTCGAGCAATAATCAATCGCGGCGGCCATGAATGCGCCTCGCTTTGCGGGGTCCGTCGCCATGGCGGCGAATCCGCCGGAACGTCCCCATCCGCCGAAGCAGAGATGCAGGCGCAGGCCGTGCGATGCCTTGGCCTGCTGGTACCACGCGAGCGCATCGGCGGGAATAGGAGTCTCCGGGAAGCTGCCCGAGGGGTCCACCTCTGCGGAGAATAGGATCACATCGGTCAACTTTCCCAGCGACTCCGGGTGCACCTTGTCAATGGTCCACGTGGGCACGTAGCCCACCACCCGGAAAGCGGCGGCTGGAGTGGCCACGGCAAGCAGGAGTAAGCAGCAGGCAATGACGAAGGGTCTCACGCCTTCACCGTTACCCTCACGCGCAGGGCGCTGCCTTCGATGTCGCAGTCCTTGCCGTCCATGGCGGGTTCGCCGGAGGTGATGCTTTCGGCCAGTGTCTCGCCCATGATGGCATGCTTGAACTGGTCGATGACTCCGGCGAGATAGGTGTCGGTCGTGTAGACCTCGACGTAGATGCGGGCGTCGTAGGCCAGCTCCATCTCCTTGCGGATGTCCTGCACGAGGCGGATAAACTCGCGAACGAGTCCCTCGCGCTTGAGTTCCTCGGTGATCTCGGTGGAGATGACGACCACGGCACCCTTGCCCTGGGCCGCCGCGAAACCCTCGCGGGGCGTCAGGCGCACTTCCACGTCGTCGGCTTCGAGCACCACGGCCATACCCTCGATCTCGATGTTGATGCCGCCCTGCTGCAACTGTGCGTAAAGTTTGGCGCCGTCGGCCCCTGCAAGTGCTGAGCCGATAGCCTTCACCTGCTTGCCAAACTTGGGGCCCATGGTCTTGAAGTTGGGCTTCACCTCATACGAGACGTAGTCTTCCGGCGCGTCGCAGAAGAAAATGTCCTTGATGTTGAGTTCTTCCTTGATGAGATCGAGGTGGCGGAACAGACCGTCGCGGCGGGTATTGTCCGCGAGGATGATCTCGCACTCGCCCAACGGCTGGCGCACCTTGATGTTGGCGCCGCGACGGGCATTGAGGCCCAGCGTCACCACCTCGCGCGTCGTCTCCATCTGCGCCAGCAGTTCCCTGTCCAAAGCCGAGGCATCGGCATCGGGATAGCTGGCGAGATGCACGCTCT
>JBJOID010000142.1:0-13641 GCA_046047315.1 Candidatus Hydrogenedentota bacterium | reverse complement strand
AGCAGCACGTTGATGTCCGACAAGTATTCCGGGTAAATCGCGCGCATGTCAGGGAAGAGGTCCACTTCGCCCGTGCCCCCGCCAAGGCCCGAGGACTGGAATCCCAGCGGCGTCGTGTCGTTCGGGTTCTTGTAACCACACTCCTGATACTGGCTATAGTCGATCTGGCGCGGATAGGTGATCAGGTGCGAGGTCCGGTCGGACGCCGAAGGAAAGAGCCCGCCACGCGATTCGTTGGCGTACATCTTCAGCGTAAGCCCAATCTGCTTCAGGTTGTTCTGGCAACTGCTCCGGCGCGCGGCTTCACGGGCACGCGCAAGCGCGGGCAGCAGAATTGCCGCCAGAATGCCGATGATGGCGATAACCACCAGCAGCTCAATCAAAGTGAAGCCTTGCCTCCGCATTGCCCTTCCTCCATTAAAAGGTTTCAATTCGTTGGGAAAAAATTTACCCGCCCATCGCCAATCGGGAATTACGTGGCGCAGCATAGTGCCGAACTCGCATTTTGTCAACTTGAAATTTTTAGTGCCAAGCAAAAAACGCCGCGATATGAGCACGTAAATTAAATGATATGAACTATTTACAATGTTGAAAATTTCAACTACATCGTGATTGCAGACTGTTGAAACCATTCGAGCACGGCGCTCTTGACGACCTTTCCGGTGGGCGTTATTGGCAGGGCATCGCGAATGAGCAGCTTACGGGGCTGGTTGTGGGCGGGCAGGGCTTCACGAATCCACTGCCTCAGCCCCTCCTCTGCGATGGCCGCATCCGGGTGAAGCACGAAGACCGCGCCGATCTCCTCCCCATACTCGACATCCGGCACGCCCACCACGACGACATCGGCCACGTGCTGATGACCCCGGAGCACACGCTCGACATCGGCGGGGTATACCTTAAAACCGCCGCGCGAGATGATGTCCTTGCTGCGCGCGACAATGTAGTAACAGCCGTCGGCGTCATGCTCGACCACGTCGCCGGTGTGGAACCAGTTCCCGCGAAAGATGTCCGCATTCAGGGCATCGTTGCTCAGGTAGCCCTTCATCACACCGGGCCCCCGCAGGATAAGCTCGCCTTTTTCTCCTCGCGGCACGTCGTTCATATCGGTGTCCACGACTCGGAACCGGAAGCCGGGCGCGGGCAACAAGCCATCGGGACTACGCAGTCCGGAGGCATCCAGCCGCCCGATGGCGGTGACTCGCGTCTCGGTCAGGCCATAGCACTGCTGCAAGGGCACGCCCACGGCCTCGCCAAAGGCTTGGCGCACTTCGGCCGGCATGCTCGCCCCGCCATAGATTCCCAGCCGCCAATGCTGCCGGAGCATCTCAGTTCCGGACCACTCTCGCGCGGCAGCCGCCAAGCGGTGGTACATGGTGGGCACGCCGAGGAACAAGGTGACGCGGTGTTGCGCCATGACCTCGAGCGCTGCCAGCGCGTCGAAGCGGGGCTGCAGCACGAGGCATCCTCCAGCCGCCAGCGTGGGTCCGAGTACCAGCGCCTGGGCGATGCTCGTGAAAAGCGGCGCGGCCGCCAGCATCACGTCGTCGCGGGTGAAGCCCAAGCTCGCCGCCGTGCCGAGGAGGCAGGTGTATTCGCCCTCATGGCTGACGCAGACTGCCTTTGGGGAACCCGTGGTGCCGGACGTGAAGGAAATGATCGCGGTGTCATGGCCTTCGCAGGGCACACCGGGAAACTCCCCATTCGTCCCCTCGCAAAGCTCCGCGACTGAAAGGGCATCGTCCCTGGAAGCAGCTGAGTCCGCCAGCACGCAGAAAAGCGAGCAACCCGGCACCTGCATGAAGGCGGCATGCCCCTCATCGCCGCAGGGCAGGGCGGGGGTGCCCGGGTGGCAGAGGTAGGCGGAGGCCCCCCCAAAAGACAACTGCTCCTGAATCTCGGTAGCGCGCAACAGGGTGTTGAGCGGCATGACCGCCGCCCCGGTCTTGAGGACGCCATAGAACGCCGCCACGAACTCGACACTATTGGGTGCGGTAAGCGCCACCACCTGACCGTGACTGATGCCTCGCGAGGCCAGCCCCCCGGCGATGCGGGAGGCCATCTGGTCCAGCTCCAGGTACGTAACCCGGCGTGGCCCGTCGATCAGGGCCAAACGCTCCGGAAAAAGGCGGGCGCTTGTCTCAAGAACCCCGGCCAAGGTCATGTGCATGCCTCGCATCCTCCCCTTGATTGAAAGCTTTCAATAGCGTATCCAGCGAAAGACTTCAAGTCAAGGGGAGTGTTGGCTGCTAGAGTCCGGCAAGGAAGCGGATGTAAGTCTCAACGCCTTTCCACGTGTTGGGCAGGTACTGCTTTTCGTTCGGGCCGTGGATGCCGTCGCTGGGGAGGGCGAAGCCCAGCATGATCGAGTCGACGCCCAGCATCTGCTGCATCATCGCGACAACGGGCACGCTGCCTCCCTCGCGGGTGAAGATGGGGTCCACCCCGAAAACCTCGCGCAAGGCGGCGCATGCGGCGGCCATGTGCGAGGAGGAACGGTCCATGATGGCGCCGGGCCCCGCGCTGTGTTGATGCAACACGACGCGGACGCCCTCGGCGACGTTTGCGTCGAGATAGGCTTGGAGCATGGCCTTGATTTCGTTCACATCCTGATCGGCGACAAGGCGTGCGGAGAGCTTGGCAAAGGCCTTGGCAGGAAGAACGGTCTTGGCGCCGACCCCGGTGAAGCCGCCCCAGATGCCGTTGAGGTCGAGCGCAGGGCGCGCGCCAACGCGCTCGATGGTGGTATAGCCCTGGTCTCCCCGGAGCGCCGAGGCGGTGGACATATCGAGCCATTCGGCGTCGCTGTAGGGCACGCGGGCGAGCTCGGCGCGTTCGTCCGCATCGAGCGGGCGCACCTTGTCGTAGAAGCCGGGCAGGGTGACGCGCCCTTCCGCATCGTGCAGGCCGTGGATGAGGCGGGCCAATTCATGAATCGGGTTGGGCACGGAACCGCCGAAGCGGCCGCTGTGCAGGTCTTGCCGCGCGGTGTGCACTTCGAGCTCGAAGTAGGCGAGGCCGCGCAGCCCATAGGTGATGGAGGGCAGGTCCGCGCCGTGGATCATGGAGTCGCAGTTGAGCACCACGTCGCAGGCGAGGCGTTCCCGGTTCGCCTCGATGAAGGCGCCCAGGTTGGGCGAGCCGATCTCCTCTTCTCCTTCGAGGAGATACTTGATGTTGACCGGATAATCTCCCTGGGCCTGCAGGGATTCCATGGCCTTGAGCTGGGCAAATATCTGCCCCTTCATGTCCGATGCGCCGCGTGCGTAGAGATGATCGCCGCGCACGGTGGGCTCGAAGGGCGGCGTGTCCCACTCGTCGAACGGGTCGGCGGGTTGCACATCGTAGTGCCCATAGACCAGTACCGTGGGCCTGCCCGGGGCGCGCAGCCATTCTCCATAGACGACGGGATGGCCCGGGGTGGGAATGATCTCGACGGCGTCCATGCCCAAGGCATGCAGCTGACCCGCCATCCACTCCGCCGTGCGAAGGACATCGGCCGTATGTTCGGGCAGGGTCGAGATGCTCGGTATCGCGAGCAGTTCCTTCAACTCGGCAAGGAAGCGTTCGCGGTGGGATTCCGCATGGGCAAGGGCGGCTTCAATCGGGTAGGTGGGCACGATGCAATCTCCATTCGAAACGGAACGGCGCGATCAAAATGAGACCGGGCTTTTCTGGATGCGTGAAATCATGTTGCGGCCGAGGATGGCGCTGGTGGTGAGTACGCCGGAAAAAAGGGCGCCGCAGACACCGGCGGTGCAGATGTCCTGGCCGGTGAGATAGAGCCCCTTGATGGGCGTGCGGGGCTTGAGCCAGTCCTGCGCGAAGCGCGCGGGGCTGTGCTCGAGCCCGTAGATTTCGCCATGGCCATAGTTGGCGAAGTGGGCCGTGGAGAGCGGGGTGGAGACCTCGGTCCACGCCACGCGCCCCTCGGTCTTAGGATGCATCGCATAGAGGCGCTCGAGCATTTCCTGCTCGAAGCGCTGCTTGATGACGTTGTAGCCCTCGGGCCGATGGTTCCACTTGCTGTGGGCGAAAGCGGCAAAGTCCTCATAGCGGCCCAGCCCGATAAGCTGCACCGTGGATATGCCCTTATGGGTGCGCGACCACACGGGATCCTTGGCGGAAGGAAAAGAAATGTACGCCGAGGGAAGCCTGCCGCCGGGATTGCCGTCGCCCACGTAGGGATCGTAGCACCAATAGTTGTACTTGGGCAGCCCCAGTTCCGAATTGCTGCCCTTCAGTCCGACATAGAGGCAAAGGTGTCCGGTGCTAGGCTTGATGGCGTGCAGGGCCTCGTCCACACCGAAGGATTCGCGATCCTCCGGGGGCAACAGGTGCAGCAGGGTGTTGCGCACGCCCGTGCCGGAGACCACCACGGGCGCCTCGATAAATGCGCCGTTTTCGAGCTGCACGCCGGACACCGCGCCATTCTCCACCCGCACGTGCTGCACGGGGCAGCGCACCGCGACTTCTCCCTCATGCTCCTCGATAGTCTCGACGATGCTCTCGGCAATGCGTCCCGCGCCGCCGATGGGGTAGCTGCCGCCGTCGCGGTAATGGTTGACCACCAGCGCGTGGATGCCGAAGCTGGCCTCGCGCGGGGGGAGGCCATAGTCACCACATTGCGCGCAGAGCAGGGTGATGAGCGCCTCGTTGTCGGTGAGTTCGCGTAACACCTCGTAGACGGTCTTTGAGGCGTAGTGCTCGAAGCCGCGCCGGAGGTAGCCTCCAAGCAGGCTCGCCACCAGCCCGGGCGCGGCCTTCTCCGCAAAGTATAGCTGGCGCGCCTTGCAAGCCTCCTTCACCTTTTTCCAGTAGGCGCGGATTGCCTTCTCTTCGGCGGGGAAATAACTGATCCACTTCTTGATCTGTTCTTCGGCCCCGGGCACGAATTCGTAGCGCTTGCCGTCTATGATGGCCACGTCGTAGGGAGAGCCCATCGAGGCCCACTGCAGGCGTCGGTTCGAGACGTAGTCGAATACCCGCCGTTCCATCGAGGTCTCGCGGTGCACGGCGCCGACGTAGTGCACGCCCACGTCCCACTCGAAGCCCTTGCGCTTGAAGGTGTGGCAGAAGCCGCCAGCCTCGTAGTGGCGTTCGAGCACCAACACCTTCCAGCCTTCCTTCGCCAGGATGGACGCGCTGGCAAGGCTGCCGATGCCGGAGCCGACCAGCACGACATCCCAAAGCTGCTTGGCCAGGGAGGGACTGTAACGTTTGTGCATCAGGACTCCAGACAAGGCCCGTCCGGCGGCGCGGGCGCGATGAATCTCTCCGCCCGTGTTGTATCGCGAAGGGGCGGGAGAATTCCAATCGTCCGGAGCGTTCTTGATTCCACGCACGGAATCGGATACTACTTGGCGGATGTTGCACCCCAAGCGCCAAATCGCGGCCTTCACCGCGCTGCTCCTGCTGGTCGCCCTGGCCTACGCCGGGCTGGTGGCCTTCGCCGGGCCGGAGGGCCATTATTTTGACAGCGCCGGGGTGCCGATTCACTACACCGACGAGGGGCAGGGCACGCCCATCATCCTCGTGCACGGCTTCGCCGCGAACGCCAACCTCAACTGGCGATTGCCCGGCATCGTGGATCGGCTGGCGCGGGACTACCGTGTGATAACCATGGACGCGCGCGCGCATGGACGCTCGGGCAAGCCGCACGAGCCCGGTCAATACGGCATGACCATGGTGGACGACATCGCCCGCCTGATGGACCACCTGGACATCGAGCGCGCTCACCTGGCCGGTTACAGCATGGGAGGCTTTCTCAGCTTGGCCTTCGCGGGCCGGTATCCCGAGCGGCTTCTCTCCCTGACGCAGGGCGGCTCGGGCTGGTATCCGCGCGAGGAGTATCCCGACCTGGTACGCACGGTCCCCGCCTCTCTCGATTCAGGCGGCGGACTCGAGCCCATCGTGCGATTCATGGAACCTCCCAATGCGTGGTTTCGGGAGGCGCGCATCAAGGTGGTGAATTTCGTGCTCTGCCGGGTGAACGATGAGCAGGCCATGGCCCGATGCTTTCAGGAGATGATTGACCTTGAGGGCAGCGAAGAGCAATTGCGCCGCAACACAGTCCCCGCGCTCACGATCATGGGCACGAAGGATCCGCTGCGCAAGTCGGCGGAGTTCATCTCGGAACGGGCGGGCAATCATCGCACGCACTGGATTGAAGGCGCCGACCACCTCAGTACGTTGGGTGATCCCCGTTACCTGGCGGAGTTCACCAACGCCTTGACGGAATTTCTCGCCGAGCAGACGAAGACGCGCGTTGCCGCGCACTGACTGCCGCGCCACTCCGGTTAGTCTTTGTTCCGTATCCTGTTTCCGGCCCGCTCAAGCGGAGCTCAGTAAGCGTTCCACCTGATCGCGCGTGGGCATTGCGGCCTGTGCGCCGAGGGACAGGGTGGACAAAGCGGCAGCTGCATGGGCAAAGCGGATGGCCTCCATCAAGCCCCGCTCGGTAGAAGCCACGGCAAGGGCGCCCGTAAACGTGTCGCCTGCGCCCACCGTGTCGATGGGTTCCAAGGCGAAGGCTGGATGCTCGCTTGCGTGGCCCGGCAGCAGCATGAGGGCGGACTCGCCGCCACGGGTGACGATGATGCCTTCCGCCGCCAGCCGCTCGACGGCTCCCTCGCGCTCGATGTCGAGGTGACGCGCCTCATGCTCGTTGACCACGAGCAGGTCGATCCCCGATTCCAGCAGATCTTCGCAGGGCAGAAAGGGCGAGGGGTTGAGCAGCACACAGGCTCCCGCGTTGCGCGCGAGCCGCGCCGCGCGCAGGTTGGTTTCCATGGGCACCTCGAACTGGAGCAGCAGCACATCGCCCGGCGCGAGAAAGCCCTCGAGAAAATCCACGTGGCGCGGAAGCAGGTCCTGGTTGGCGCCCGGTGCGCATACGATCGCGTTGGCGCCCATGGGGTCGACTGCAATGAGGGCGCAGCCCGTGGGACGTGACGACCGCACACAGCGGGAGGTCTCGATGCCTTCCTGTTCGAGGTGGGCGAGGTATCGTTCGCCAAAGGCGTCATCGCCAAGGCAGCCGACGAAATGCACGTTGCCACCGAGCCGCGCCGCGGCCACGGCCTGATTCGCCCCCTTGCCCCCGAAGGTCGTCACGAGATCGCCACCGAGTATGGTTTCTCCCGGCGCGGGAATTCTTGGGACCGCGCTCACAAAGTCCACGTTGGCGGAACCCACCACGACGATCTTGCTCATGTCCTCGTGTTCCTCCGGCGATAGTAGTCCGCGAGCACGGCCGCCACGATGACCAGCCCGGTGATGAGGCGCTTCACCGGCTCCTGTGCGCCAGCCTGGGCAAGGCCGGTGTTCAGCACGGCGATGATCAAGACGCCCAGAAAGGAACCCACCACGGAGCCCCGGCCACCCAACAGGCTGGTGCCGCCGATGACGACGGCGGCGATCGCCTGCAGTTCCATGCCATAGCCCGCGTTGGGATCGGCAGCCTGGAGCCGGGCGGTGTGGAGCACCGCGGCAAGTCCGGTGAGTGCACCGCAGAGGACAAACACAGCGCGCTTGACGGCGCGGGTGTTCACCCCTGCAAGACGGGCGGCCTCCTCGTTGGCGCCGATGGCGAGCACGTACCGCCCAAAGATGGTGGCGTTCAACAGCACCTGTCCCGCCGCGACGGCGGCCAGCGCGATGGCAAAGGGCAGGGAGAGGCCAAGCAGATGCGTGTCGGCGATGCGGCCTATCCCCGCCCCGATGTACATTGTGCGCGAATCGGTGACGAGGTAAGCCGTGCCACGGGCGATCTCAAGCATGCCCAGCGTGACGATGAAAGAGGGCAAGGCCCAGTGCACGGTGACGGCGCCGCTCAACAGGCCGCAGAGCAGACCGCAACCCACGGCCGCCAGGATACCGGCGGGCAGGGCCATTGGAATATCGCGGAGCATAATCACGCCGAGCAAGGCCCCCGAGACTCCAAGCACCGAGCCCACCGAAAGATCAATGGCGCCGATGAGCAGCACAAAGGTCATGCCCACGGCAATCAGTGTAATCGCGGGGGACTGGTTGGCAATGTTGCGGAAGGTGTCGACGGAAAGGAAGTTGTCGGTGGTGAGGCTGAAATAAAGTACCAGCACCACGAGCGCAATGACCGTGCCGAGGTAGCCTTGAAGTGCGCGCAGGAAAGCCATCGCAGGCGGGCTAGTTCGCCGCGTCCGCCGTCACCAGGTCGAGCGGCGTCTCCTGATCCTCGGGCGCGGCCTTGCCTTCCAGCATTTCGAGGGCATACTCAATCCCATAGGCCGCCTGTTGCGCGGCGTGCTGATCCACCGAGCACAGAACGTCGCCCTGCTTGATAAGTTCCCGCACTGCGCCGATGCCATCGAATCCGCTCACGAGGACTTGACCGGCTTTCCCGGCGGAGCGGATGGCGGAAGCCGCACCTAGCGCCATGCTGTCATTCGCGCAAAGCACCGCCTTCAGGCCCGGGTATTCGGTGAGCAGCGTGGCCACCAAGGCGTTCGCCTTGTCCATTTCCCAATAAGCGGACTGGGAGGCGACCACCTTCAGGCCCGCCGCGTTCACCGCGTCGTCGAGCCCGAGCTTTCGCTGTATGCCGTTGTAGGCCGCGGGAATTCCTTCGAGAATGGCAACGGGATCTCCCGAGGCCAGCTTCGCGGCGACGAAGTCACCCGCCATCTTGGCCCCCTTGCGGTTGTCGGGACCGACGAAGGGAATGCGCACGCCGAGCTCCTGCAACACGCCCGCATCAAGACGATTGTCGATGTTCACCACCACGATGCCGGCATCCATTGCCTTCTTGCAGGCGGGTGCTAAGGCCTTGGAATCCGCCGGGGCAATGACCAGCGCCGCCACTTTGCGGGCCACCATCTGCTCCACCAGCGCAATCTGGGCAGCCACGTCCTGCTCGTCCTTAATGCCATTGGCGAGCAGCTCGTAGCGTGGGGCGTTCTCGGACTGATGCGCGCGCGCGCCGTCTTCCATCGTCTGAAAGAACTCGTTCGCCAGCGACTTCATGACGAGCGCCACCACGGGCCGAGCGTCTGCAGCGGCTTGCTCCGGGGTGGGCGCGGGCGACATGCAGCCCGCAAGCGCGGACCATGCCATCATGAGTAAAACGATGCGCGGCAACGATTTCATGCTCAGGCCTTCCATGCCATCTATTCCCGATTGTGCCAGTGTGGTGTGTGCGGGGGGGCTGGCGCAAGCGCGCTTACTCCGGCCATTCTCCCGAGAAGACTTCGGTGGCGGGGCCTTGCTGATAGACGCAGCCATCCTCGGCCCATTCGATGGTGAGCACGCCGTACACGAGGTGGACATTGACCTTGCGGTCGACGCGGTCGGTGATCATGGCGGCGAGGGCGGAACCGCAGGAGCCGCTGCCGCTGGCCATGGTAATGCCGCTGCCGCGCTCCCAGATGCGCATGACCATGTTGCCGCGATCCTGAACGGTAACGAACTCGACATTGGTGCGCTTGGGGAAGCTGGGGTGGTGCTCAACGAGCGGGCCAATCTTGGCCAAGTCCACGGCGGTTGCGTCGGGCACGAAGAACACCGCGTGGGGGTTGCCGATGTTGGCGCAGGTGACGTGCAGGGTCTCGCCGCCCACCTCGATGGCTTCCTCGATAACGCGCCCCTCGGGCCCGAGCATGGGAATCTCGGCGCGTTCGAAGCGCGGCTTGCCCATGTTCGATCGCACCGACACCACCTTGCCGTTCTCGATGCTCATCTTCAGGTGGTTCGGCCCGGCAAGGGTATCCACCACGATGTCATCCTTGGCCGTCATGCCGCGCTCATGGACGAACTTGGCGAAGCAGCGCAGTCCATTGCCGCAGGTCTCCGCCTCGCTGCCGTCAGCGTTGAAGATGCGCATCCGGAAATCGGCCGTGTCGCTGGGCAGCACGAGGATGATGCCATCCGACCCCACGCCCAGGTGGCGGTGGCTCATCTGGCGGGATAGCTCGGCCGGGTCGGCAATCTCCCGCGCGGTACAGTCGATGAAGTGGTAGTCGTTGCCCAGGCCGTGCAGCTTGGTGAAGGGGATGCTCATGCGTGATGCTCCTTGCCGGCGGCGTCTCGAAGCGCGCGCTCGATGAAGAGGGATACCATTTCCGAATACGAGATGCCCGCGGCGGCGGCCGCCTGCGGATAGAGCGAGGTGGGAGTGAGGCCCGGCACGGTGTTGACCTCGAGCCAGACGGGGCCCTGCGCGTCGATGATGAAGTCGCTCCGGCTCCAGCCCCGGCATCCCACGATTTCATGCACATGCGCGGCCATGTCCATCACCTGCGTGGTGAGGGCGGGCGGCAGCTCGGCGGGGGTCACCTCCAGCGTGGCGCCGGGCGTGTACTTGTCCTCGTAGGTCCAAAAGTCCCCCTTGGTGTTGGGGATGATTTCCGTTACAGGCAGCGAGCGGAGGAAGCCGCCGGGCTCCACGTCGAGGACGCCGCAAGTGACCTCGCGCCCGACGATGAGCCGTTCCACCAGCACGCCATCGTCGTGCTTGAGGGTCAGGGCCACAGCGTCCCAGAAGGCCGCTTCGGAGTCGGGAACCGAGGTGCCGACGCTCGAGCCGCCACGGGCCGCCTTCACCACGCAGGGAAACCCGATGTCCCGCCGCACCGCGTCGACAATCGCCTCGGGGTCGGCTTCCCAGGTGTCTGCATCGAGCGCGATATGGTTGGCCACGCGGATGCCCTGGGAAGACACCACCGCCTTGCAACGAATCTTGTCCATGGCCAGGGCGCTGGCCGCGCAGCCAGATCCCGTGTAGGGCAGGCCGAGGATATCGAGCAGCCCCTGCATGCGGCCGTCTTCGCCATTGGGGCCATGCAGCGCGATGAACACGCAGTCCACGCCCAGAGCATGCAGCGCCGCGATGCCCTGCCACGCGGGCACGGGCTCACCCTCTTCCACGCTCCACTGGCCATCGTGGCCAATCACCACGGGCACGCCCATGTACTTGCCGGGATCCAGCGCGGCCAATACGCCGCGCCCCGAACTTAGCGACACGTCGTGCTCGAACGACACGCCGCCCATGAACACCGCGACACGCTTCAGTTCGCTCAAAATGCGCACACCTTTGGTTTAGGGAAAAGGAAATTGAAAACGGGGGCAATGGCCCTTAGGAGGGAATACCGTCGCATAGTCTGAAGTTCCCCGCCGAGTGGTGTCAAATGGCGGCGAGAATCAGGGAGGCACGCGAGGCAGCGGGAACTCGCCGCTGCGGCTTCGCGCGCGGGGCTAATCATCTGTCTCGGCTATGGAGGGGTATTCCGGGCCGGTCACGCCGCCGTAGCCCCCCTGCCCGACTACACGAAAAACCCAAACGACCCCGTCCCCGAGTGCTGAGACAAGCCCGCCGTCGTCCGCGCCCTTTACGCTCGCCCCGGTATCCCCATGCCCCCCAGCGAGTTCGCCGCATGAGCGTGCGCCGCACTTTCTCGTGATGACACGATCTTTGTGCGGCGCTCGGGGGCTTTGCAGGGTGAAAGCCGCATGCTCTATGCTCGCGGGTGGCCTTGGTTTCGTTCACTCAAGGGGTTATGGCTTTGCTCGTTCGCGCCCGATCGTTGTTGCTGACGCTCTGCTGCGCCGTGTTGCTTTCGGCCGGTCCGGGCTGTAAGGCGCCGTCTCCGTCCACGGCCGAGGTGGAGGCTCCAGCGACGCGTACGGAAGGGCCACCAAACGTGGTGGTGATCCTGGTGGACACGCTGCGCGCGGACCACTTGGGTTGCTATGGCTATGGCCGGGATACGTCGCCAAACATCGACCGGCTGGCGCGGGAAGGGGTGCTGTTCGAACGGGCCTACACGTCGTCGACTTTCACGGGCGAAGCGGTGGGCACCTTGTTCAGCGGGGTGTGGCCAATGGAAAACCCGCAGGGCTCGGGCTGGTATGCGCGGCCCGACCCGGGCCGCGACGCCTGGCCCGCGTTTTTCCGTCGCGCGGGATACGCCACGGGGCATTTCGCGAATTCCCCCATCATGAACACGCCGGGATTCAATGAGGGCTTCGACCAGTTTTCGTGCCTGGTGCAGACCTTTGGGGTGAGCGGTGCGGGACCGCAACTGACGAAGCGGGCGCTGGAGTTTATGGAGCAACAGCGCGAGCGGCCATTCAGCCTGTATCTGCATTACATGGACCCGCATGCGCCGTATGATCCGCCGGAGGAGTATTACCGCCGGTTCAGCGACAAGGCGATGGACGATCCGGCGCACCATGTGGACGACTTCATGGGGAACCTGGCGGCGCTGCGCAGGGAGGGCTTTGGCCCCGGCGACCCGCGCTTCGAAAACCTGATGACGAAGTACGACGCGGAGATTGCCTTCACGGACGAGAGCATCGGCGACTTGATGGCGGGAATGGAAAAGCTGGGCCTTACGGGAAACACCATCGTTGTTTTGTTGGCCGACCATGGTGAGGAGTTTCTGGAGCATGGCTACATGGACCATGCATGGAACTTGTTCGAGGAGACGCTGCGGGTGCCGCTACTGTTCTGGTGGCCGGGACAATTGACGCCAGGCCGGGTGGAGGAGGCGGCTTCGACGGTGGCCGTGCTGCCGACCTTGCTCGCGCTGATTGGAGCAACGCCGGAGGGCCGCGATTTTTCGCTGCCGCCCCTGTTTGATCGGGGCGACGCGGGATGGCAGGCAGCCGCGCACACGGGGCCGCTCTTCGCGGAGATGCAGATCGAGACGCGCGCCATGCTGCGGGCGGTGATGCATGAAGGCTACAAATATTTGTCCGCCGCGCGCTGGCTGGACGAGGCCTGCATGCAGGCGCTCTACCTGGTGCAGAAGCCGCTGCGAAACAGCCTGCTGGCCGGGGAGTGGAAGCCGTTGCATCCGCGCAGCCCGGCGCGGCGCGAGGCCCTGTATCACCTGCCGAGCGACCCGGGCGAGTTGCGCGACGTGGCGACGGAGCAGCCAGAGGTGACGGCGCGCTTGCGCGGAATGCTGGAGGCGGCGCTCGCGGCGGCGCCGGAACCGAAGGGCCCCTTCGAATTCGAGGCGCAGGATCCCCTGCCGGGATTGCTGGAGACCCTGCGGGCGAATCCGGCCGCGATGGACAGCGCGGCGGTCAGCGACGAGCAGCAGGCCGAGCTGGAGGCCCTCGGCTATATGGGCGGCAGCGCCGCGGGGCAGCCCGACGCGCCCTGCGTGCTGCCCTGATGGCGGGGTCATGACCGGTACCGCGGAGCGGGGCGAGTACAGGTATCCGCTCGCCCTTGCGCTGGCGATCGCGGCGCTGGGCACCTTGCCCTTTCTCTATGCGCGGGTGGTGGCCCCGGAAGGCACGCTCTTCATGGAGCAGCTGGGGCGCGGGCCCGACGGCAGCGCGGGCTACCTGATGTTCGCGCGCCAGGCTTGGGAAGGGCACTGGCTCTTCACGAACCGCATGACTTCCGAGCCGGTTCCCCACGGCTACCTCGGGCTCGAGTGGCTGCTCTTTGGATGGGTCGCCCGGCTGCCGGGGTCGTCCATGGCCGTGGCGATGCATGTGTTCCGCTGCGCCGCCGTGCTGGGCTATGCGCTGGCCTTTTATTTTCTCGCGGTGCAGACGCTCGACAGCCGCTTCAAGCGCCGGCTGGCGGTGACGCTGGCGATGACGCTGTCCGGGCTGGGGTGGATGCTGGTCGCGGCAAACGCGGCTTTC
>JBJOID010000141.1:0-8102 GCA_046047315.1 Candidatus Hydrogenedentota bacterium | reverse complement strand
TGGCCGCATTGCCGGCCGCGTCGCTCACGGTGTAGGTAAGCGTGTAGACGCCGGCCACGCTGGCGTTGACCGCACCCGTCACCATGATGCTGCCGGTCAGGTTGCCGTCCTTGTCGTCACTCGCCGTCGCGCCCGCATCCGTGTAGCTGCTGCCCTGGTTGATGCTGAGCGTCGCTGCGCCGTTCAGCGTGATGACCGGCTTCGTGGTGTCCTGCGCCGGGGCGGTGCCGCCCGCCACGCTCACGCTCACCACGTTGTCGCCGTCCTCGCTCACGTTCATGGCCTCGGTGTAGACCGTGCCGTTGTGGGTCACGCGAACCGTGTACTTGCCGTGGAAGGCATCCACGAGGTAGCGGCCCTGGGCGTTGCTCGCACCGGAGGCGTTGGTACGCCACTCGGTTTTCACGAGCTGCTTCAGGCGGTCATACACGGGCTTCGCCGAGAAATCGCCACGCAGCATGCCGCCGCCCGCCAGCCAGGCACCGGTATCGGCAAAATCCCACCAGCTGATGGCGTCTACCGCGGGATGCGCGAAGCACACGCGGTAAAAATCTTCCGCGAATTGTGCCTGCGTTGCTTCCGTCCAGGTGCCGCGGTAGGGCGTGCCAAGTACCGGCGCATTGTTCGAGCAAGGCATGAACTCGGTGATGTGGATGCCCGTGCCCAGCGCGGCATAGGTGTTGAGGTGATTCCACACCGTCTCCAGCGGCCAGGCCGTGTCGAGCGGTGCATGCGCCTGGATGCCCACCACGTCAATCGGCGTGCCCGCCGCTAGCTGCTGCTGCATCACGCCCTGGAGCGTCTGGTAGCCATTCGCGAAGAACATGTCGAAGCCCGTGAAGAACTGGCCGTATTCGTTCACCAGCAGCGTGCTGTTCGGCTGGAGGGCCTTGGCGTGCTGATAGGCCTGGGCGAAGACCATCGGCCCCAGCGCGCTCACCGGCTCATTGACCAGGTCCCACTTGTTGATGCTCGCGCCGTAGCGGTTGAAGATGTCCGTCACGCGCTGCAACTGCATCGACTGGCTCGGCGTGCCCGCCCAGGCCGGCACCATGCCCGTGTCGCCATACAGCACCGCGTGGCCCTTCAGGTCGATCCCGTTCGCGTTTGCCCAGTTCACCATCGCGTCCACCGGGGCGTAGTTCGGCTGGCCCTGAACCGGCTCCATCCAGGACCAATAGAACGGCACCGTTGCATAGTTGAAGAGGTCGCTGAAACGCTGCTTGTAGGTGTCGTTCTGCGAACCCGTGAACGCATCGAAGCCGTAGAGGTTCGCGCCGAATTTGAACTCGCTGTCCTGCTGCACCACCTCCACCTGCGCCCCGCTCACCGGGTTGCCGTTTGCGTCCACCACCAGCACCTGCGCCGGGGCCATGCGGTGCTCCGCAATCTGTGCATTCGTCTGCGCCAGGATGTCCGCGTCGCGCAGTTGCGCCTGGTCATTCCAGGCCTGGGCGCTGCTTACCGACGGCTCGCCGCCGCCTGCAATCGGGGTGACGGTAATGGTGTCCAGCAGCAGGTTGCGGTCCTGGCCGTTGATCGTCTCGTCGTTGATGAAGGCCGCGCCCACCTGGTGAACGCCGTCCTTCATCGCGACGTCGAAGGAGTAGCTCCGGAAATCCGTGTGGTTCAGGCGCACCGTGGCGCGCGAGGTCTGGTTGATGCGCAGCGCCATGTCCGGGCCCACGCCCGCCGCCAGCATGCCCGCCGCGCGAATCGTGATGCGGTAGGTACCGTCCGCCGGGAAGTAAAGATACTCGCCCACCTCGCCGTTCCAGGCCAGGTGCCCGTGTGATGGCGACTGCTTCAGCGTCGCATTGGCAGTGTAGAAGGTAAAGGCGTTCGCGGCGGGGGACGTCATCAGGGCCGTGGCGGCCAGCGTCCAGGCAAGCATTCGTTTCATGGCATACCCTCCAAGGGTTCTCCGCATCGCTGCGGCAGCTTCGGTCAAACCAGATGCCCCTCGCGCAACGCCTGTGCCATGCATTACCATATTGCCTAAGTTGTTTAATATAAATTACTTAAGACTTTTGATCCCCTTCTCATGCCCCGCTTCTATGACAAGCCTTCTCCAGTCTGTCAGGACCGATTCGTCGAAATGACGAATATCTAGCGCCGTTGCAATTGATTTGGGGGGCTTCTACAATCGATGAAGACTCTTCTGCAAGCGAAGGCTTCGTGTTGGATAAGAAGCTGAAAATCCTGCTCATCAGCAACCACCGGAAGTACAAGATCCACTTCCGGGCCTATCCGTGGGCGCGGGAGTTGGCGGCGCGGGGGCATGATGTAGACGTGATGTGCCACGCGGACACCGAGCGTTTCCGCACGCGGGTCTCCCATGTGGACGGATTTCGCCTCATTGAGAATCCGGACCTGCTTGTGGGCCAGTTGCGCCAGGGGTGGGACCCCGTCTGCGCCTGGCGGCGGGGCAGGTTTCTGTTTCGCGAGAACAAGCCTTACGACATCATCCACTGTCTTGACACCCGGCTCGCCGTCATCTGGCCTGCACTGGCCTATGCGCGCGCGCGGCAGATTCCCATCGTGAGCGACTGGATTGACTGGTGGGGCCGGGGCGGGCTGATCGCGGAGCGGCGCCCTTGGTGGTACAAGCTGCTATTCGCAGGGGTGGAAACCTACTTCGAGGAGCATTACCGCGCCCGGCTGGACGGGCTGACCACAATCAGCCAGGCCTTGATTGACCGGGCGGTGGATCTGGGCTGCCGCCGCGACCGTTGCATCCAGATTCCGGGGGGCGCAAACCTGGCCGCCTTCGACCCCGTGCCCTCGCGCGAGGAATGCCGCCGGAAACTGGACATCCCCAATGATGTGCCCGTGGTCTGTTTCTCGGGACTGGATGTGCTCATCGATTTGCCGCTGGCCTTCGACGCCTTCGCCCAGCTGCTCAAGACCTTCCCCGATGCGGTCTTCCTCCTGGTCGGGCCCTCGAAGAAGGACATCAAGGAGCTGCTCCCCGGCGGCATTCCTGAAACCAGCGTGCTCTCGACCGGCCCGGTGCCCTACGGCGAGTTGCGTAATTACCTGCCCGCGGCGGACCTCTATCTCATGCCCTATGCGGACAAGGTGAGCAACCGGGGCCGCTGGCCTAATAAGATCGGCGACTACATGTGCGTTGCCCGGCCCACGGTTTCCAACCCGGTGGGCGAGGTGAAGCGGCTTTTTGAGGAGCAAGGCGTGGGCGTGCTGAGTGCGGCGGACCCCGCCGCGATGGCGGCGGAATGCGTGGCGCTGCTGCGCGACCCCGAGTCCGCGCGGCAGGTTGGCGCACGAGCGCGCATGGTGGCGGAGCAGGCCTTTACTTGGGAAAAACTTGTCGAGAAGTTGGAAAGCTATTATTACTCGATAATCCAAGACCGACCATTACCAGCTGAGACTCCGGTCGAGCGATTTAGCCGCTAATTGACAGTTTACAAATTGAGCGGAATTCTGGTATTATTCAAATGATAGTGGAGGAGGGTCTCCATCCAGCCTTTGTGCAGTTTTCCAGCGCCTTGACCACGGCGCGCAAGAGGGAGCACGGAGGCGGGGAACCCAATTCGCCCCACAGGAAGGAGCGGAGGACTATGCGTTTCGTTTCCCGTATTGTGCGCGCGGGGGCTGTGCTGCGCTGCCTGCCCCTGGCAGCTTTGGCGCTGACCGCCGGATGCGCCACCTACACCCCAAAAGCCAGCCCGGATTTCCCCATGGCCGCCGCGCCGGAACTGGTGCTCAAGGCTGGCGACGAGCTTCAAATCCTTTACACCTACTGGCCCGACCTTGACGTCGAGCAGGTGGTGCGGCCCGACGGCAAGATCGCCCTGAAGATGGTGGGCGAGGTGGAGGCCGCGGGCAAGACCCCCGGCGCGCTGCGTGAAGAGCTGCATGCGCTCTATGCCGACAAGCTCAAAGATCCGGACATCAGCGTGGTGGTGGCCGGGTTGGGCAGCCACCGCGTCTACGTTGGCGGCGAAGTCTTGCAGCCGGGCATGGTGCCCATCAACGGCCGCCTGACGCTCCTCGAAGCCATCATGCAGGCGGGGGGCCCGCTCAAGGCAAGCGCCCGCATCCGCGACGTCATCCTCGTGCGCGAGGCCAACGGACAGCGCTATGCGAAGACCTTCGACTTGCGCAAGACCTTCGGCGACCCGACCAGCGAAAGCATCGAGTTGCAGCCCTATGACGTGATCTTCATTCCCCGCACCGCCATTGACCGAATCGATCAATGGGTGGACCAGTATGTGAACCAGGTTGTGCCGCGCAATTTCCAGGCGACCTACGTCTGGAGCAACGAGCAGGGCGCCGAGCTGCAACGCTCGCGCAGCACGAACGTCAACCTTGGCCCCTTCACCCAGCCCGTTGGCAACTAGCAGAGAGGCAACCCGATGGCAACCTCCCCGAAGCTGTTCGATATCTCGGTTCGTGACATCCTTTACGTCAAGTTCCGTTACAAGTGGACCATCATCAGCGTTGCCCTGCTGGTCTTTGCCGGCGTGGCGCTTTACACCTACATCATCCCGGAGAAGTACACCTCCGAGTCGCGCATCCTCGTGAAGGTGGGCCGCGAATCGCTCGCGGTGGATCCCTCGATTGAGGGCCCGACCATGGGCATGCTGGTGAATCGCGACGCCGAGGTGCGCTCCGAGCTCGCCATCCTGCAAAGCCGCCAGCTCATTGAAGAGGCGGTCGGCGGCCTTGAGCAGTACTACGTGGGCAACCCCGACGAAGCGGCGGCTGGCGGCATCAAGGGCGCGCTGCGCCAAGTGCGTTCGCTGGCGCGTGGCGCGGTGGACGGCGTGCTGTATGCCCTCGATCTGAAGACCAAGCTCGAACCCAAGGAAGAAGCCATCCAGAACGTGATGGACAACCTGTCGGTCGAGGCGGAACGCAACACCAACACGATCTATGTATCCTACGACGCGCCCGGCGCGGAGCTGGCGGAGAAGACCCTTACGCGCATCGTGGAGCTGTACCTGGACAAGCACATCGACGTGCATGCCTCGACGGCGACTCCCGAGTTCTTCGAGAAGCGCGCGGCTGAACTTCGCACCGCGCTGCAGCAGGCGGAGGATGAACTCGAATCCTTCCGCGCGAGCAATGGCATCGTCAACATTGAAAGCCAGAAAGACGCGATCCTCGAGCGCATCAATTCGCTGCTGATGGACGGGCGCAACATGCGCGCGCAGCGCGACGGATCGGCCGCCCGCCTTGCGTCGCTCGAAGCCGCCATGAAGGGCCGCAGCAAGACGCACCAGACGGAGTCCCGCATTCGCGAGGTCAGCCCGATTCGCGACAACATCACCACCATCCTGACCGACCTGAAGAACCAAGAGGCGGCGATGGCGGAACTCTACCCCGACACCCACCGCCCGCTCATCACCCTGCGCGAGCAAATCGCCCGCACGCAGGCGGTGATCGACGCGGAGCCGGAAACGCGCGCGGAAATCGTGACGGCGGTCGACACGGTCTACCAGGACCTCGCGGTGGCGATCGCCCAGGAGCGTGCCGAGTTCGAGAGCAAGAAGGCCTCTTACGACAGCCTTGAGGGCGCGCTCGAAGAAGCCCAGGGCGAGCTGGACAAGCTGGCCGGCTACGAGACCGAACTGGACCGCCTGATTCGCGGGGTGGAAGTGGCCGAGTCAGAATACACAGCCTACCGCGACAACGTGAAGCGCAGCCGCATCAACGAGGCGCTGGATCTGGAGAAGATCTCCAACCTCTCCGTGGTGCAAACGCCGACGCGTCCGGTGGAACCGTCCTATCCCAACAAGCCAATGAACATCGGCCTCGGCCTGCTGCTGGGGCTTTTTGCGGGGGTCTGCCTGGCCTTCCTGCTGGATTACCTGGATGACTCTCTCAACACGACCGACCGCGCCGAGCGCCGGTTGGGCGTGCCGGTGCTCGCGGCATTGTCCAAGGAGGATTATGACGCGTGTACCTAGACTTCTTCGGTCTGGAGAGAGAGCCCTTCCACATCACGCCTGATCCGGATTTCCTCTTTCCAAGCCCCAGCCACAAGGAAGCCTTCGCCACCGTCATGTACGGGGTGCAGCAACAGAAGGGCTTCGTTGTGGTCACGGGAGAAGTCGGCACCGGCAAGACGACGGTGTTGCGCGCGTACTTGCAGAAACTCAAGGACACGGACATCCAGCCGATTTACGTGTTCGATCCGCACCTTGAGTTTGAGGAATTGCTCGAGGCCATCCTTGCGGAGCTGGGCGCGCCGTCCGACGCGGGCCACACCCAGTTCTCGCGTTTGCAGTGGCTGCGCCATTACCTCATCGACGCCTACAGCAATGGCCGCAGCGTGGTGCTCATTATCGACGAGGCGCAGAACATGCCCGTCGAGACGATGGAGAAGCTGCGCGTTCTCACGAATCTGGAAACCACCAAGGACAAGCTGCTTCAGGTTTTGCTGGTGGGCCAGCCGGAGTTGGAAGAAAAGCTGGGCCTGCATCAGCTGCGGCAACTGAACCAGCGGGTGGCGGTGCGGGCCACGCTACGTCCCCTCGGTGACGAGGAGTCGACGGACTACATCAAGCACCGGGTCCGGCAGGCGGGCGGGGTTCCAGAGACCATCTTTACCCCGGCGTCGCTGAAGGCCATCGTGCGGCATGCCAAGGGCAATCCGCGCGTGCTTAACATCACCTGCGACAACGTGCTGGCCGCCGCCCTTGGCGCGCAGCAATCCCCGATTACGCCCGCGCTCGTGCGCGAGGTTCTACGCGACCTGAGCCCCAAACATGCGCGCTCCTACGATATCCGCCGGATGGCGCCCCTGGCGGCCGCCGCCGCGGCGATCCTCGTGGTGGGCATCGGTGCCGGCACCTGGCTGCGAGGCACCCCGGGCGTGGAGGCCGCGGCCCCCGCTCCCGCGTCCCCGGGTTTGCAGGAATCGCTCGCGAAAGACGATGCGCTCGAACCCGAGGTAGAAGCCGCCGACGCGAACGAAGAAAAGAAGCCACTGCTGGACACCAGGCAGATCGCCCTGAACCGCATGCTCGAACGGGAACGCAGTCAGGCAGCGGTTACGGAAGAGTCCACCCCGGTGGCTGAGCCCGAGCCTGCCGTGGAATCGCCCGCAGAGGAAGCCACGACTGCTCCGGTTGCGGAGGAACCCGTGGCGCTGGAACAGGCCGTGGAAGCGGCCCCGGCACCCGAGCCCGCCGCGGAACCAATCAGCGCCTCTCTGCCCGAAACAACGGCAGACAGTTCGGAAGTGGAAGTAACACCCGAAGAAGTTCCGGCTCCCAAGGCCGATGCGCCCGCAATTGCGGAAGAGCCGGAGCCTGCCGAGCCATCGACGACCGAAACCGTCGAAGCCCCCGTGGTGTTGGCCGCAGCCCCGGTGGAGTCCGCTCCGGTCGAGGCCGCAGCAGCTGCACCGCAAGTCGAGACCAACGCGCCCCCGGAAAGCGAAGCCGCCACTGAAGCGCCACCCGTGGAACCCGCACCTCTTGCTAAGATTCCCGCGCCTGTCGAGACCGCGCCGCGCGAGCAGGAGCCGTTGTCCCCCGCTCCCCTGATTCGGGATGAGAATGGACGCCTGGTGCGCCAGGTGAAGAAGGGCGACAAGCTGATCTTGTTGCTGGAAGAAGTTTACGGCAAGAGCAACGACGCGTTGATTCAGTCTGTGCGCGATGCCAATCCCGGCATGATTGACCCGAATTTGATCCTCGCTGGCGAGGAGCTGGTATTCCCAAACGTGGACCAACAAACCAAGACCCCAGCAGGCGGTGAAGCAAACCCGCCCGCGGGAAACTGAGGGGAACGACGCCATGACCAAGATGTTTGAAGCGCTGGAAAACGCGGGCCAGGGCCGCGGTGGCGTGGGTGTCAGCCCCGCGCTCAACAGCGGCATGCGCATACCAAAGGGACTCGAAGCCAAGCTGCTTGCCGTCGCCGGCCGCATCACCATGCAGCGCCCACGCGAAGGCAGCGTCGTGGTCCAGTTCATCAGCGGCCAGGAAGGCGAGGACAGCTCGCGCATTGCGACCACCTTCGCGAAGTTGGTGCCATCTCGTTTGGGCCGCCCCACCCTGCTGCTCGCGGCGGGGCAGCGTCCCGCCAGCCGCAAGCTGCTGCCCTCGACAGGCGCGAAGGGCTGG
>JBJOID010000140.1:0-16970 GCA_046047315.1 Candidatus Hydrogenedentota bacterium | reverse complement strand
GAGAATTTCTCCACCGACACCGAGAATCGTCCGGGCGACCGGCAGTCCGTCTACGGTTTGCTCGATGATGCTTTCGTACTCGAGGCCGGAAGCCAGTACCACGATATCGAGTTGCAGCCTGAAGCCACCTGTGTACAAATCCCACTGTATCTGAGCAACCAGTCGCCGCATCACGCGGGCTTGTCGCGTCTTCGATTCGGGGTGGCGGTTGAGGATTCGTCCGGGGCCTTGGCCACGGCCACCTTAGCCCCGGAATCCCTCTCCCTGCTTGCCTTCACGCAATCCCTCTTCGCTGCCCCACAGTGTGCTGGAGAGGATGCGCCTCCTCCTGTGAGCACTTCTCCGACGGGCAACGGAAATGCCGTCTGGACTGTTACCGGAGATGGATTGAACGGCGGCTTTTTCTTGGAAGCCTCCGTGCCGGAGGGCGAAACCATGGGCAGCCTCGCCCCGGGCGAGCGCGTGGCGCTGGGAACACTGAATCTCCCGCTCCGCGCCAATGCATCCCCTGGCATCGTGCGGATATTGCTGCAAGGCAGCGAGGAGGATGAAAGCCTGAACAGCTTGGTGGAATTGCTCAGCGACGGCGAAGCAGCCACGGCGGCAGAACTTCCTTTTGCCGTGAGGGCGGATGGCGAGGGGCGTGTTGAATTGGGGTTCGAGTTGCCTGGCTGTGACCCGGCCAGCGTCACTATTACGGACAATGTGTCTGGATTCGGCGGCACGATGCTGCAACCGCCGCTGCTTCGCTACCGCGACGCCGCGTTGGGAGGACAGGGCGGGAATATCGTCTTGTCGATTGCCCATCCGCCGAGTGTGGACCGGGTTGTGCTGCTGCTTAACGGGATGGAACGCCGCCTCACGCCTCAAGGTGAGTTCACGCTGGCCGTACTGAACACTGCACTGGACGGCTTCCCCGCTCTCGACACCGATGTGCAGACCTTGGGTGTTGCCTTCGAGCGCATCGCTAACGATTCAGGCCTGTACCATCGCGGTGCGCTTTGCGAAACCAGCCTTCTCTGGGAGGCCACCTCCTGCGAGTTGGTGGCGCGCCCGGGCGATTCCGTGGCGGCGGGCGAGTCGGTGCACTTCGATGCCGTGCTGAGGAACGCCCGCAGTGAGAACAGTAACTTCGGCACCCTGAAAATCCCCGGCGGGACGCAGCTTCCCATCGTCTTCAATGGCAGAGTCTTTGGCAACACGGTTGTTGTGCCTGATGTGCACATGATTTCCTCGGCAAGTCAGGCCCAGCGCGGCGCTTATACACTCACCGTCCAGTCGCCCCGGATCGCACAGACCGCTTCCTGCACGTTGACGCTGCGCGTCGATGCACCTTCGGACATCAGCTTGACCGGAGGGGAGGTGCCAGAGAATACCCCCGCCGGGTTCCTCGCTGGTTTGCTGGGCACGGCCGATGGCGACCAGACCCTCGGCCACGTGTACACCCTGGCCGCCGGAGAGGGCGACGGCGACAATGCGGGATTCCGAATCGAAGAGAATCTGTTGTTTACGACCCTGCCCTTCGACTTTGAATTGAAATCGGTACTGCGGATTCGGGTCCGGAGCACAGACCTCAACGGCAATTTCGTCGAGGTGCCCTTCGAGATTGCCGTGAGCGATGTCGACGAGCCGGCAACTTCAGTCGGACTGAGCAACTACGGTCTGGAAGATGGACACCCGGTGCCGGCGCTGGTGGGGGAGTTGTTCTCCGACGACCCCGACGGGCAGGAGGGGTATACTTTTGCCCTGGCGAACGTGGCTACCGCGCCCGACAACAAGTACTTCCGTATCGCGGGAAAGCGCCTGGAAGCCACAGCATCCCTGACACGGGATAACAACGGATTCTATGAAGCCTCGGTTCAACTGTATTTCGAAGGAGCCTTTGTCCTCGAACAGCCGCTGGTAATCTACGTGCGTGAAGCCGCGCTGCATGACAACGGTTTCATCGTGACGGATGCCGGGGCGGGATTCGGAAGCGCAGCCTTATCCGAACTCCAGGAAGATGTAACCGGCCAGACCACGACCGGGTGGAACGCAGATATCTCTGCAGGAGCTCGGCTCGCGGACGACTTCGAAGTGGTAGGCTCCCATGGCTGGCGACTGAATCAAGTAACCGTGTTCGCGTATGAGGCCGGTTCGCCGGCGACATCGACCATCGACTACTTCACGTTCCGGATTTGGGACGGGCCGCCCGACTCGCCGGATAGCCAGATCATCTTCGGCGACGATTTCACGAACCGCATCGTCGCCACGGCATGGACCGGCGTCTACCGCGTCAACGAGATCGGCGGCCCGAGCGCGACCACGCGTCCGGTCATGTCGGTGACGGCAAGCTTGGGCGAGTCCGCCCCGGTGCTGCCAGCGGGAGTGTATTGGCTGGACTGGCAACTGGGAGGAGCAAGCGATCTGGGGGGCCCCTTCTGCCCGCACGTCACGGTCAAGGGACGCCGGGTGAAGGGTAATGCGCTTCAGTTCGTGGCGGGGAAATGGAACAAAGCGCTGACTGGTTTCCCCGACTCGGACCAGGTGGCCATGCCTTTCCGGTTGGGGGGCGCAGCCATCGAGTCCACGCATAGCGCCGACGTCAACCGAAACAGACGGATCGAACTGAGCGAGTTGCTGCGCGTGGTGCAGTTCTACAACGCGGGCGGATACCGCTGCGACGGCAGCAGCGAGGACGGCTTCACGCCGGGCCTGCCGGAAGACGGCTGCAACACCCATGACAGCGATTACGCGGCTCGGGATGGCGTCATCTCCCTCGGGGAATTGCTGCGTATGACCCAGTTGTTCAACGTGGGCGCGTATGCCCGTTGTGAGGACGGCGAAGACGGATTCTGCGCGGCTCCCGCCTGAGTGCGGCGCGTGTGCTAGAATCAGGCGCGGGAAGGGGCGGGAAGCTTCGGCGTTCCCGCGGTTTCTATTGTACGGGCAGATACCGGCCATGGGCCTAAACACGACAGCAAGCTCCCCTGTGAAGCTGGCGCGCAACATCGCCGGGATGGCGGAAGTGTGGCTTTGCCGCCGCTTCAACCTGCGCCCGCGCACCCTGCCCATCCTCGCCATCATGGCCACCGACAAGTGCCAGCTGAAGTGTAAGATGTGCGGCGCGTGCGACTATTCTCCCGGCGATCACGACATGCTGACACTGGAGGAGTGGAAGGCGGTCATTGATTCGGCAGCAAAGCTGCGCACCCGCATTGTCTCCATCACGGGAGGCGAGGCGCTGCTGCGGAAGGACCTCTTCGACCTCATTGCCCACATTCGTGCCAAGGGCATGGCGGTTCACCTGAACACCAATGGCCTGCTGCTCAACGACAAGAACGTGGCGCAAATTGAGGCGTTGGGTATCGAGACGGTTTCGGTGTCACTCGAAAGCACCGATCCGGAAACGCACGATTTGATTCGCGGCAAGGGCATGTTCGCCCGCACGCTGGAAGGCATCCGCCGCCTGCGGCAGGGCGCGCCCGGGGTGCGCATCGGTGTCAACTGCGTGATTAACCGTCACAATCTGGACACCCTGCCCGACATGGTCCCGTGGGCCGCACAGGAGGGGGTGGACCAAATCAAGTTCGCACCCATTCACTCCAACCTGCAGCACAAGGACAAGCCACTCACCGACTACGAGGACATGGTCTTCGATGAGTCCGACCTTGGACATCTTGATGACGTCATCGGTGAGGTTCGAACGCGCCTTGCGCGAACGCAGTTGGAGAGCACCTCGGAGCCTTTCTTCAAGGGAATTACCAACCACTATCGTCCACCGGCATCCAACTTCTATTGTTACGCCGGGTACGCGATAACGACCATCGACGCGCAGGGAAACCTTTCGGCCTGCTTTGACAAGGCCGGAATGGCGAACGTGCGGCAACGCCCGCTGCACGAGCTGTGGATGAGCGACGAGTTCCAGCAGCACCGGCAACTGGTGCGTGGTTGCGACGTCGCATGCTGGGACACCACGAACGCGGAGTTGAGCCTGCGCCTGAGCGTGCGCACATTCCTGCGCTATCCGGCGGCGAGCTTCCATGCGCTGCGGTACTATCTCGGCCGACGGCAGCATGGCCACGTACGGACGGAGAACCGTTAGCCTTGCAAGCGCGCTCGATGCGATTGATCGATCATTGGGTGGGGCGGCCCGTCTGCTGGTTGCTGACGCAGGCGGACCGCGTTGCACGCCTGATTCCACGACGGAAGAAGCCCGACGCGCCGGCGAGGATTCTCTTCATCAAGCTGGAGGAACAGGGCGCGCTGGTGGTGGCCTGCCCGGCCATCATGCGGGCCATCGACCTGGTCGGCCGGGAGAACGTGTTCTTTGTTACGTTTGATCAGAACGCGCACATCCTTGACATGCTCAACCTGTTGCCCTCGGGCAACATCTTCTCGATTCGAAGCAACAACCCCTGGCAGGTATTCACCGATACCCTGCGCGTGATCGCGCGCGTGAGGCGGCGGCGCATAGACGCGACGGTGGATATGGAGTTTTTTGCGCGGGGTTCGGCGGCCTTGACCTACCTCTGCGGCAGCCGGGTGCGGGTGGGGCTGCATGCATTCAACGCGGGTGGTCCCTATCGCGGCGATCTGATGACGCACAAGGTGCTCTACAACCCCTACCTGCACACGGCGGACGCCTACGAGGTGCTGGTGATGGCGTTGACGAGCGACCCAAGGGAAACCCCCATGCTCAAGGCGGAAGTGCCGGCCCCTCGGCGGCAGCCGCCGACCTTCACGCCGCCCGAAGCCTCGCTGGTCAAGGTACGCGGCGCGCTCGAGGCGCGCTTTGGCAATCCCCTCCCCCGCCCCTTGTTCGTCTTTCACCCGAACACCGGCGACGCGCTGCGCGTGCGCAAGTGGCCCAAGGAGAACTACGTTGCTTTGGCAGAAGCCTTGATGCGTCGTTATCCCGATGGCGCAGTCTTGTTGACGGGCCTGTCCTCAGAAAACGAGGACATCGGCTGGATAGCGGAACAGTCCAATAGCCGCCGGGTGCATTCCCTGTCGGGCCACCTGAACCTGGCCGACCTGCTGACGCTTCTGAGCATGGCCGACCTGCTGGTGACGAACGACAGCGGCCCGGCGCATTTTTCGGCCTTGACCCCCGTGCACCTGGTGGCGCTGTATGGACCGGAGACCCCCACGCTGTTTGGCCCGCTGGGCACACGAAACAGGGTGCTGCACCACCCTGTGGCTTGCAGCCCCTGCCTGACCGCCTTCAACTACCGCCTGAGTTCCTGTGGCAATAATCTCTGCGTGAAGAGCATCACCGTGGAAGAAATCGTGGCAGCGGTGGCGGAATGCCTGTCTGAGCGGATGGAGGCCCCACCATGTTGATTCCACGCCGATGGCCCCACGTGATGCCGGGAGAGCTGGAGCGCATGCTGAAGTCTCCCCCCCAGCCCGCCGAGGCCGTGAACCAGTTCGAGCTGGTGCTTGCGGCATACACCGGGGCGAAGCACGCCGTCTGCCTGAATTCCGGGCGACAGGGCATGACGCTCATCCTGCGATACCTGGGCGTGCGCGCGGGCGACGAAGTGGTGGTGCCGGCCTACACGCTGGGGGCGCTGATTCCACTGGTAGAAGGACTGGGCGCAAGGGCCATTCCCGCCGATATCGATCCGCATACCATGAACGTGACCGTGGACAGCGTGCGCGCCCGCATGAGCGAGTCGACGAGGGCGGTCATCGTGTTGCATGCCTTTGGCGCGCCCGCCCCGGTGCAGGACATCGTGGCCATGGCGGAGGAGCGGGGGGTGAAGGTGGTGGAGGACTGCGCGCATTCGTTGGGCGCCACGCTCGACGGCCTGCAGACGGGCACCTTCGGGCATGCGGGATTCTTCAGTTTCGAGATCACTAAACCGCTGAACACTTATGGCGGCGGCGCGGTGGTGACGAACGACGACGCGCTGGTGGAATACCTGCGGCGCGAGACCGCCCAACTGCCCCATGACTTGGAAGGACTGACTGCGAAGGTGCAGGCCCTCAAGACCGAACGCCTGCTGATGGGCAGCGGCCTGGCCTG
Organism: Candidatus Hydrogenedentota bacterium; assembly: GCA_046047315.1. GTDB lineage: Bacteria > Hydrogenedentota > Hydrogenedentia > Hydrogenedentales > JAEUWI01 > WGMK01. Next base: position 10,957 of record JBJOID010000140.1, on the reverse strand, counting down.
GCCACTGCTCTACCTGTTGGCCGACCCGCGCACGCGCGGCCCCTTGAGCGCGCTTTACCGCAACCGGCAGCGGGTGCCCTCGGGCGCAGCGGCCTACACCCCGGCGCAGGCGCAGCTGGGCCTGGAGAAAGCCACCTCGCTGGAGGAACGGATTGCCGCGCGCAACCGGCTGGCCGAATGTTACAACGCCCTGTTGCATCCGTCCATCCGTCCCCAGCACGTGGCGGACAACGCGCGCTCCACCTGGTATTTCTACGTGGTGCGATTGCCCATTGACGCGGGCGCGGCGCGCCTGGCCCTGCTGCGGCGGGGAATCGACACCGCCATTGGCGACGAAATCGCCGACGACGTGGCCGCCCCGCGCGGCTTTGGCGACTGCCCCCATGCCGCCGCCCTCCCCCACCACGCCATGGCCCTGCCCATGTATGAGGAGCTTTCCGAGCGCGCCGTCGAACGCGTGGCCAAGGCGCTCAACCGTCTGGTGAAGCGCCGGGGTTGAGCCCGTCACCTCCGCGCCCTCCTCGCATTCGAGCCTTTTCCACCGTATAGTGAGGTGTCGGCACGCAATCGCAGAAGGAGCAAGACATGGACAAGATGGGCGTGGGCATCGTGGGCACGGGGTGGGTGTCGGGGGAACATATCCGGGCCTTTCAGCGGAACCCGCACACCAAGGTGATCGCGCTCTGCGGCCGCACCCCGGCCAAGGCCCGCGCCAAGGCCGACGAGTGCGGGCTGGACTGCGAGACGACGGACAACTTCCAGCACCTGCTCGATCACCCCGACATCGACATCATCTCCATCGCCACGCCGCCACATGTGCACCGCGACCAGGCGGTGGCCGCGGCGAAGGCAGGCAAGCACCTGATGCTGGAAAAGGCGATGGCCAACACCCTGCCGGACTTGCGCGACATTCGCGATGCGGCGGCGGACAGCGGCGTGAAGTCGGTGGTCAGCTTTGTGCTGCGGTGGAATCCGCTCTTCGAAATCATCAAGGCGCAGTTGGCGGCGCAGAGCATTGGCAATGTGTTTTATGGTGAGGTGGACTACTTCCACGGCATCGGCCCGTGGTATGGGCAATATGGCTGGAACGTGAAGAAGGAAATCGGAGGCAGCTCGCTGCTATCCGCCGGGTGCCATGCGCTCGATGCACTCCGCTGGTTCATGGGGGGCGAAGTGGCCGAGGTATTCCAGTACGCGACCTTTGGCAAGGGCAAGGACTTCGCGGAATACGAATACAACCCCACCTCCGTCACCGTGCTGAAATTCACCGATGACCGTCTCGGCAAGGTGGCCAGCTGCATCGAGTGCATCCAGCCCTACGTGTTCAACATCAACCTCGTCGGCACCGAAGGCACCATTAAGAACAACCGCATCTATTCCCGCAAGGCGTATCCCGGCCAGACCAGTTGGGTCGAAGTGCCCACCATCCTCCCCGACAGCGGCGACGTGACCCACCATCCCTTCCAGGACGAGGCCAACCATCTCGTCGATTGCATCTTGAATGACAAGGAATCCGACACCAGTATCGCCGACGCGTATAAGACGCACGAGATCATCATCGCGGCGGATCGGTCGGGGACGGAGGGCAGGCCGGTGGCGTTGCCGTTGGGGTGACGGGGAAGAAAGATTCAACGCAGAGGTGCAGATAGGAGGAGGTTCGCGGAGGCGGGTATGGGGTAAAGGAATAGAAAGCTGAGAATTGACTAAAGTAGATTACGAGTTCCTGTTGAAGAAGCTTGGCTTTGCCCAAGTGGTACGCGGGAAGAAGCTCGTCCATGACTCGCAGCCCCCAACGATTTATTTTAATTGCAGTCGTGAAGGTGTTGTGTATTTCACGGCATACCGGAAAGACGAAGCCTGCTTTATTCCTCGCTACTGGTTGCGCCTCTTACCGATGCAGAAAAAGGATGATGTCCCCGAACTCATTACTGTCTTGCCGGTCCCCTTGCGTGAAGAAGATGCTTTTCTAGATTTCCTGAGTAGAGCGGCCCCTCATCTTCAAGCTACTAATTCGTAGCAGCCCCTCCCTACAAAACCATTTCCATCCGTCGGAAGCCGGGGACGTGGCCGTGTTGGTTGCGGAGGTTGGCGGTGACTTCGCGGGTAACGTTGAATCCCATGCGTTCGTAGAGGAATTGGGCGCGTGGGTTTTCTAGGGAGACGTCGAGGACGGCGACGCGACAGCCTCGCGCGCGGCCGCGTTGGAGGAGGGCCTCGATGAGTTGTCCGCCGATGCCGTGGCCGCGTAGTTCTTCGGACACGCCGAGGTGAACCAGAGCCCATTCGTCGCCCTTGGGTGGTGGCAGCAGGTGCTCGACGGCGAGGCCGCGGCGTATGACGCCGATTGAATCGAGTAGGCCATAGGTCCCGATGATGGAGCGCAGCATGGGCAGCGTGGCATTACTCATGAGCCTTGCGTCGAAGCCGGCGCCAGCCGCGATGATGCGCCCCTCCACCTCGCCGGCGAGGTGGACGCTGTAACCGAACTCGCCCATGGGCCGTGCGAGGGCACGGCGCAAGAAGCCTTGTGCGTTCACCCGGCGTGCCGGCGCGGTGAACACGTAGTTGAAGGTGTCAGGGCCGGAGGCATAGACATGCGGCACGAGGGCATCGGCGTCTTGCGAGTTGGCCGTGCGGAAGCTTGCTTTCATATACGAATGGACCTGGTGGCGAGTTGTTCGTGAATCGCAATACTTTACGCGAATGGGTACGGGGAGGGCCGCCGGAGGGGTGTAACGAGTAATCTGCTGCTTAGCCGCTCGGGTCAGTTAGACACGCCACTCCATCGGTCTGGACAACGGAAAACTCCACGTCCATGGACTCAGAGTGCAATCTTAAGAAGGGACTGCGCCTGTTCCCAAAGCCAGGGGAAGTAGTTGGCACCGGGAGATGCCCTGCGGTGCGTTCGGTTGAACAGCACCTCCGCGAAATCCAGCAGGTCATGGCTCTCGCGATAGCGCAGGTATCGGGGATCAAGATCCCCGATACGCACGCGATCGAGGCCGTCGGCATCTTTTAGGAGATGCACAAGTGGAGCGTGGCGGTGTTCACGCTTCAACTCGGCAGGCACGGCGTGCCAAGCAACGGCGGTGCGCACCGCGTGCTCCTCGTCGGGGTGAAGGCCCGCCTGTTGGAACTGGGGTCTGTACTCATGGAAACGGCGCGCCGCATCTGCACCGTGCCGGTAGCATAAGCCGTCATGGGTGCGGGCGAGGTCGTGCAAATAGACCGAAGCCCAAAGGGCACTGGCGAGGTGGGGTTGCCGCGTGAGTTGCAAGAGCAGGAACGCATGAATCATGACGCGCGATACGTGCTCCTGGCCGTGAACGTAACTCGGATGGCGAAAGTCTCTCGGCTGTGGAACCAGCATCCCTAGAGGCAACGGTATCGGGTTGATTAGGTTCATGAGACCAGTAAGCAAGATTTCTGACCAAGGTTCAATTAGTGCCCTCCTCTACTTTGATGCGCCCTAGTGCCGACGCCGAATGCAGACTACTTTATCGGAGCATGACTTAGTCGCCCGTTCGGTAGGGCCACCTTAGTGGCTACTCTTTGGGCAACACGCCGTCGAGGAACTTTTCCCATGCGGGCAGGTAGATGTCCATGGACTGGACGAAGCCGCCGCTGTGGTCGCCATGGATTTCGAGGAAGGTTTTGGGTTCGTTGGCGGCAGCATAGAGTTGCTGGCCGTGGTGATAGCGGACGAGGGTGTCGTCGGGGGAATGGATGACGAGGAGGGGAACCTGAACGGCGCCGATCTTGGAGAGGTTGTCGAAGCGATACTTGGTGATGAAGCGGGCGGGCAACAATGGGACGACTTCCTGGGCGACGGCGGGCAGGGAGGTGTAGGCGCTTTCGAGGACAACGGCGGCGGGCTTCACCTCGGTGGCGAGCTGGGTGGTGGGGGCGCCGCCCATGGACCGGCCAAAGAGCAGGATTTTTTCCGGCGGCAGGCCGCGCGTTTCGGTGAGATGCTTCCATGCGGCGCGCACGTCGGCGTAGACGCGCTGCTCGCTGGTCTTGCCGCTGCTTTTGCCGTAGCCGCCGTAGTCATAGGCCAGCACGGAGAGGCCAAGGTTGCGGAAGATGCCGATGGATTCGAGGCGGGTGGAGATGTTGCCGCCGTTGCCGTGGGAGAAGAGGCAGACGCCGCGCGCGTTCTCCACGGGCACAAACCAGGCGAGGGACTTTTCGCCGGGCAGGGGCTCAAGCCAGACCTCCTCGAAGTCCCAGCCGTAGTACGAGGGGTCGCGCCGCATCTCCTTCGTGCCGGGAAAAATGAGGCGATCCTGAATGAGGTAGAACACGAGACAGATTCCCAGATAGGCGACAGCGATGGCGGTGGCCAGCGCGAGGATGATCCTGCGGGGCGTCATGCGAGGGCGGGAGCCGCTTGATACTCTTCGAGATAGCGCATCAGCCGTTCGCGCACGCCCTCCACCGTCTCGATGGCCATGAGGTCGCGGCGCAGGTGGGCGATGTTGTGCTCGCCACGGAGGTATCCGGCGTAGTGCCGGCGGAAGGAGAACACGCCCTTGCGCTCGCCTCGGTAGGCGGCGGAGTCTGCCAGGTGGCGCAGGCACATCTCGACGCGCTCCTCGAGGGGGGGATCGCCGAGCTTCTCCCCGGTGGCGAGGTAGTGCTTGATGTGGCGGAAGATCCACGGGCTGTGGATGGCGCCGCGCCCAATCATCACACCGTCCACGCCGAGGCCAAACAGGTGCTCCACGTGTTCCTCGGTGGTGATGTCGCCGTTGGCGATGAGCGGAATGTTGGCCGCCTCCTTGATGCGGGGCAGCCAGGTCCAGTCGGCGTCGCCGGTGTAGCCCTGCTTGCGGGTGCGGCAATGCACGGTAAGCGCATGCACCCCCATGTCCTCGAGCATGCGGGCCACTTCGAGGATGACGACGTTGTCCCAGTCCCAGCCGAGGCGCGTCTTCACGGTGACGGGCAGGCGGGTGCCGCGTTGCACGGAGGCGACTACGGCCTTGAACTTGCAGAGGTCGCGGAGCAGTCCGGCGCCATCGCCCCGGTTGGCCACCTTTTTTACCCAACAGCCACAGTTGATGTCGATGAAATCCGCTCCCGCCTCCTCGGCCATGGCGGCGGCGCGCTCCATGCTCTCTTCGGCGCTGCCGTAAATCTGGATGGCCACGGGCCGCTCGGCCTCGGCCAGCTCCAGCTTGCGCTTGGCGTCCTTCACGTTGCGCACCAGCGCCTCGCAGTTGGTGAATTCCGTGTAGACGATATCCGCCCCCTGCTCCTTGCAGAGCACGCGGAAGGGCAGGTCCGACACGTCCTCCATCGGGGCAAGGCAGATCGGGTGGTGAATGTCGATGTTTCCAATACGCATGGGGGAACCGGTCTCCGGGTGCGGAGTATACCATGTTTGCGGCATGGGCCGCACCGGTGCATTGACGTTTTTGCAACATTTCGTCACCGTGGTGTATAAACACAACGTTAAGGCGCACAACTTTCAAACAGGGGGAAAGCGTCGCCGCTTTGCCCGGAAATCATCTAGCAGGCGCAATTCATGGCAAAGATTCTTCTCGTAGACGATGATGTAGATTTGGCGGAATTGGTGAAAACCAAGCTCGACGCCGAGGGACACACCACGTTTGTAATCAACACCGGCGAGGGCGCCTTCGAGTATGCGAAGAAGGTGAAGCCGGATATCTGCATTCTGGACATCATGCTGCCGGGCGCGACCGGCTACCAGATTTGCCGCAAGATCCGCAAGGACCCGGAGCTCTACCGCTGCGCGATTCTCATTCTCACCGCGCTGGGCGAGGAGCCGGAAATCCTGCACGGCATTGAGCAGGGCGCCGACGACTACCTCGTAAAGCCGTTTCGCCTTGAGCGGCTGATGGACAAGATTGCCTCGCTTGGGGCGCTGCTGACGGCGGTGGGTACGCGGAACCGCGTGACCAACCTGCCGGGCACCGACGCCATCAAGCGCGAAATCAACCACCAGCTGGCGCGCGGCAACCGCATCGCGGCGGTTTATATCGACATGATCGGCTTCAAGAGCTACATCGCCAGCCGCGGGCCGGAAGGCCAGACCAAGGCGCTGCAGTTCATGTCGAAGCTCTTGGTGGGGCTCACCCGCGACATGGGCATCTACGAGTGCTTCATCTCGCACATGGGCGGCGAGCACTTTGTGGTGCTGTTGAAACTGGAAGACTTCGAGCGCTTCACCAATGGGCTGATCGATTCCTTCGATCATCGCAGCCGCGAGCTTTATACCCCCGAAGAAATTGATCGCGGCTATCTGGTCACGGCGGACAAGTCCGGCCAGGAGGTGCGCTGCAAGCTGATGAAGCTTTCGATCGGCGTGGCACACACCCAGTTCCGGCAGTTCAAGAGCGCCAAGAAAATGTTCGAGGTGCTGGCGCAGGTGCGGCAGATGGCTCAGCCCTCGGGCAAGGGCAGCGTCTGTTTCGTGGACCGCCGCCGCTCCGACCGCTAACGACGCGCTTAGGGCGCGCAGCCACCATGGACTCCCCCGCTCCCACGCCTTCCAGCGGCGAAACCACCCTCAGCCTGCCGCTCCTCGCGGCAGGCGTGGTGGTGCTGGTGCTGGGCATGATTCTGGCGCTTTTTGCCTGGGGCGGCAGCATGGCCATACCCGAGCAGGAACTGGCCCGCCGTTGCGCGGAAAGCACGCCGCAGTGGGACAACTACCAGGAAGACATCAAGGCGCAGGTGGGCGCGCGCCCGGTAGCGGAATGGTCCGGCATTCCCGTCGCCGCCTCCTATGCCCTGGGCATGCTGCGCCTGCAGTTTCGGGTGGAAGGTCCCTGGGCTAACCGCGAGGCCGCCATTCCCCTGTTAATCAAGGAACCCGGCGGAAGCGTGTTGACGGGGCATGGCCGGGGCGACCGTCAGGGCAGCGCCTCCTATACGATACCCCTCCCCCACGCCGGCGAGAGCCTGCCATGGGTGGAAGTGCAGTACCCCCACCATCGGCTGCGCATGACGCTGGACGCCAAGGGAACCTGGCAAAGCCCCTGAAGCACACCTAAAGCGCGGGATGGTGCGCCTTGGGATGCAGCTTATGCACCTGCTTCCAGATGTATTCCGTGATTGCGCGTGAGGTCTCGGGTTCGGGATTGATAAAGCGCACCCCCGCCACGCTGAGATGGCGATTACGTGCGTCCTCGGCGACCATCACGTGAGCAACCGCGCCCAGCAGACGATGCTTTCCCCGTCCGGGAAGTTCCACGTCCAAATCGATATTGTGCCCTATACCGAGGTCTGCGTCGGTTTCTATCTGCATACCGCCGGCGCTGATGTTGGTGACGCGCGCCTCGTGCCGCTTGGGGTGAACGTGATCCTTGAGCTGAGCCACCAAGTCGGCGGGCACACGCCAAGTGCGGCGGTGGCTGGTGCGCCGGTTCGCATGAGGCATGCGCAGCACCAGGCCATCGCCATGGTCGCGCGGCGTTTCTAGCACCTCGGATTCATAGAGGCTGTAGCCGTCCTCGTCGTGAAATTCCAGCAGGACGTACATCCCCTCGATGGGGAAATGCGCGGAGGGATAACTCACGCGAAGCTGGTCATCCTTGACGCTGAGCACAGTCGCAAGGAAGCGCTCATCCATGATGAGCAGGATGCAGCGCTGTCCCTTGGTGAAGTGGGTATCGACAGATTGAGACGGAAGACCGGAATCCATGGGGCGAAATCCCTCCAAGCGGCGGGAGCATAACACGGACCCGTCCACGGGGGGAAACCTGCGCACGTCTTCCTTGCCGCTCGTTCGCCGGTCGCCTATCATAGGGGGCCGATTATCGAAACCCATCAGCCTCAGGAATCCTGTCATGCGCATTGAAGTGGTCAAGCCGGAAGAGGTCCATTACCCCGAGTCGTTGTCCTGCCTTGTGGCCCCGGTATACGAGGGTGGCTTTCCCATAAACACCACGCTGCTTCGGGCCGAGCATGAGTTGACGCTGCAGGCGCTGTCAGATTGGGAGGTCTTTGAAGGCAAGGCGGGCCAGACCCACCTGCTCCCCACGCCGGAAGCCCCTTACAAGTCCGTATTGCTGTGGGGACTGGGCAAAGAGGCGGACTGCGACGCAGAGGCGGTGCGCCGTGCGGCCGGCGCGGCGGCGAAGACGCTGCTGTCCAACCGGATTGCACGCGTTGTTCTTGACCTGTCGCATTTTCCTGAAAGGCTCGCTGAGCCTTTTACCGAAGGGGTGATCCTGGCGCAATACGACTTTGACGTGTACAAGTCCAAGCCGGAGGGCAAGGCCGCGCCGCAGCGGGTCGAGGCCTTGACCGTGGCGGTGAAGGAGGACGTCAACACCGACGCGCTGCACAAGGCGCTGGAACTGGCCGCACTCTGCTGCTTTAGCGCGAATGGCGCGCGACACCTGGCGAACACGCCCCCCAATGAGATGACGCCCGACGCGCTGGCGAACTTTGCCCGGGGAATCGCAGAGGATTCGGGCTGCGAATGCACGGTCCTCGAGGAGCGCCAGATGGAAACGCTGGGCATGAATGCCCTGTTGGCGGTGGGTCGGGGAAGCGCGCAGGAGTCGAAGCTGATCATCCTGCGCAACCAGGTGAGCAACGACGCGAAGACCATCGCCATCGTGGGCAAAGGAGTGACTTTCGACACGGGCGGGATCAGCATCAAGCCCTCGGCCGACATGCACGAAATGAAGTACGACATGTGCGGCGCGGCGGCGGTGCTCTGCGCGATGATGACGGTGGTGGAGCTTCGGCTGCCCATCAATGTGATCTGCGTGGTGCCCACGGTGGAGAACATGCCGAGCGGCAATGCGCTTCGCCCGGGCGATATCGTGAAGGCCTACAACGGCAAGACCATCGAGGTGGTGAACACCGACGCGGAAGGCCGGTTGATACTTGCCGACGCCATGGCCTACGTGGCGGACAAGTACAAGCCGGACGTGATGATCGACCTCGCCACACTGACCGGGGCCTGCGTGGTGGCGCTGGGGCACAATGCGGCGGGGCTGTTTTCCAACAGCGAGGAATTGAGCCGCCAGTTGTCGGAGATGGGCCGGCAGACCGGCGAGCGCGTGTGGCCCATGCCGCTTTGGGACGAGCACGGGGAAATGCTCAAGTCGCCCCATGCCGACCTTTCGAATTGCGGCCCCCGCTGGGGCGGCGCCATCTCTGCAGCCTCGTTCCTTAAGAACTTCATAGGCGACACACCAGCCTGGGCGCATCTCGACATCGCGGGAACAGCCTGGGGTGCGAAGCATCTCTCCTACCTGCCCGCGGAGCATGCAAGCGGGTTTGGCGTGCGGTTGCTCGTGCGATGGTTGTTGAGCCAGGTCTGAACCCTAGACGGCTAACGCTACTTTCGCTCAGCCCTTGATTCGCTTCTCCTGTCCGGACCATTCCTGTTCGCGTAGCAGGAACTTCTGGATCTTGCCAGTGCTGGTTTTGGGGAGCGGGCCGAATGTGACGGCGCAGGGCGCCTTGAAGTGGGCGATGTGCTCGCGACAGTGGGCGATAATCTCAGCCTCAGTGGCGTTCGCCCCGGTCTTGAGGGTGACGAATGCCTTGGGAGCCTCGCCCCATTTGTCGTGGGGCACGCCGATGACCGCGCATTCCAGCACGGCCGGGTGGCGATAGATGCACTGCTCCACCTCGATGGAGGAGATGTTCTCCCCGCCGGAGATGATGACGTCCTTGCTTCGGTCGCGTAGCTCGATGTAGCCGTCCGGATGCCACACGGCAACGTCGCCGCTGTGGAACCATCCACCCCGGAAAGCTGCGGCGGTGGCCTCGGGGTCGTTCCAGTAGCCCAGCATCACCATGTTCCCACGCATGACCACCTCACCCATCGCGACGCCATCGCAGGGTATGTCGTTCATGTGCTCATCCACCACGCGCACCTCGGCGCCAGTGGTATAGCCCACGCCCTGCCGCGCGAGCAGGGCCGCGTGTTCGTGCGGAGTCAGTTCCTTCCAGCCGGGCTGCCACGCGCAAAGGGTGAAGGGGCCGTACACCTCGGTGAGGCCATAGATGTGGATGAGGTGACCGCCCAGCCCGGTGATGCGCTCGATGATCGTGGGTGATGGTGGGGCGCCTCCCGTGCAGATGGTCAGCGGCCGGGGAAAACGTTCAAGTGCGGCGGGCTCGTTGACCAGGGAAATGAGCACGACGGGAGCCCCGTTGAAGTGCGTGACGCCCTCGCGTTCGATGAGCTGCCAGGCGTGGGCGGGTTCCCAGCGGCGGGAACACACGTGGGTGCCCGCCGCAGCGGTTACCCCCCAGGTGAAGCACCAGCCGTTGCAGTGGAACATGGGCACCACCCACATGAACACGGAGTCGATGGTGAAGCGCGTCTCAAACACGCCCCCCAGCGCATTGAGGTAGGCGCCCCGATGGCAATAGGTGACCCCCTTGGGACGTCCCGTGGTGCCGCTGGTGTAATTGATGGCAATGGGCTCGAACTCGTCGTCGACCCGCCAGGGAAGCGGGTCGGCGCAACCTTCTCCGAGAAAGGCCTCATACTCCGGCCCTTCGAGCGCGGGATAGGCGGGATCGTCCGCCACGTGAACCACCAGATCGATCGCGTCACAACCCTGCAACGCCTCCCCCACCACCGCGCCGAACTCGGTGTCCACCACCACAAACCGCGCGCCGGAGTGGTCGAGGATGTAATGAATCTCCTCGGCGCTGAGGCGGGTGTTGATGCTGACGAGGATGCCGCCGGCAAGGAGCACCCCGAAGTGCGCTTCCAGCATGGGCGGCGTGTTGGGACAAACAAAGGCCACCCGGTCGCCTTTGCGAAGCCCTCGCCGCAATAGCGCCGAGGCAAGGCGGTTGACACGCTCCGCAAGTTCCCGATAGCTGCGTCGCGTCTCCCCATACACCACAGCCAACTTGCCGGGATGCACGCGCGCGCTGCGCTCAAGAAACATCAGCGGCGTAAGCACGCCGGAATGCACACCACGCCATGCGTCCATCATGAAAC
>JBJOID010000139.1:0-17702 GCA_046047315.1 Candidatus Hydrogenedentota bacterium | reverse complement strand
GTCCTGATTGAAGCCCACAGGAACGCGCAATCCGATTCCGCCGCAGGCTTCTCCACCCGCTTCGATGGCCAGCCGCAGCGGGTCCGCGCTCCCCGCAAGGCTTTCCGATATCCAGCGTTCGCCATCGGCGCGGGTGTAGGGATTCGGGAAAATGTCGTAGAGACCGCGCGCGACCGCCGGATTGTTGGCGTGGCGTACGAGCGAATCCAAGTCGCATTCGCGCCAGAGCCGAAGCAGGCATCGTTCTCCACGCAATTCAAGGTTCATGCCGTCAGTCTCCGCCTTAATGCGGGGCATGCCTACCGCAGCCGAAGATGCGAGAAGCTGTACTTGTCTTCCTTACGGCCAAACTCGACCTCGGGGAAGATACGTATGGCGTCATAGCCCCGGCGGACTCCCTCAAGTGGGGTGGGTACTTCGATGACATTAATCCCCCCGCCGCGCACCGGGGGCACCTTGATCGAGCGCTGCCCAATCACTTGCTCTCCGCGAAGATAGAGGATGCGATACCGATCGATGTTGTCGAAGCCGAATTCGACGGAGGAGTTGTGCACCATCTGCCCGAGCGAGACATGGATGCCGCTCTTCAATAAGGGCATGGTCCCCGGCGCATCCCAGGGGGTGCCGGGGGTCACCGGCTTGTTGACCTCCTCATAGGTAAATCGGCGCATGTTCGAAAAGCGGAGGGTATCCCAGGGAACCAGATGGTCATACTTGCCAAGGTTCATGTTCACGATGGTCTTCCAGCGGTCGGCTGCGAAGAGCGGTCCACGGGTGATCAGCCGCAAATGTTCGTAGTACTCGCGCAATCCGGGGTCCGCAATCTGGTTCTCACCCGTGGTCGAGGCCACGTACCCGGCGGGCTGCTCCCGGTAGAAATGCCCGATGCGCCAGTCCGTGTCGTACTTGGCGGGAATGCGCGCCAGCAAGGGATCCGCCAACGCGTAATAGTCGACGATGTAAACCGTCGGTCCTCCGAGGAACCCCCGGAATCCGATGCTGCCATGCACCTTCGGACCTTGCTCGCCCGTGGCACGGTAGCGTCGGCCCTCGTCTGCGTAGCGCGCGTCGGGCATTTCCTTCGCTGGGCCCTGGATGAAGGCCAGGGCGGAGCGAGTGAAGGTTTCGGCGGGAAAGCGCAGTGCGGCTGGCAGGCTGGCCGTCCATGCCGGCGCGGCCGGGGCGCCAATCAGTAGGCCAGTCCACGGATAGTAGAAACGGCGCTCATCGCCCACGCCAGTTCCATCCTTAAAGTCGGAGATGGTCTCCCCGTCTTCGTTTACATATGCACGTACGCTCTTTCCAATATCCGTGCCGGTCACCGGCGGGGAGAAGGGCTGGGACAGGCTGAACACCCCCGCGATGATGGCGACGATCCAAACGCGTGGGCTAAAGACGGGAAGGTTCAGGCGCATGATCAGGGCCACCGCCACAAAGAGCGGTGCGCCAAAGAAGCGCCCTCCCATGAAGTCGCCACCGATTTTCGCCACATAAGCAAGATAGAGCACGGCGCCCAGCGAGAGCATGGCGTAGCGGCGGTCCTTGAGGAAAAATCCGGCGACTATGCCAATCAGCATGAAAACGGCGGTCGAGGGGTCGCGATCCCAGGTGAATTGGAAGTAGTTCAGTCCCTGTTCGAAGAGCTCGTTTTCAGAGATGCCGGTGCCAAGCTTGGCGTAGGCGGTGTTGGGAAAGGGAAAGCCGTAGTAAATGATCGAGAATATCTCCCAAGCCACGAAAGGCAAGAGGCCGAGCAGGGCCGCGGCCGTGGCCCGGAGGCTGCGCATGCTCAGCCAGGCGTAGGCCAACGCGGGCAGATAGAAGAGCAGGGTGTCCATCCGGTTGAGAGCGGCCAGCGCCGCGAGGAAAGACAGCAGGAACAGTGTGAGAGGGCCCCATTGGGTGCGAAAGAAAACGAGAAGAAACAGCGCCATGAGGAGATAAGTGAGGGGATTCTCCAAGCCAGAACCGCAATAGTCGATAAAGGCCCGCGAGAACAGCAGGATCACCAGACCCAGCACTGCGCCTCCCCAATTCCGCGCCACCCCGAATGCGAGCAAGCCCACCGCAATGACCGAGGTGATGATGGACACCGCCATCCATGTCAGGTAGCCCTCGCGAGTAACGGCAAAGGCCAGCGTGTTGACTGCCAGCCACAGGGGGTGGGTGTAGGCCTGCACCCGTTCCGCCACGTTCCAGCGAGGTCCATAGCCATTCACCAGATTGTCCGCGACGCGATAGGAAATGTGGGCGTCGTCGCAAAGCCAGGCCGTGGCAAGCAGCGTATGGAGGAAGGCAATCATCGCCAGCCCCACGAGGAGCATGCCCGTTATGTTTCCTGCTTTGCTGCTTTCCCTCGACATGCCTATAGTCCCCATTTCATCGATTAACACGACGGCCCGCCCTGGTCGAGTCCGGCCGCGAAAGCGCGAGTATACTCGCGGAAGAGGCAACGGTAAACCTGTCCGGTCGGGTTACCAAAAGAAACCGCCCCGGAGAGATGAACCCCGGGGCGGCACAGTGTGACTTGGGCCGGTTGGCTAGAGGCTGGCCGCGCAGGCGAGGGCGGCCTCGTAGTTCGGGTGGTCAGCGATCTCTGGCACGTATTCCACGTACTTCAGAACGCCGCTCTTGTCCACGACGAACAGGGCACGGCAATCGATGCGCAGCGCCGGGATAAGGGTGCCGTATTTCTTGCCAAAGTCCACATCCTTGTGGTCGCTGAGGCAGGTGATACGCGCGGGGTCGATGGACTCCGCGCCGCAGAAGCGCGACTGCGCCACGGGGAGGTCGGCGCTGATGGTGACAAACTTCACGTTCTCCATCTTCGCGGCCTCCTCATTGAATCGCTTGGTCTGAAGCGCGCAGACGGGCGTGTCAAGGGAGGGCACCACGCTGTAGATGCACACCTGCCCCGCCAGTTCGGACAACTGCAGGTCCGACACCAGGTCCTTGCGGAGGGTCGCGTTCGGGGCGGCATCGCCCACCTTGAGTTCCGGCCCCTCGAGGGCAAGCGGGTTTCCTTTCAAGGTCACAGATCGCTCGGACATGAGACATACTCCTTTGATTGAGGCTGGGAATGCGTCGAGATCAAGCAGCGACGCGGTCCCCATGTTAGCAAATCTTTACGGGATGCGCCATTTCTCTTTGTGCTATACAGGGGCATCCGCACCGTTGGGTAATACCGATTATGCAGCAATCCTCCCGTTTTGATAGCACGCTCGCCGAGCAGCTCGACGCCCATCCCTTCCGTGCGCCGGACTGGCTGCGAAGCAAGCACCGGCAATCCTCGTTCAACGCCATGCATCGCGTATTGCCCGCGGTTCCGATGCGGCATGAGCGCTGGATAACGCCCGATGCGGACTTCCTCGATCTGTACTTTCATGAAAGGAACCCGGGCGGCGACTGGGTGCTGTTGTTGCACGGACTCGAAGACAACGTGGACACGCCCTATCTTCGGGGTTTTCAGCACGCTCTTTCGGGGGCGGGCTTGAACGTGGCGGTGATGGAGTTCCGGAGCTGCGGCACCGAGCTGAACCGGGCGCCGCGGCTCTATCACATGGGTGAGACGGAAGACATCGATTTCGTGACCCGGCGCCTTGCCGCGCGGGTGGCCCCGGCGGGGCTTTGCCTCGCGGGGTTTTCCCTTGGGGGTAACGTGGTGGTGAAGTGGCTGGGGGAGCAGGGGGATCGCGTACCTACGAACCTTCGCAGGGCAGCGGCGGTGTCGGCCCCTTTCGACCCCAGCATCGGCGCGGCCAATATCCACCGCCAGCTCGGCGGGCTCTACATGAAGGCCTTCCTGAATTCCCTCGTGCCAAAGGCGCTGGCGAAGGAGTTGCAGTATCCAGGCTCGCTCGATATTGAACAGGTGCGCTCTTGCAGGCACTTCTGGGATTTCGACACGCATGTGACGGCACGGCTGCACGGATTCTTGGATGCGGACGATTACTGGCGGCGGGTCGGGTGCCGCCAGTTCCTGCCCTGCATCCGCGTTCCCACCCTGCTTATCTCGGCGGCGGACGATCCCTTCAACCCGGCGGATACCCTACCGCTGGCGGAGACCGCCGCCTCGCCTTGGCTGCATGGGCTCTTCCCGGAAGAGGGCGGGCATCTGGGATTCGTGTACGGGGAGGGTTCGGATCAGGCGCGCTTTTGGGCTGAGGAGCAGGTAACACGATTCATGGCGGCGGGTGAATAGAATGAGCAGTGCCATGTGACGACGCGTGGTTTACCGATAAACTTCAATCCAGAACTGGGAGTGAGAACATGGCCAAGGTATTAGTGCTTTACTACTCGATGTATGGGCATATTGAAACCATGGCGCAGGCCGTGGCAGAAGGCGCGGCCAGCGTCGAGGGCGTCGAGGTGACGGTGAAGCGGGTGCCCGAGACGATGCCGGAAGACGTGGCCAAGCGAAGCGGCGCCAAGCTGGACCAGGCGGCCCCCGTGGCCTCGCCCGCCGAGTTGGCCGAGTATGACGCGATACTGTTCGGCACGCCGACCCGTTTCGGCAACATGGCCGCGCAGATGCGCAACTTCCTCGATCAGACGGGCGGGCTTTGGGTGAAGGGTGCGCTGGTGGGTAAGCTCGGCAGCGTGTTCACGAGCACGGGAACTGGCGGCGGCAATGAGACCACCATCATGACCTTCATCCCCACGCTGTTGCACCATGGCATGATCATCTCCGGTCTGCCCTATGCCTGTCCTGAATTGACTGACATCAGTGAAGTGAAGGGCGGCAGTCCTTATGGCGCAGGGACCATTGCCGGGGCCGACGGCTCGCGTCAGCCGAGCGAGAAGGAGCTGGCGCAGGCGCGCTTTCAGGGCAAGCATGTGGCTGGCATCGCAGCGCAGTTGAAGAAATAGCACGCGAGAAATTCCCGCGCGGCGCGCCCGAATCCGGGGCGTGCCGCGCTTTTTTATTTTCGGGGCCGCTCAAGTTTCCAGGGAAACATCCGATAGAAACTGCGAAGCCGGCAGCAAAGACACCGGCCCCGCCGATGCAAGGACGCAGAGGCGCGACAATCACGGAGGAGTCAGGTCATGGGTCT
Source organism: Candidatus Hydrogenedentota bacterium (assembly GCA_046047315.1). GTDB lineage: Bacteria > Hydrogenedentota > Hydrogenedentia > Hydrogenedentales > JAEUWI01 > WGMK01. The sequence continues at coordinate 12,648 of JBJOID010000139.1, read as the reverse complement.
TCGGATCAACACGAACGTCGCCGCGCTAAACACGACGCGTTCCCTGCGCAACAACACCGTTGCGCTGAACAAGAGCCTCGAACGCCTGTCGAGCGGACTTCGCATCAATCGCGCCGCCGACGACGCCGCGGGGTTGGCCATCGCCGAGGGATTCCGTTCGCAGGTGCGCGGCCTTGCCGTATCGCAGCGCAACTCGCAGGACGGCATCAGCCTGGTACAGACGGCGGAAGGCGCCTTGCAGGAAACCTCCAATGCCCTGCAGCGCATACGCGAGCTGGCGGTGCAATCCGCCAACGGCACCAACAGCACGGATAACCGCGTGGCCCTGAATGCGGAAGTGCTGCAACTGCTGCAACAGGTGGACGACATCGCGCTGGACACCGAGTACAACGGACTTCGCGTGCTCAGCGTGGCGCAAACGATTACGCTTCAGGCCGGCTTCCAGCCCGGACAGACGCTTGTGCTCAACGTGACGGGCGCGAAGACAAACGACCTCGGCGTCAACACGGTAAGTATCTCGACCGTGGCTGGTGCGGTTTCCGCCATCAGCACGGTGGACGTGGCGCTGCGCAGCCTTAACCTGATTCGTGGCAACCTCGGCGCCACGCAGAATCGCCTTGAGTTCACCATCAATACGCTGGCGATACAGGAAGAAAGCGCAACCTATTCCGAGAGCCAGATCCGGGACGCGGACATCGCCCGCGAAACGTCTATCTTCACCCGCAACCAGATTCTGGTGAGCGCGGGAACTTCGGTGTTGGCGCAGGCGAACATCATCCCGCAGACGGCGCTGCAGCTGCTGGGCGGCTGATCCAACAAGAGCCTAAAAAAGAATTCGCGGCGGGAGCAGTCAAGGCTTCCGCCGCGATTCTTTTTCTCAGTTGCTATCAAGAGGCCGCTGTGGCTTCCGCCTCCGGCTTGGGCTGGGCCAGCGCTTTTTCAATCGCGGCGGTCACATCCTCCGAATCGGGCGCGGTCTTGGGGGAAAAGCGGGCAATCACTTTCCCATCGCGTCCCACAAGAAACTTCTCAAAATTCCAGTTGATATCCCCGGCAAACTCGCCGTTGCTCTCCTCTTCAGTCAGGAATTCGTACAGGGGGGCCTTTTCATCACCCTTCACGGAAATCTTCGAGAACATGGGGAATGTGACGTTGTACTTGCTGGTGCAGAAGAACTTGATCTCTTCGTTGGTGCCGGGCTCCTGGCGCATGAAGTTGTTCGCCGGGAAACCAAGGACGGTAAAGCCTTGTCCGGAGTACTTGGTGTAGAGGGCCTGGAGGGCTTCGTATTGGGGCGTCAGGCCGCACTTCGATGCAACGTTAACAATCATCACCACATCGCCCTGGTACTTGGACAGGGCAACGTCATTGCCGTCAATGTCCTTCACCGTAAAGTCCAAGGGTCCCTTCACTTCCGCAGCCTCCCCGGTCTTCACGGCAAAGGGGGCGAGACAACAGGCCAACGCCACGCCTGCCGCGAGTAGATGTCGAATGTTCATGGTTGAGCTCCTTGGTTGGTTACGCCTGAGACGGCACGGTTTGCGCCCCCTCTTCCATGGCGCGCTGCTTTTTTTCGGTGTTCCACGGGATGTCGAGGATGTCCTCGGTTCGCCATCCCGGCTCCGGAGTCCAAACACTGCCGTCTGGAAAGTATATTTCCGACGCGACATTGCCCGTTTCCGCATTAATGGTGTAAAGGCGGGCTCCCTTGGGTAGGGTGTCACCGCCGTATCCGGCGCTGCCGGTGGCCTGGCCATAGTAGAGCGAGACGCCCTCGGCCATGGCATGGTAATTGTTCACGTGGTCGTGACCGGCAATGCAGGCGCGCAGGTCGCAGGCCTGCTTCCAGACCGGCAGGGCGTCGCCGCGTTCCATCTGGTGACTCACTCCCTCGAGGCGAATGCCGGATGGCTCGCCGTCGCGCCATGCGTCGAAGTATTGCTTTACGGGGATATGCATTACGCCCATGGCGGGCAAGCGCCGGGCGTCCGCCCGCTCCTTCGCCAGCCCGTCGAGGTAGGCGATGGTGTGCTCGTCGCAACCGTCCTGCGCGGTGTTTACGCACACAAACTCGAAACGCGCCTCCCCGTCCTTGCCGCTCACTTCGACCCGGTAGTTTCCGCCGGTGGCCCCGCCCGCATAGAGCGCGTGCTTTGCCGAGGTCATGGCGTCGTGCCCTGCGGCGTAGTCGCGCAGCTGGTCGTGGTTGCCCCAGACGAAGGCCCACGGCACCCCGAGCGCAGTTAGCTTTTCCAGGGCGAACTCCATGTACTCGCTTCCCCGGCCGCCGGGATTGTCGTGCCAGAGGTCGCCGGTCACCAGAAGCAGGTCGGGCTTGGCCAGTTCCACCAGCCTCGGCAGGTGCTCGATGGTCGTCTTGTCCCGCTCCAGCTCGAGCGGCGGACAGAAGAAGTGCAGATCGGTCAATTGCAGGGCGCGGATACGGGAGATGTCTGGAACGCTCAATTGGGACACCGGTGCGCCCGCATTCGCCGATACGGCCCGGGCCACCTGAAAGCGCTCACTACGGGCGCCCATGGTCACGGAAGCGGCGGCTGTCAGCGCGGTCCCGGCCAGGAAGCTTCGGCGGGTGAACTGGGGTGCTTTCATGATCGGGGTCCTTTTCGCTACTGTGAAGCGGTCGTCACCCGCCGTAACTGAAGGAGCATTTTGCCGCATGCAGCCGCTGGATTACTACCACGTCGAGGATGAGTTGGCCCCGGAGGACCTTGCCCTGCGGGACCGCATACGCGCGTTCCTCCGTGCCGAGGTGCAGCCGGAGATTACGCGGGCCCTTCGTCAGGGGGACTATCTTTTCGAGTCGATGAAGGAGGCGCTCGGGGAGCAAGGGGTCTTCGGGCCGCATCTTTCGGGGTATGGTTGCCCCGGTCTTGGCAGCAGCGCCTATGGCCTTGTCATGCAGGAGCTGGAACGCGTGGACTCCGGGCTGCGCTCCATGGCCTCGGTGCAGGGTTCGCTTGCGATGGGAGCCATCCACAAGCACGGCAGCGAGGAGCAGAAGCGACGGTGGCTGCCGGAACTGCGGTCTGGCCGCGCGCTTGCCTCCTTCGCCCTCACCGAGCGGCGTCACGGCTCCGACCCCGGCGGCATGGAGACCGTGGCGGTCCTTGATGGCGGGCATTATGTATTGAACGGGAACAAGCGGTGGATCGGAAACGGCAGCATTGCCGACGTCCGGGTGGTCTGGGCCAAGGATGAACAGGGCTACGTGGGCGGTTACCTTGTGGAGGGCAGTCCATCTGGATTCCGCGCCGAGGACATCGCGGGCAAGCAGTCCCTCACACTGTCCCGGACTAGCGAGCTTTGGTTCGAGGACTGCCGCATCCCGGCTGAGAATCGATTGCCCGGCGCGAAGGGCTTGCGCGCGGCGCTTGCCTGTCTCAACGAGGCCCGCTTCGGAATTTCCTGGGGGGTGATCGGCGCCGCGCAGGACTGCTATCAATGCGCACTGGACTATGTGGTGGCGCGCGAGCAGTTCGGCAAGCCGCTGGCCGGGTTCCAGCTGGTGCAGGAAAAGCTGGCCCAGATGATGACGGACATCACGCTGGCCCAAACGTTGGCGTTGCAGCTGGCGCGCCTGCGTGATCGCGGCGAGGCCACTCCCCAGCGCATCAGCTTGGCCAAGCGCAACAACGTGGCCATGGCGTTGCGCTGTGCCCGCACGGCGCGCGAGATGCTTGGTGGCGCGGGCATCACGGACGAGTACCCAATCTTTCGGCACATGACCAACCTCGAGACTGTCTATACCTACGAAGGCACGCACGACATTCACACGCTCATCCTTGGACACGACGCCACCGGGTTGGCGGCTTTCTCCTGAGGACCGCCCATGCGCGTCGCTTTCGTGGACCTGATGTTCTCGTGGCCGCCCCATGGCGGGGCCGACGTGGACGTGTTTCATGTCGCCACGGGATTGCGGGAGCGGGGCCACGAGGTGATGCTGTTCGGGGCGCGCTCGGGCCGCACTTGGGAACGGGGCGACTTCGACCCCGATTCCCTGCCATTCCCCGCCCGGCATCTTGAGTTTCCACAGGGCTTGCGCGGCTGGAAGGCGGTCGTCGACGCCTTCCGTGAGACGGTCACGGAATGGCGCCCGGACGTGGTGCATGTCGGAGACAGCTTTTTTCTCAAGCCTTACCTGCTCGAATGCTTCCGCGATTTACCGCTCCTCGCGCGCCTTTACGCGAATGAGCTTATCTGCCAGAAGGACATGCTCCGTTACCGTGCGGGAGCGCCCTGTGCTCAGGACTTTCTGAACACCCCGGATGTTTGCCGCGCTTGCGGGCTTGAGCATCAGCGAGGCGCCATCGCTTCCGGCGCGGGCCTGGCGTGGACGGAGGAATACCTCGCGGCCGAGGCGTACCAGCCTTCCTATTGGCAGCGGACTAAGGCCAGCCTTGGGCTTGCCAATGCCTTGATTGTCTACAACGAGGAGATGGCTGGCCTGCTGCGGCCCTTCGCCCGGGAAGTGCGCGTTGTGCCGGGGGGTGTGGATATCCGCCGCTTCAGCGTTGTGTCCCAGCCACCGCCGCCACGGCCGAGGAAGGTTATCCTGATGGCCGGGCGTGGCGAAGATCCGGTAAAGGGGGTGGGCACGCTCATCGAGGCGGGCCGCAGGCTCGCCGAAACGAGAAACGATTTCGAAATACACATCACAGCCCCCGGGGAGGGGGAAGCCGAAGCCTGGCTCAAATGGCTTCCCTGGTGCAATCAGGAGGCCCTTGCCCGGCGTTACCATGATGCGGCCTTCTGCGTGGTGCCGAGTGTTTGGAACGAACCCTTCGGCATGGTGGCGCTCGAAGCGATGGCCTGCGGGAAGCCCGTCGTGGTGTCCGATGTCGGCGGCCTGCGCGACACCATCGAGCCGGGGGTCTCCGGCATGCGCGTGCCGCCCGGAGACGCGGCCGCCCTCGCCGCCGCAATCGCGTCGCTGCTGGACGATGAGGCCCTTGCGCAGCGCATGGCCGCCGCGGCGCGCCAACGCGTCGAGGAACACTTCGACTGGCGGGTTGTGGTCGAACGGCATTATGTTCCGCTCCTTGAAAGCCTGGGGGACTGACGCGTGCGCGTGGCCTTTGCCGACATGCTGTTCTCGTGGCCGCCGAATGGCGGGGCGGACGTGGACCTCTTCCACGTTGTGCAGGGGCTCTGCCAGGCGGGCATCGAGGCCAAATTGTTTTACGCGCGCATCGAGGGTGCGGACGACCGTGGCGTTGTGGATGAAGCGGCCCTGCCCTTTCCCTGCGAAGCGGTCTCCTTCGAAGCAGGAGCCTATACCCCGGACGCGGTAAAGAAGCGCTTTCGCAAACAGGTGGACGCCTTCCAGCCCAATCTCGTCATCGCCTCCCATGCCTTCTCGATGAAGCCGTACCTGCTTGAGGGGCTTGAGGGGCATGCCGTGGTCTCCCGGTACTATGCCCACGAGTTGACCTGCGCCCGTGATCCGCGCCGCTTCAAGGACCACGCTCCATGCGCGCTCGACTACCTGCGCCACCCCGACGCCTGCCGCGATTGCGCGACGGTCTCCCAGCGTCCCTTCATTGCGGCGCAGAACCACCGGGCCTGGACGGCGGACTACCTCGCGGCACGGGCCTACGAGCCGGGCCATCACGCCCGGACGCTTGCTTCCCTCCGTACTTGCCGCGGCGTCGTGGTCTCCAACTCGTCCCTTCGCGAGGAGCTGCTCGCGTTTCATCCCGATGTGCGCGTGCTCCCGGGGGGCGTCGGCGTTCATCGTTTCGACGGCGCACGGCCACCGCATGATGAGCCCGTGGTCACCATCCTGATGTCCGGCCGCGCCGACGATCCGCTCAAGGGACTCTCAGTCCTTAAGGAAGCGGGGGAGCGGCTTTGGCGAGCGCGTCAGGACTTCCAAATGAAGGTGACCCATTACGACCATGAGATACAGACGCCATGGCTGCGGTGTGCTGGATGGCGTGATCACGATGCCGTGATGGGGCTTTACGAAGAGGCAGGCATCGTCGTGGTGCCGAGCATCTGGCAGGAGCCTTTCGGTCTCGCGGCCGTGGAGGCGATGGCGGCAGGGCGGCCCGTGGTGGCCAGCCGTTCCGGCGGCCTGTTGGACATCGTGCGCGACGGGGAGACGGGCTTGCTCTGCACGCCCGGCGACGCCGGTGAATTGACCGGGTGCCTGGCCATGCTGCTGGACGATCCGGCGCTGCGCGCGCGCATGGGGGCGGAGGGGCGCCGCGTCGCGCGCGAAGCGTATGATTGGGGGGTTGTGATCGAGCGGCACTATCTGCCGCTGCTGGAGGAGCTAACGCATTGAGCGAATACCGCACGATTGGCGCGTTATATAGCAAGGGACCGCATTTCCTGCGCATGCTGTCCGCGCTCAGGAAGCAGCACCCGGAGAGCGAGATACTGGCCTTCGTGCCTCCGGGCTATCCGCCGGAAACCTTGGAGGGCTTCGCCACCGAGGTGCGTGTGCTTCCCGCGACCACCCGTTCGCCCGGCGCCTTGTTCGCGATCACGCGCGACCTGCGTGAGGCCCAGCTCGACGCGCTCTTCATCATGTTCCACAGTCCCCGGCTGCGCGTGCTTGCCGCGCTCTCTGGCGCACGCTCTCTGCAATGCTTCACCGCGGATGGCCGACATTTTCCCGTATCCATGAATTTCGCAGGCGACCTTATTCAGTGGATACTTCGCAACCTGCGTGGACGGCTGACCTACTACCGGATACTTTGGATTGTTCGCACACAACGTGTGCAATCGAAAGAGTGACATCATCGCCGTTCTCGGCTAGAATGCCGGGTGGCCCCAAGCATGGAGGTTTCGCCATGGGACTCAACGCGATATTCGACGTGATTCTTGGTTTCCTTGAGGAACTCTTTGCCCTCATCTTTTCCTTCGTCGAGCGTCTCGATTCGCTCGATCCCGATGATGACGGGGACGACGAGGATTGAGGCGGGCTTACTGCCACGACGTGGAATCCTGATCCATGTGGTTGGCGATGACCATGTTGCTCGGGGCCGTCGGCGGCGTGCTATCACTCGATAATGGGGTGATGCGGGTCGAAGCGGACCCCGCGGTCATGGCCTTGCGCTTTGTCGGTCCGTCTGATGGGCCCAACCTCGTCGAGCCACTCTATGTCTCGCGGCTGGATCGGCGCGGGCAAACGCCGCTTGATGCGGGGGGGATCAGCTGGGAGGTCGTGGGTGTCGAGAATCCGTCCTTGCGGCGCGGTCCCGCCGAGGTGCTGCGCCACACGGACAACGCTCTAGTGCTCGTTTCTCCCGTGGACTCCGGCACTGGACTGCAGCTCAAGCTGGAACTGCTGCTGGAGGACGATTCCCCAGCCTTGCGCGTGCGGGGCACGCTGAGTTCCCAGTCGGCCACACCTTCGGCGCCAGTTGCGCTCCGGTGTGCCGTGCGCGTTTGGCCCGGAACCCGGGCATTGGCTTCCAATGTGGCGCCCCCGGCGCTATATCCCCTGAGCGCCCCGGGCGAGCCTGTGCAGGTTGGCGCCTGGGATGGCACCTTGCTCAACGCGGGTGAGCCGGGCACCCTGGCCGCGCTTGCTTCAGTGCTCTCACCAACGCTGAGCCTTGAGCGTGAAGGATTGCGCGCCTCCCTGGAGTGCGTTCAGTTCGGCGCATCCACCGCCTACCTTAGCGGCCGCAATATCCACGCGCTTAATCATCCCGCCACGCGCACCTATGGCCTCGTGACGGAGAGTCCATCCGCCCGGGTCGACGCCGCCAGCCCCCTCGTGCATGAGGAAGTCTGGCGCATCGGTCCGGCGGAATAGGACGGCCCTCTTGCGCGACTGGCTCGATCGACCCCTGGTGCGCGCCCTGCTCGCGCTGGCGGTGGTGATCGCTGTGGGCCTTTGGTTCCACGCCGATGGCACCTTCTACAAGTTGTCCACGCACACGGCCCTCCTGCGTCAGGTTTCCGTGTTCGGGATCCTTGCTTGCGGCATGACCCTCGTGATTGTGAGCGGCGGGATCGACCTGTCGGTGGGCAGCGTGCTGGGTCTTTCCGCGGTGCTGTTCTCCCTGACCAGCATCCACTGGGGCTGGCATGCGGGCTTGGCCATTCCGTTCACCCTGGCGGCTGGACTCGCCTGCGGCGCGGTTTCTGGCGGATTGGTTGCGGGGTTCCGCATGCAACCCTTCATTGCCACGCTCGCCATGATGGTTTTCGCGCGGGGCCTTGCCAAGTGGTTGTCCGGCGGGGAGAAAATTTCCCAGAGCGCCCGCCAGGAAGATGGCTCCTTTGCCTACCTCGAGCTCCCCCCGGTTTTCGAAGTGTTGGATGCGAAATATTTCGGTGGCACCGTGGCCGCCGTGACGTTGATCTTTCTAGGCTGCGCCCTGCTTACCGGGCTGCTGCTCACGCGGCTACGCGCCGGACGCCACCTCTACGCCATCGGCGGCAACCCCGAGGCCGCCCGCCTGTCCGGCATTCCCGTGAATCGCACCCGGGTCATGGCCTATGGCTTGTCCGGATTGCTCGCCGCCGTGGCAGGCATTTGCCAGGCAGCACAAGAATATCAAGGTGATCCGGAGACCGGGGCTGCCTACGAATTGACCGCGATTGCGATGGTGGTTCTTGGTGGAACCAGCCTGTCGGGCGGGGCTGGCGGGATCCCGCTCACGTTGCTCGGCGTTCTGACAATCGGCTATCTTGAAAAGATTCTCAGCATCAACGCGGTGGGCGAGTCGAGCCGACTTATGCTGACCGGCGCCATCGTGGCGGGCGCCGTCATTCTGCAACAGGGGAAATCGCGATGGTCTCGCTGATACGCACCTTCGTCCTCACCATGGCTGCGGTGTTTTTGGCGCATGCGGCGCATGCGGCCCCCAAGGGAACTCCCGAGAATCCGTGGATTGTCGGGATGAGCCAATGCAATCTGGGCGAACCCTGGCGCGTTCAAATGAACGCCGACATCGAGAAGGCCGCCGCGTCCCAGCCGAGCCTTAAAGTGGTCTTTCGCGATGCGCAGAATGACACGTTGAAGCAGCGCTCGCAGATCGAGGAGTTCGCGTCGCAGGGCGTTGATCTCCTGCTGGTCAGTCCCAAGGAAGCGGCGGCGCTGACCCCGCCCATCGCGAAGGTTTACAAGGCGGGCATTCCGGTCATCGTGCTGGACAGGGCGGTGATGGGGAACGATTTCACCTGCTTCATCGGCGCGGACAACCGGCTGATTGGCAAGGCGGCGGGGGAATGGATCAAGCAACGTCTCGAAGGCAAGGGGCGCGTGGTCGAGTTGAAGGGTCTGATGACGAGTACCCCGGGTCAGGACCGCAATCAGGGTTTCCGTGATGGGATTGGTGGTTCCGAAATAGAAGTCATCTTCGAAGCCGACATGCAGTGGCTGGAGCCCAACGCCCGCAAGGAAATGGAATCCGCCCTGTCGCGCTTTCCCGTGGTCGACTTGGTTTACGCGCACAACGATCCCGCCGCGCATGGCGCATGGCTGGCGGCCAAGGCCGCCGGGCGCGAGGAAGATATCCTCTTTGTGGGCATTGACGGGCTTCCCCACGAAGGGCAGCAGTATGTCCGCCAAGGGGTGCTCGACGTCTGCTTCGAGTATCCGACCGGGGGCAAGGAAGCCATCGAGCTGGCCCTCAAGGCCCTCTCCGGCGAAGAGATTCCGCGGAAGGTCGTCGTGCCTTCGCGTTACTTTACCCCCGAGAACATAGAGGCCGGCGGCACATGGCTGGGCGAGGCGGTCGAGTGAACCTCTCTTCACGCATGCTGGGCTGGACGATGGCCAGCCTGCTTTTGCTGTCACTCGCTGGCTGTGGCCAAAGCCTGCACGATCTCGCCGCGCGCGGTGATATTGAGGCAATGCGAGACGCGATAGCGCGCAATCCCGAAAGCGTGAACTCCCGGGACATTCTCGACAAGACGCCGCTCCATCACGCGGTGAGCAATAAACGGCTCGAGGCCATGGCGCTGCTCGTCGAGTCGGGGGCGGATATCAATGCCGCCGATAAGACCGGCTTGACGCCATTGCACGTGGCGGCCATGCAGGGACGGCGGGACGAAGCGGCCTGGCTGCTGGACCATGGCGCGGACGCGACAAAGCGGGACAGCTTTGGCGATCAGCCCATCCACACGGCGGCGGTGTTTGGTATGGGCGGCTCCATTCAATTATTCCGTCAGCGCGGCATGGCGGTGGACACGCCGAACGCGAGCGGAGAGACACCGCTTGACATAGCGCGAAAATACCGGCACGAGAAATTGATCGCCTATTTGGAAAAGCTGGCGGGGGCGCAAGGATGATCGCTCCAGATGCCAACGAGAAGCCGTCGGTGGACATTTACACGGATGGTGGTTGCCGCCCCAATCCGGGCGCCGGGGGGTGGGCCGCTGTTCTCCTATCGGCGGGCCGGGTGAAGGAACTGAGTGGCGGCGAGCCGGACACCACCAACAACCGCATGGAACTGATGGCGGCGATCGAGTCGCTGCGGGCGCTCAAGAAGCCCTGCCGGGTGCGGCTACACACCGACTCGCAATACGTCAAGAACGGCATCACGAGTTGGATGGCCAAATGGCGGAAGAATGGGTGGAAGGCGGCCGGGGGGGGCGCGGTCAAGAATCAGGACCTCTGGCAGGAACTGGACCGGATGACCGCCCGGCACGATATCCACTGGAGCTGGGTGCGCGGCCACGCGGGAAACCACTACAACGAGCGCTGTGACGCGCTTGCCTCCGAGGCCATTGAGCGCGTCGAAGCTTCCAGTGCGGGCCACACTCGAAAATGAGCGCCCCCGAACCCGAGGAGCTGAACGCGCACCGGCGCATATTCCGCCGGAGTTATTCCCGCGACCGCCTATTCCTTTACCTGATTCCCATCATCATGGGACTTGGCGGCATCACGCTGTCGATGCAGTTGACCGACCTGTACGTCCGCATCATCGTGTTGATGCTGTCGGTATCGGTGCCTCTCTTTGCCGGCGGTAATGTGCTTGCCCGCTACCGCACGCGCCGGGTGGAGCGATTCTTCCTGGGCGGCGGCCTGTTCATGCTGATATTCGGTGCGTCGCTTAGTGTGTCGGGCTTCGGCAGCGACCTCGTGCTCGATCTCGATCGCTGGCTCGAAGGGGACATGCTCACCCGCGTGCTGGGTATCGTCAGCCTGATGCTGGGCCTCTTCGCGATCCTGTTCACGGTCGGCCGTACCAGCGAGGACATCCAGGAAGTGGGCGAGCGCTTCCGCCATCTCGCGGAGCACATGAGCGAGGGCATCATCCTGAGCGACGCCGAGGGATACGTCATCCTCGTGAATGATCGTTTTCTCGAAATGACGAACCAGCGCGAGGAGGATATTATCGGGAAGAAGAACGCGGAGCTGGCACGCCGCTTCGCGTTGACCCCGGTGTTGAGCAACCTCGAGAAGCGCAAGCGCGGAGAGTCCTCCGAGTACACGATCATGCTAAGTGTGAAGGGCGAGAACCGCCACTTCGTGGTGCATGGCAAGCCAATTCTCGACAGCAACGGGAGGATGACCGCGACGTTGGCCACCTTCCGTGACGACACCGAGCAGCACCAGTTGCGAAAGCGTGTGGAGCGTTACGCCACCAGCCTCGAGCATTTGGTCGAGGAGCAGACGCAGAGACTCGTGGAATCCGAAGAGCGCCTGCGCCAACTCATCATTACCATGAGCGAGGGTTTTGTCACCATCGGGGAGGACAACCGGATACGCTTCGTCAACGAGCGCATGATGCAGATTCTGGGCTGTGGCGCCGAGGACATTCTCAACCATGAGTTGTCTGAGTTCCTCGACACCTCCGGCCGTATCCGCTTGTTGAACATGCTGGCGCGTGATCCCAAACCTGGCGGCGAGCCCACCCGACAGGAATTCCAATTCATTAGCCGGGGGGGGAAGCCTGTATTCGCCATCGTAGCGGTCAGCCGCATGCGCGACGTTTCGCCCGGAGGTCCCCGCTTTTCTTTGGTGGTCACCGACATCTCGGAACTCAAAGCCATGGAGGAGCAGTTGCGGGAGCGTGCGGAGGAACTGGAACAGCTCAACGAAGAACTCCGCCTTCATGACCGCGCCAAGGACAGCTTCCTGTCCAACGTCAGCCACGAGCTCCGCACGCCTCTGAGCACGGTCAACGGGTATGTCGAGATGCTGGCCGCCGGAACCCTTGGCGAGTTGAGTCCCGAGCAGGCCCGCGTGACCGGCGTGATGAAACGCAACCTCGATCGCCTCGGCTCGCTCATCAACGAGATCATCGAGTTCAGCCGCATGGAGATTCGCGGACTCGACCTGAGTCTGACGCTCTTCGATATCGAAGATTTGCTGAATGAGGCGGCTGCCAGCGCCTTGCCGGGTGCCGCGGAGAAGTCCATAGGCATCTCCATTTCCCTGCCCGAGCCGGTCGGCTTCGCGTGGGGCGACCGCCGCCGCCTTCAGCAGGTGCTGGCCATCCTGCTGCACAACGCCGTCAAGTTCACCGGGCAGGGCGGGGGGATCACGGTAGGGGCGGCGCGCTCGGATTCGGGCGAGGTAAGCATTTACGTCAGCGACAACGGCATTGGTATTGATCCCGCGTACCACGACCAGGTCTTCGCCAAGTTCTTTCAGGTGGACAGTTCGAAGACCCGCCGCTTCGAGGGCGCGGGGATCGGGCTGTCCATCGCGCG
>JBJOID010000138.1:0-2779 GCA_046047315.1 Candidatus Hydrogenedentota bacterium | reverse complement strand
TGCTGCGCAGGGATGTCTTCCTCGGCGGTGATGAGGGCGAAGCTGAGGCGGCCCGCCAGCAGGCGCGCCGCAATCATCTGGATTTCCTTCAGGGTGTAGGGCGTCCCCAGCAGCAGGTTGGTCAGCTCGTTCTCGGCTTCCTCAATCCGCTTGGCGATGGCCACCTCCTGGTCCTTCGTCAACAGCGGCACCCGACCCATCTCGCGTAGGTACATGCGCACGGGGTCGTCGGCGCGCTCGAGGCGGCTATGCGCCGCCTCCTTCCGAAGTTCCGCCTTGCGGGCCGTCTCGGCCTTCTTCTCCTCCACCTCCTTCTTCTGCGTGTCGATCTTGAATTCGTCCACCACCTCGACGTCGGTGTCACTCAGGGTCATCATGACCTCGTCGATTTCCTCGGCGGTGGCGTCCTCGGGGAGAATCTTGGAGAGGTCGTCGATATGCAGCTTGCCCGACTCCTTCACCTTCTCAAGCACTTCGCCGGCCTTGGCCTTGTCGTGTTGCTTTTTCACTGCCATGTTGTACCTCTGGTTTCCGTTGTCCCTGCGTGAATCAAACGTATCTCAACGCGGCCTAGCCGCGGCGCCTATACCGGGTCCGACTGTTCAATACTGCGCGCGATGCGCATGAGCTCGTTCAACAGCATGGCGAGCGCGGCGGGGTTCTCGCGTTCGGCATTGCGTATCTCTTCCTGCATCCGGGCATGTTCGACCTCAAGCGATTCACGGCGTATCCGTGCCACACGCTTGCTCACCAACTGGCGCGCGGCATCTTCTGCCAGGCCTTCCGCCGAGGCCGCCGCCGACCATAAACGGCGTGCATCCTCGTCCTCGAAGTCACTTGCGACGAGGGCGCTCTCGGTGCTGAAAAGCGCATCCAACACCGTCGAGAGCGGCCCTTCCGGAACTGGCACCTCGTCCAGCGCGCGCTCAACCTCGCGAAGCAGGTCCGCGCTCTCCAACAGCGCGGCGATAAAATCCACGTCATCGCGCACCAGCGGGGCACGAACCGCCATCTCTTCCGCCGGGGCAGGCCGGGTAATGGGCCGCTCGGACTTCTCATATTCCTTGCGGCATGCCCACTCGCTGAGACCGAGTACCTTGCCAATCTGTTTCAAATAGCCGTCGGCGCGTATCTCATCGGTGATACCGCGCACGATGTCGAACAATTCATGGGCCACCGCCGTGCGACCTTCAATGCCTTGCAGGCGCTCGCTGCTGGAGGCCGCATAAAAGTCGACAAAGTCTGGCGCTTCCCGGAGCACAGCCCGGAAAGGCTCCGGCCCCTGCTCGCGAATATAGTCGTCGGGGTCCTGACCGCCGGGCAGGGTTGCCGCGCGCACGCTCAGCCCCGCCGCCACCAGCACCTTCGTGCCCTTCAGGGCGGCCCGCACCCCGGCGGCGTCGCCGTCGTACATCACCACCACCTCGGGCGCATAGCGGCGAATCAGGGCGGCCTGCTCCTCGGTGAGCGCCGTGCCGCAGCTGGCCACCACATTCTCGATGCCCGCATCGAAGCAGCGCATCAGGTCGAAGTATCCCTCGACAAGCACGGCCTGGCCCGCCTTGCGGATGGCGTCGCGGGCTTCGTGCAGTCCATAGAGCACCCGGCTCTTTTTATAGAGTCTGGTCTCGGGCGAATTGATGTACTTCGCCGGGCTGTCCCCGCTCAGGTCGCGCCCGCCAAAAGCCACCACGTTCCCCGACACATCCCGGATGGGGATGATCAGGCGGTTGCGGAAGAAGTCGTAGAGCCCGCCGCGCTCGCTGCGTTTGAAGAGGCCAGTCGCCTCGAGCAGCGTGTCGGCGTGGCCCTTGGCCTTGGCCGCGTCAAGCAGGTTGGACATGCCATCCGGCGCGAAGCCCAGCCCAAAACGGCTGATGGTCTCCGGCCGCAGTCCACGGGATTCAACATACTTGCGCGCGGCCGCACCACGCATCGGCTCTGCCAGGTTACGCTTGAACTGCGCCTGCGCAAACTCGTTAAACGCCAGCAACTGCCGACGGATTCCCTCCGCGGCGTCATCGGCTGCGCTGGCGGCGGGCAAGCGGATGCCGGCACGATCCGCCAGTTTCTGCAAGGCCTCGTTGAAGGTCAGCCCCTCCACCGCCATCAGGAAACTAATGACATCGCCGCCTTGGTCGGTGCTGAAACAGTGGTAGGTCTGGCGATCCTGACTGACCTTAAACGAAGGGGTGCGCTCATTCTTGAACGGGCTCAACGCTTTGAAGCGCCGAGAGCCGTCCGGCTTGAGGGCAAGGTAAGCGCCAATGACGTCAACGATGTCGTTGGCGGCTATCACTTCCCGTACAATTTCACGCGCGTATCGAGCCAAGTATGCGGTGCCACCCTAAGAATCTGCGCCTGTTGCCAATAAGTCTCAACCTGTTCAAGCTAAACAGCTTACGGCGATCTCCTGCAAGGATCGCCGTCGTTTGGGCATAGCACGCCCGCTTTCGCCTGTCAAGACCTGCGAGACTTTACCATCCTTCACCCGACAAATCAAATCCAGCAATATTGGAAAATACTGTCAATAAGGCTATCCGCAAGGCAAAGGCAAAGAAACAGCGCCCGCCGTGCAGGGCGGGCGCCGTGAATACCTTGTCGAACAAGGTTCAGAAACTGTCGTCAACCTCGATGTTCTGGATGACATTGAAAGGAGAGCCAAAGAGGACTTCGAGCAGCACGCGGAATGGCCAGAGCAGCCACTGCAGCAGGGCATTGGAAACAAAGCTGCTGAGGTCGGGCGAGCTGGCGAAGGTGTAGGTGTAGTACTTGTCCA
>JBJOID010000137.1:0-4294 GCA_046047315.1 Candidatus Hydrogenedentota bacterium | reverse complement strand
AAAAGTTTGGAGTTGACACATGAGCCAGGAATTCGAGGGACAGGTTGCCTTCATCACGGGAGCGGCGCATGGGCAGGGCCGTGCCACCGCGCTGGCCCTTGCCCGCGCCGGGGCGCACGTGGCCGCCTTCGACGTGGCGCGTCAGCTGGAATATCCAACTTACACCTTCGGGAACTCCGCCGAACTGGAGTCCCTCCAGCGCGAAGTGGAGGCCCTGGGGCGGCGCTGTCTCATCTTCAGTGGCGACGTGCGCGACGACGCTTCCATCACCGCGGCGGTCGAGGCCACGCGGGAACATTTGGGACGCATCGATGTGCTTTTCAACAACGCGGGCATTTGCGCCTATGCCCCGGTGCAGGAGATGACCGAGGCCGAATGGGATGCCATGCTGGACATCAACCTCAAGGGGGCGTGGCTGGTGGCGCGCCGGGTGATTCCGCTTATGGTCGCGCAGCGTTCCGGCGTCATTATCAACAATTCCTCCATCGCGGGCTTGCGCGGCATGAACCGGCTCTCGCACTACGCCGCTTCGAAGTGGGGGATGGTGGGGCTCACCAAGTCCTGGGCCATAGAGCTCGCGCCCCACGGCATCCGTGTCCTGAGCATCCATCCGACCGGAGTCAACACCCCCATGAACGACGGCCTCGCCGCCATGGAGGGGGCGACGCCCCAGGAGATCGCCGAACGCTCGGCGGGTAACCTGTTGCCCGTGCCCTGGATCGAAGCCGAGGATGTGGCCGAGGCGGTCCTCTTTCTGGCCAGCCCCCGCAGCCGCTACGCCACGGGATCGCAATATGTGCTCGACGCGGGCCTCCTGAGCCGCTGAGTGTATTTGGCTGATTTCTATATTTGATTCCGGGCGACCACTCCTCCAGAATATCCGGAATTCAGCGGATTCCAGCGCGGGCGAGGTAGCGCATGCCGGAGTTCGCCGTAGGTATCCGGGGAGAGTCTGTTTGCGCTACGCCATCATCTCTGACACCCACGCCAACATCGATGCGTTCGAGGCTGTCCTCAAGGTCATCGACGAGATGGGCGTGGACCGGATTGTTCACCTCGGTGATGTCATCGGCTACAACGCCGCCCCGAATGAATGCTGCGAGATCATCCGCGAGCGCAACATTCCAACCATCCTCGGCAACCACGACGCGGTGGCCTGCCACATCGAGGAGCCATGGGGATTCAACCCGGTGGCGCTCGAGGCGGCCCTTTGGACCCGCGAACACACCGACCCCGATCACCTCGAGTGGTTGCGCACCCTGCCCGACGCGCTGAACTTCGGCGACTTCGTCGCGGTGCACGGCGCGCCCAAAAACCACAACACTTATCTCTTTAGTTGGGAGGATGTCCTTCCGCACCTGTATTACCTGGAAGAGCAGAACACGGACGTCTGCCTGGTCGGACATACGCATAATCCCGCTATCTTTGCGGAGGACGGTGTCTACACCGTGGACGACGACGCTCGCTTCGAGCTGGGCCGGGGCAAGGGATTCTTTATCAATCCCGGCGCCGTGGGGCAGCCGCGTGACGGCGATCCCCGCGCGGCCTTTGGTATCGTCGACACAGTGCAGCGCGTCTTCGAACAGGTCCGGGTTCCTTATCCCGTTGAGAAGGCGGCCCGCCGCATCAACGAGGCCGGGCTGCCGCCCTTCCTCGCGGAACGCCTCGGCATGGGGCGTTGATCATGGCGGGCGCGGCAACGACGAAAGGCGACACGATGCGCACGGCGCAGATTAAGCGAAACACCAAGGAAACGAAGATTTCCCTGTCGATCAACCTCGATGGCACGGGCAAGGCCAAGATCGCCACCGGTGTGGGCTTTTTCGATCATATGCTCGAACAGATCGCCCGGCATGGCCTGTTTGATCTCGAGGTGGAAGCCAAGGGAGATCTCCACATCGACGCTCACCACACCGTGGAAGACGTGGGCATTTGTCTGGGCAAAGCCTTTCTGTCGGCCCTCGGCGAACCCGCCGGGATACGCCGCTACGGCCAGGCCCTTGTGCCCATGGATGAAACCCTCGCCGAGGCCGCCGTGGACATCAGCGGACGTCCCTTCCTGGTGTTCAATGCCGCCATGCCTACGCCCCGTGTGGGAGACTTCGACGCGGAACTCGCCGAGGAATTCATGCGTGCCTTCGCGATGAACGCCCGCATCACCCTGCATGTCTCCGCCCGTTATGGCGGCAATACGCACCATGTCATCGAGGGCTTGTTCAAGGCGACAGCGCGCGCCCTGCGCATGGCCGTTGAGAAAGACCCCCGCGTTTCTGGAGTGCCCTCCACGAAGGGCATGCTCGAAACATGATTGCCATCGTTGACTATGGCCTCGGCAACCTGCACAGCGCGGCCAAGGCTTTCGAGCACCTTGGCTTTGATGCGGTGCTTACCGACAGCGCCAGCCGCATTGCCGAGGCTGACGCCGTGGTATTGCCGGGGGTGGGTGCTTATGGCGACTGCTACCGCGGCCTCGAGGAGCGCGGGCTCGTTGCCCCCGTGCGCGAGGCGGCGGCGTCCGGCAAGCCCTTCCTGGGGATCTGTGTCGGCTTCCAGCTCATGTTCGAGGGCAGCGAGGAAGGCCACTTCGAGGGTGGCCTCGGAATATTCAAGGGCTGGGTGCGCCGCTTCGAATCCACGCCGGGCGGCGCCCTCAAGGTTCCCCACATGGGGTGGAATCAGGTTTACGTGCCCGAGGGACGGGAGTGTCCCCTGTTGGAACCGGGCGAGTCGCCCTATTTCTATTTTGTGCATAGCTACTATGCCGATCCCAGCGAGCCCGAAGTGGTGCTTGCGGAGTGCGAATATGGCCGTCCCTTCCCCGCCATCGTGGGGCGGGGCAACGTCTTTGCCTGCCAGTTCCACCCGGAGAAGAGCCAGTCCGCCGGGCTGGCGCTGTTGCGGCGATTTGGAGAGCGGGCCATGGCCCACTCAGATGGGGTGCATGCGTCATGATCAAGCGAATCCTGGTGGCAACCGATGGAAGCGACGCGGCACAAGCCGCCATCCAGTACGCCATAGACTTGGGCCGCTCGTTGCAGGCGGCCCTTACCGGCATCTATGTGGTGGACCTGAAGCTGCTGGAAGGACCCTTTCTGCGCGACCTTAGCGCCACGATGGGCACGGCGCCGATGGTGAATTACCAGATGACGATTGCCACCATCCTCGAGGAGCGCGGCAAGAAGGTGCTCGAGTCCTTCGCATCCGAATGCGCCGCCGCCGGGGTGGCTTGCGACACCGTGCTCAAGACGGGCGTGGTGCACCATACCGTGCTTGAACAGGCCGAGCTTGCCGACCTGCTGGTGCTGGGCCGGGGCGGAGAGCATAGCGACTGGCTGGAAGGATTGATGGGGAGCACCGCTGAGGCCGTGGTTCGGCGCGCCACCTTGCCGGTGGTGGTGACAGCAGCCGCCAAGCCCGTCACCGACGGCATCCTCGTCGCCTTCGATGGCAGCCAGCACGCCCGCCATGCCCTCAAGGCAGGCGTCGATCTGGCCCATGACACGGGAGCCAGACTTGAACTAATTGTGGTAGGCGATGGAGAATCGGCCTCGGTCATACAAGATGCAGAATCTTATTTGGCGGATCATGGAATTCCCGCGAAACTCGAAAAACGAGGTGGCGTTGCCGCGCGTGAAATTGTAGAATATGCGCACGAGGCAGGAGTGGGGCTCTTGGTGATGGGAGCCTACGGCCACTCGCGGGTGCGCGAGCTTCTGGTGGGAAGCACGACGACCGAGGTCATCAATCATGCGGGGTGTCCGGTGCTGCTTTGCCGGTAGGCCGCTAGCATTCAAGGTAATCGAAATACGATGTCGCAAGCGGAAGCGATTGAGCGGGTATTGGATTCGATAGGGGAATTGCCGGCGATGCCAGGCACGGTGGCGGATGTGCTTCAGGCCACGAGCGATCCCGACGTCGAAATGTCGGACGTGAGCCGCCTGATTGAGAAGGACCCCGCCATGGCGGCGAAAATTCTCAAGATCGGCAACTCCTCCTACTACGGCATGAAGCAGTTCGTGGGCACCATCAAGCTGGCGCTCGTGATTCTTGGGGTGCGCGAAGTGCGCAACATCGTGCTGGGCATTTCCGTTTTTGATTCCATGAAGAACGATGGCGTGCCTTCGACGGTCGTGCAGGAAGTCTGGAACAATTCGCTGGTCATCGCGGCCCTCGCCAAGAAGCTCACCAGCCAGCTCAACCTCGGCCTTCAGGGCGAGGAGTTCATCACGGGCCTGCTGGCGGATATCGGCAAGATGATTCTTTTCCGCGAGTTCAAGAAGGACTATGCGGAGAT
>JBJOID010000136.1:0-2633 GCA_046047315.1 Candidatus Hydrogenedentota bacterium | reverse complement strand
GCGATGCCGCGCCGGGGCAAAAGATTTGGAGCACGCGCCGCGCCCTGGGCGCATGATGCGGTGCGAGGCGCGACAACCCCGCGCCGACCGAAGCCGCCGCCTCGCGCGACAGCAGCCCGGTAAGGCCCACGGCCGCCAACCCCGTGTAGGCGCTGGACAGGAAGCCGCGCCTTGACAGGAGCTGCCCGGCCAGGGCCGTTTCAATCGCGGGAGGTCTGCTCATGCGCTCCACGCTAGAGCAGCGCACCCGGTGATTGCAACGCACCACCCCGGCATTGTTCCGAAGGTCTCCATGCATTGAGGGGCTCTCTACATTTTTCTTGAATTGTATACGCTTGTTTGATATACTGAACCTCAGTTTGTAAAGCATATGCAACAGTTCGTTTGATCAAACGAATGGTTGCCAACAGTTCCCATCGACCGGAGGCGGGGGAGCCTCCAAAGGACTGAACCATGAAGAAGCACGGCTTTACCCTCATTGAACTGCTGGTGGTGATCGCCATCATCGGCATCCTGGCGGCGATTCTGCTGCCGGCCCTGGCGCGCGCGCGCGAGGCGGCCCGGCGCGCCAGCTGCCAGAACAACCTGAAGCAGCTGGGCCTGGTGATGAAGATGTACGCGAACGAGTCGCGCGGGGAGCGCTATCCGCCGCGCGAGACCTTCAAGTACGTCGAGACGACCCCCGGCCAGTTTGTGCGTTCGAGCACGGGCGACCCGGCGCAGGACCTGAGCGACGACGCCATCTTTGACGGCTACTCCGTGTATCCGGAATACCTCTCCGACTGGAACGTGCTGTGGTGCCCCTCGTGGCGTGAGGTGGATGCGCTGGCCCGCTACGACGAGGAAAAGGGCAATAGCGACGGCGTGATTCAGCCGCACGAAATTTCCAAGGAGCCCTACGACTACATCGGCTGGATGATCATGGACGACGTGAACATCATCGGCACGGCCTTTCTGGGTGTGGAAGGCAGCGACGTGAACGGCCGCATTGCCGAGTCGCAGTATGCGAACACCCCCTGGGGCGAGCTGGCGCTGGAAAACGTGGCCACGCTGGGCCGCGCCAGCTATGAGGACTTCACCGTGAGCGCCACGCACGCGGGCACGCAGGCGGGCGGCGGCGACACCTTCTACCGTCTGCGCGAGGGCATTGAGCGCTACCTCATCACCGACATCAACAACCCCGCCGCCTCGTCCGAAGCACAGAGCACCGTGCCCATCATCTGGGATCACATCAGCGTGCTGGTGGCGGACTTCGCCCACGTGCCCGGCGGCGCCAACGTGCTCTATCTGGACGGCCACGTCGAGTACATCCGCTACCCGGGAACCCGCTTCCCCGTGACGGCAGACAGCGCCCGCCTCTTTGGCCGCTTCAACCGCGCAATGAACGGCTTCTAAGCCACGCCCAAATCCTCACCAAGCCAAGCGCCCTCCCCGGATACCCGGGGAGGGCGCTTCTTTTGTCGAGGAATCGTGGTCCGCCCGGGGCGGCCGTCAGGCGATCACTTCGCCAGGCAATAGCCGTCCTCACCGTTCACGCACTCGGCGTAACCGCCCGCGTTGTAGAACTGAATCAGGCGCCCGAGTGCGGAGAGGATGATTTACCCGTCGCCGTTCTGGTCGGCGGAATGCGACACCACGGGTTCGCTTCTACACGAAGTTCAATTAGGCGCTTGGGCGAATTCCCTCGAAGGTTTCCTGGAAATCGTCTTCGGTCAGTTCCGTGTCCCACAGACCCAACTCCAGCGGACGGTGCCTTTCAACGCCCATGTAGCGCAGGCTGGCATCTTCGTAGCGGCGAAATTTCCAAACGGCGTCATTCATCAGCGCGCTGTTGAACACGCCCAAGCTCACCAGTCGCTCAAAATCCGCCGTTGTCAGGCCTGTCACCTTCTGGAAGAGGCGCGGCTCGATCTTGGTGATCACATCCTTCAAGCAGCGCTCGCGGTAGTCGGTCAGATACATGAACACGGGCACGCGTGCGGCGAATTTGATGAGCTTTTCCTGCACTTGTTTACGCAGGCTCTTTCGCTCTTTCTCCGCCTCCGTCAATTCCTTCTTCTCCTTGAGCGTTAATTCCTCGCCCTCGCCTGCCTTCTTCTTTGTATCCTTAATCTGCTCCGAGCGGTTGATGATGGTCTCCAGTTCCGCGTTGAGATTGCGGAATCCTTCGATGCTCATCAGGGCCTTCATTGCCGCCTCGTCCTTCATCAGCCGTCCCAGCGTCGCATCGTCCACGTTTACCAGCAGCACGCTTTCCCAGCGCTTGGCCAGCAGCGTGGCGCTTGTGCCCGCCGTTGCCATGTCGAGGATGGCCTCGGCATCCAGCTGTCGCATGGCGCTGCCGTCGTAGGCGAGCACGGGCAGAAAGCCCACCAGCTCGCCCACGCGCTGCTCTGGCGTGGTGTCATCGGTGGCGAGGCGTGAGCCATAGTCCGCTATTTGTCGCAAGGCGCGGTTCGGGGCGAAGTCGAACACGTAGCATTCCGGCTTCACGATAATCTCGCCGCCGTTTTCATCGCAGGTGGTCCAGGGGGATTGCACGCGGAACGCGCTTTGAAAATAGGTCTCCGGGCTGCTGCACTTGCGCAGCATCAGCATGCCTGCCCAGGGCCGCACGGTAACGCCGGTGGTCA
>JBJOID010000135.1:0-7920 GCA_046047315.1 Candidatus Hydrogenedentota bacterium | reverse complement strand
TCCCCCACGCTCACGTCGTCGAGATCGATGAACAGGAAATTCTCCCCGTCGCGCGTGTAGATATTCTTTCCCGACAGGTCGTGATGGCATGCCCCGCTATCGATTAGCGCATTGATGGCTGCCGCGAGATTGTTCAGATACGCCGCGACGCTCACCTTGCCCGCACCCATGTTGATCAAGCGCGCAAGATACTGCTCCGAATCCCGGTGGCCCTCGAGGTATTCGCTGACCAGGTGATTCGCAAAGAGTAGCCCGAGGAACCCGCGCTCGACGTAGGCGATGGTTTTGGGAATCCCCACCCCGTGGGCTTCAAGGTGCTGCGCCGCCACCCATCCGCGCCGGTAACGCTGGCGGGAAAAAGTAAGCCGCAGGAAACCCATCAGTCCCGGCAGCGACGACTTCACGACGCACGGACCCGCGCGGCGAATGAGGGATTTGCGCGACCGCTTCAGGACCTCGCCCGGCTCTTCGAGGATATGCAGCACATCAGCAGCGGAAACGTTCCGGTGATGATGCACCGTGTTACTTCCGCGCCGTTCCTGCACGAAGGTCGATTTCGCGACGGACGTATCCAAAAAAGGCCTACCTCGTTTTGCGGCGCGTCCAGCGTTCCCGGCCTTTTGCCACCATGCGCTGCAGGGCTGTGGAGGCATGCCCGCCGCCATAGGATTCCAGCATCGTCGCCAGGTGCCGTGGGTCATGGCCGCGCTTCACTAAGGCACGGCGAAGACGCAACAGGTTGGAAGCGCGTTGCGCGGGGCTGAGCGCCGGGAAGAGGCGCGCGCGATCAAAATCTATCAGGAATGCTCCCTCTTGCGCCACTAGAATGTTGCCGGGGTGCAGGTCCGCATGGAGCCCCCCCGAATCGTGCAGAGCACGCACGGCCCGGCCCGCCGCCGAAAGCGCCTGTTGAAGCGATTCGTCCGCAGCCGCTCCTTCCAGAAGAGACTCGAGGGATTGGCCCTCGATGAATCCTGTGGCGATTGCGCCGGAGACCCAGGGGCCTTCTGCCTTCCACGCCACCCCCAGCAAGGGGGCACAGGGGGCTCCCCGGAGGAGCAGCTCCGCGTGAACGCGAAACTCACGAAGGGGGCGATTGTCCAGGAAATATCGATTCGCGAGAACCCGGCCCGCGATACCCCCGCGACGGAAGGGACGCAGCACACCCTCGCCCTGGCCGACGGGAAAGCGCATGACGTCGCCGCGCCCGGCTGCCGCTTCGAGCGGCACGCAGCCCACCGCGCGAAACAATGCGGCCGCGATGGAGTCGCGCTCCGTTTCCAGCACCCATGCCCGCATGCCGTTTTCGGACAAGGGGACATAGCCCGGAGGCGGCGTCTCAGGCGGTGGGGACAAGGCGTTCCGCCTTGGCTGAAACGGGCAGGGCGCCGCCCGACGCACTCGCCCGTTTTCTGCCCGCCTTCAATTCTCGGTCGAGCTCGGCCATAAAGGCGTCGAAGTCCACCTGGATGGTGTGCCGCTTGGACTTCACATAGCGGCGCGCCATCTTCTCCTGTTCCTCCCGCATGGCGGACTCCATCCGCGCCGCCGACGGCGGCAGGTATTCCCCGCGCAGGTAAGCCGCAGCCATGCGGCTCTGCCGCTCGGCCAGGGGAAAAATGGCGCCGAGCGGTTGATACAGGCCGATGAACATCACGCTGGGCAGGTCGGGCTTGAACATGCGCATGTAAAGCGGCAATTCGTTGTCCGGCGCACTGATGAAATTGGGGTCAAAGAAGGGGAAGCTCACCTTGTAGCCGGTGCAGTAGATCACCGTGTCGACGCGCTCGACGCTGCCATCGGCGAACTTCACCGAGTCTCCCGTCAATTCTGCGATATTGTCCTTCGGCACGATGTCACCGTGGATCAAGCGTTCGAGGATGGAGCCGGAGATGGTGGGGTGCGCCTGCAACAGGCCATGTTCCGGTCGCTTGAGCCCATACTGCTCGATGCGGCCCTGCTGTATGCGCAACATGGTGGCGAGGATTTTCTCGTTGATCCAATTGGGGATGCCCTTCGCGGGCCACTGGTCCACTGGCCGTCCAAACAGCATCTTGGGAACAATGTGCGCGCCACGGCGATGCGCCAGAAATACACGCTCGGCCGTGTAGGACAATTCCACGGAGATGTCCATGGCGCTGTTGCCCATGCCCAGCACCACCACCCGCTGCCCCGCGAACTCTTCGGGCTGACGGTAGTCGTGCGAATGCATGACGCGACCATTAAACTGTCCCGGGAAAGGCGGCTCGGGCCAGCGGGGATCCCAATGATGGCCATTGCACACGAGCACCGCGTCATAAGCGCGCGTTTCCCCGGACGATAGCCGCACCTGCCACACGCCGTCGCGATCGACCCACGCCCGCTCCACCCCCGTGTTGAAAGTGATGTGTTCGCGCAACCCAAAGTGATCGGCGTAATCCTGGAAGTAACGGTGCACGTAGTCATGGCGGCAAAAATTCGGCCACGACTTGGGCATCGGATAGTCCTCGAGCTCCATGCGGCACCGGGAGGTGTTGATGTGCAGATGCTTGTAGCAGGCCGACATTCCCGTGGGGTTCTGGTAATACCAAACCCCGCCGACGTCATCGCTAAGCTCGAAGCAGTCGAATGGAATCCCCGCATCCTTCAATGCCTTCACGGCAGTCAGTCCCGAGGAACCTGCGCCTATCACGCACGCCTTCGGCAAAGCCTTCATTCGGGCAGCCTCCCCGTCATCCAGCGGCCAATCTCCACCACCGGTTCGGGCGGCAGGTCGTGCCCCCCCTCGAATTCAAGCACGTCATGCGCCCAGCCTATCGCCTTCAGGGTCGCCTGCGCTTCGTCAATCTTCGCTTGCGGCACGATGCCGTCATCCGTGCCGTAAACCAACAGCGTGCGCCAAGGGGTCATTTCTGGCAAGGCCTCGGCCACGTCGGGCGCGAGGTCCGCGCAACACGCGATCACCCCCGCCACACGCCCTGCCGCGTGCAGCGCATAGCGCCATGCCATCACCGAGCCCTGGCTGAACCCCAGCACATACACCGGCAGGTCGGTTGCCCCCGCCACGCGAGCTCCGGCCTCAAGGCAGGCGTCCACCAGACGATTAACGTCTGCGATGTTGTCTGGCTTCTCATAGGCCGTCAGCCAGTTGAAGCCCACCTTTTTCGCCTCAAGCTCGAGGTAGAACTGATGTGGGCCCTGCGGGGCAACCACGGCTATGGGAAGACGGTCCAGCGGATTGAAGCGGCGCGCAAACCATCGGGCGGACTGTCCCCAGCCGTGCAGGGCCACGAGCAGGCATTCCGGGGCCACGTCGTCCGGTGGTAGGCGAAGCGCGTAGTAGCCCGTGCGCTC
Source organism: Candidatus Hydrogenedentota bacterium (assembly GCA_046047315.1). Classification (GTDB taxonomy): domain Bacteria; phylum Hydrogenedentota; class Hydrogenedentia; order Hydrogenedentales; family JAEUWI01; genus WGMK01. The sequence continues at coordinate 4,587 of JBJOID010000135.1, read as the reverse complement.
ATAGCGAAGCGACTCCCGGATAATGCGCGCGTCGCCGTCTGGTGGCATGGTCATGAGGGAAACCTTGGTGTATGCTGCATGGCAGTATAGCAGCACCCAGGGGAGGACGCATGATTCCGGTACGCGATTGGCGGGACAGCGGCCGCTACGAGAGCTGGCGGGGACGCCGGATTTTCCTGCATGATGAGGGAAGCGGACCTGTCCTGATTCTGATTCATGGCTTTCCCACCTGCAGTTGGGACTGGAGCGCCCTCTGGCCCGAGCTGACCGCACGGTATCGTTGCCTTGCGCTCGACATGCTCGGATTCGGATTCTCCGACAAGCCCCGACGCCACGCGTATTCGCTCTTCGAACAGGCCGACCTGCACGAGGAGCTCGTGTCCCGGATGGGAATCTCCAGCTTTCACGTGCTGGCGCATGACTACGGGGACACCGTCTTGCAGGAACTGATGGCGCGGCAAAAGGAGGGCAAGGATACGCCCAGGATTGAGTCCGCCTACATGTTGAATGGCGGAATCATTCCCGGACAGCACCGTCCCCGTTTCATGCAGCGTCTGCTCGCCAGTCCACTGGGCCCCGTCGCCAGCCGTCTCATCAGCGAGCGCGGCTTTCGCCGCAGTTTTTCGGAGGTCTTTGCGCCGGGGACGCAACCCACAGAAGCGGAGCTTCATTCGTGGTGGGAGCAAATCAGCCACAACGACGGGCATCGGATCATGCATCGGCTTATCCGGTACATGCGTGAACGCAGGGAGAACTACGATCGTTGGGTCGGGCTTCTGACGACGCCCCCGGTACCCCTGCGATTTTTCGCCGGGGACTTGGACCCTGTTTCAGGGAGGCACATGGCCGAATGCTTTGGCGCCCTTGGCCCCAATCAGGATTGGGGGCTGATCGAAGGGATCGGGCATTACCCGCAGACCGAGGCGCCAAGCCGGGTGTTCGACGATTACCTGGCCTTCCGCGCTCGGGTCGCCAGTCCCTAAGCACGAGCCACACTCTCGCAAAGGAAAAGCGCCCGGGTTCAGGGGAACCCAGGCGCTTTTGTTTCGCTCAAGGGATTACTCGCTGCGGCGGAACTTGTACATCGGGTCTTGCATGCCCTTGGGATCGACCGTCGTCCGCCAAATGTCCTGCATGGCGTTAACGGAGCCATCCATGTTCCTACCATCCTCATGGATCATCGCCTGGTGGCCGGTCATCTCCTTGGTCTTGGGGTCGAGCACCTGGCAGGTCATGAAGACCAGCAGTTCGGTGGTGCGCTCGACCTGGCTGTTGTTGCGGAAGAGCACGTTCACCACCGGCACGTCGCCAAGGATAGGCACCTTGCGGACCGTCGTGCTGTCGGTGCGCTTGCGCAGACCGCCCATGAAGATGGTCTCGCCATTCTTTACGTGCATGGTCGTCGTGATCGAGCGGCGGTCTTCAATCGGTATGCCGTTGAATTCACCGTTCGTGTCGCTTTCCTTGGCGTCGATGTCCGCGATGATGTGATCGTCATGGGTCACCCGCGGGGTGACTTCGAGGATCGTACCAATCTGCTTGAACTCGGTGTTGGTCTGCGAACCGCCCGCGTCCGTCTCACGCACTTCCACGTAGGGAATGTCGCGCACGATCTCGATCTTCGCCGGCTTGTTCTCCACCGTGAAGACCACCGGGTTGGAGACCAGCTTGCCATTGAGGTTGCGAATCTCGGCCTGGATGAGACCACGCCAGTCGATGCGGTTGCTCAACACTGCGAAGTTCAATAGGCCGCCCGCCACCGTGCTGGGCAGGTCGGTCGTCAGGCCAAGCGCCTGAAGGTCGCCTACGTTTTCGCCTGTGCCCAAGGCCGCATCCCGGCGGCTTTGGCGGCGAACGCTGTTGATGATCCAGTCCACGCCGGTCTCGGCGTCGTCTTCCAGCGTCACGTCCACGACCATACTGTCGATCATCACTTCCTTAACAGGCAGGTCCAGGCTGGTGATCAACTGACGAATCTGCTCAACCACCACGGGCTGATCCGTAACGATAAGGTGCCGCGAGCGCTCGTCCGCCGCCGCCTGGCCCACGTCCTTGGTGAGCATCTTTTCAATCGTCGGAAGCATGTCGCCCGGGGTGCTGTAATTGATCTTGATGGGTTCGGTCACGGTTGGCAAAACGGGCTCGGCCACGTCCAGGCTGTTCGCCACGCGGAGCAGATCGTCGAGTCGCTTCTCCGGACCGCTCACGATAAGAATGTTAGCCGTCTCGTTCGCCGTGATGTTGATGGACTTTTCTTCCGGCATACCCGCCACCAGCGACTTCAGCACGCCTTCGAGCTCCACCGCCTTGGCATTCTGCAGCGTAATCATCTCGGTGCGGCGCTGCTTCTGGATCGCCTCCTGGTAGGGAACGATGTAGTAGATGCCTTCTTCTTCAACGAGGCCCAGTCCGTTCAGGCGGAGGGCCGTGTCCATGGCCTGCTTGAGCGGCACGCCTTGCAGATTGGCGGTCACGGTGCCGGTCACGTCGGTGCCTGCCACCACGTTGATTCCCGCCATGTGCGCAAGCAGCGCCACCACGTTGCTCAACTCCATCTCGCGGAAGTCAAGGTTCACCGGACGCTGCAAGGGGTCGCCGTTATAGGTCTTGGGCTTGGGAAGGGGAGCACTGTCCACCGAGGTAGCGGGGGCGACCGTCGGCGTCGAATCGAGCATGCTGGCCGGGGCGCTGTCCAGACCACTGGCCTGGCCCTCAAGTTCGCGCATGGCCTCGCCAATAGCTGTGTTGGAATCCTCAATGCGTTGCTGGTCCTCGGGACTGCGCGGTGTCGGCGGTACGGGCTCGGCCTCCACCACTTCTTCCGCGGCAGGAGCGGGTGCAGGCTCGGCAGGTGCTGCCTCCGCAGCGGGGGCTGCTTCTTCAACCGGGCTGCCTGGCTCAGCGTCCGATGCTTCGGCGGCGGCAGGAGCATCTCCGGTGGCGGGCGCTTCCTCGGCGGGCGCGTCGCCCGCCTGCGCGTCGCGATACTCCGCGCTCCACAGGTCAAACTTGGGAGAGGCCACCTCTGCGAGGTCCGCCACGAGCGACTCAATTTCTTCGTTGCGAATTGGCTGTGTCTCACCGCGCAAGGTGCGGGCGCGGCGCAGGATGTCGAGCGTTACGCGGGCCGCGTTTTCCTCGCTGGGCAGCACGGCCAGCTCGGTCATCACCGACTGCACTTTTTGCACATCGGCAACGGCGCCGCTTGCCTGCACCTCGGTCAGCTCGGCCGCTATCTGGTCCACGCTCGCAGCTTGGGATGCCGCAGTGGACGCAATCCAAGGGAAGGCCACAAGCGCCGCGGCCGCCGCCGTCAGCGCGCCAATCGCGTTTCCGCTCCGTGGGGTGGCTGCCTTCTTCATGATGCGCTGTCCTCTAGGTCTCGATGAATCAGCGAGTCGCCATCCTTGAAGGTGACGCGCTTCTCCTCGATGTTGTAAATCTGAACGCCGCTGGGATAGGTGTACCCAACGCCCACCACCTCATTGTCGATTACCGCCTTGGGATCATATTGATCCCAAACAATGCCGGTAATTTTCTTGAGGAATATTTCCATGCGATTCTGCCCGGGGCGCGCCTCGGCCGTTGCGCCTTCGCCCTGGGTTTGTTCATTGAGCAGTCCCACGAGGGGGCTCATGGGATTACGGCTGATGCGCGACGATGCGTAGTCGAAATTGACGGCGCGCATTGCTTCAAGCAACTTGTCCACGTCGACATCGACTTCGACAAAGCGTTGTACAGGTGCCGCGGTCTTTGCTGCCGTCTTTGCACCGGAACCGGAAGTCGTGGCGGCTCCGCCGCTGCCCATCGTTTGATACAGCACCACGCCAATGGCCGCCACCACCAGCACGCCCAGCATGATCAATTGTTTGGGGTTGGTCTGGTTCATTTCGCGGCACTCGCGTCGGCAGCCGCGGTGGCCGCGGCGGGTGGCGTCTGCTTGATGAATCGGAAGGTGCTAAGCACGAACGAGGCCTCCGACACGCCAGATTGTTCTTCCTCGATATCGAGTTCGGATATCTTCAGGTATCGGTCATAGCGCTCAAGCTGATTGATGAATTCCAGTATCTGGTGGAAGTTACCGAAGGCTTTCACCTGATAAGGAATTGTTTCCTTCTTCGTGTCGGTGGTGGAACGCAACTGCGACAATTCAACGCGCAGTCCGCTGTCATAACCCAGCTGCTCGAACTTGCGCAGCAACTGCGGAATTTCGCGTTCATCGGGGAGACGTTTCTCGAAGGAGGTCACCAGCTCCTCCCACTTCGCCGCTTCTTCACGAAGCGAATCAATATTCGCCTGATACTCGCGGGCCTGTTTCAGATCGGCCTGAACCTGCCGCAAGCTCGTTGTAAGCTCGGCCTGCTCTTCAAGCATGCGGGTATGCAGCAGGAAATAGTAGGCGCCGGCCACAGCCGCCGCGATGGCCACAACCACCCCGGCAAAGATCAGGTCGGGGGGGGTCACCTTGCCGCGAAGAAATTCAATCATGGCGTTGCTTCCCCGGACTTGATCTCGTACTCGGCCGAGAAGGCGCGCACGTTGAACCCGTTGAACACTGTGTCTTCGATGCTCGGCCGGAACAATTCA
>JBJOID010000134.1:0-15766 GCA_046047315.1 Candidatus Hydrogenedentota bacterium | reverse complement strand
CGTCACCCACGTTCGCGGACGGGGTGAAGTCCCACAGCTTCTCGCGATCCAAGGCCACGGCGGTGAGACCGCGGCCGATGAAGTCGCCGGAGCTCTGCTGCAGCGTGATGAGCGGGCGCTGGATACCGTCGTAGGTGGAGGCGAGCAGGCCCGGTCCAAGCTCGACGGAAAGCGGCAGCCCGGTGGGAATGACTTCCTCGCCGAGGAACATGCCATCGGTCGGCTCGAAAACCTGTGCGTAAATCTTGTCGCCCTCGATACGAATCACTTCGCCCATCAGGCCCAGCTTGCCCACGCGCAGGATTTCGCCCATCTGCACGCCGAGCATACCATCGGCCTCGATCATCGGGCCGGCAATTCGGACCAGACGTCCCACGGTGTGTTGTTCCGCGACAGCCATTGTTGTCTCCTAACTCTTAAATGGAACCGAAGGACCATCGGGTCCGTTGCGTCCAAGGGTGTTGTTAATCCAGCCTAATCTCGAAGCCCACGGCCGGCTTTACGATGGCGTTGATGTACGCATCGGTGCCGGGGTCCTCCGCGCTGAAGGAGGGGCAAAAAATAACCAAGGGCCGCCCGGCATGCCGGGCAAGGCGATTCTGCATCCACTCACTGAAGCCATCGCGCCACTCTTCGGCCACGATGACCACGTCGAGATTGCTGTCGAGCAATTCCGACAAACGGTCTTCCGCGCCAACCTGGGTCCGCATTTCCTCAACGGGGACGCCCGTGAGGCCCAGCGAGAGCGACGTGTTTCCTCGGGCAAGGGCCACTATCTTCGCCATGACGTATTCCCAATCCCGGGGGAAAATCCCCCGCGCCAGCTAGGCGGCGAAATACAACTCGTCGCGCACACGGCCGAGAGGGATGCTTCCCGCCAAGCCGCGGGCAACAAGCCGCAGGTTGATTACTTCGTTGTACTTGAGCCAAACATAATTCATCATTACACCGATGCCGAAGACATCCCGGCGGGAGAGCTTCAGCAAACCGCGCATAAGCAGCCGCTCGAAATAGCGCTCCATGGGGGCGAAGCGGCGGGACTGCACATACTGGAGGTACTCGTCGAGCAGGTCCGCATAGGCGGTACCTTCGAGCTGTCCGAAGGCAGAACCAAGGTCGCCGGAGCCGGCCATGGACCGAAGACGGTTCTGGCTAAGCTTGCCGCCTGGCAGGAAGGCCAGTCCGCGCGCAGCCTCTCCCCCGCTTTCGATTCCAAGGAAGAGAGAGCGAAGGTTGATGCGGTCGATTTCGGAACGGAGGTACTCCGCCAAAATCGCGGCATTGCTGTCCTCGCTGCGCTCGAGACGCTCCAAGAGGTCCACGAAATAAGCGCGGTCGAGCGCATCTTCCAGCACGGCGAGATCGTTTGATTCGTTGTAGGCGTCCAGACCCTTGCGAAGCCCGCCACAGAGGGTGCGGTTCCAGGCCGTGAGCGCGTTGATGAGCGCGGGCATCGAATCGAGGCGCGCCATTTCGCGAACGGTGGCCAGTGGCAAGCCTGGACCGGGGATCACTTCCATCGCAGCTTGGTCGCCATCGAGGTTCCAGTGACGGCTGCGAAGCAGTCCCTTCACCGCGGCAAGGTCCCAACGCATGAGAAAGATACGGATCAGCTCCGCAAACTCGCCGGTGGTTCCCGTAAGCATGCGGTTGAAGGTGGCGGCGAGATTGCGCGAAAGCGCATCCTCGATGGCGTCCGCACCCTTATACCGGGTAAGCGACTCGGCCATCTCGGTACGGTAGTTCGACTCCAGAAGGGCATCCACCATTTTCTGGAGGTCCTCCTGCTGAAGGAACTCCTCCAGCGGCGCACGGCCGAAGAGCTCGCTCTTCATGCCATGCACGCGGGCGTTGAAATAGACGACCTGCGAATCCGCGTCAGACATTTCAGGATCCCTCGCCAAACAGTTCGGCCACGCAATACTTCCGGAGCTGGGCTTCCAGCTGCTGGAAGCGGGCGCTCAGGGTGTTGGTGATGCGGAAGGTATGCGCCTTGTCCTGCACCGCCACGCCATCCGCCAAGTCCTTGCGGGGCTGCACTTCCATGTCGCCATGGCCGTTGTCCGCCAGCCACTGGCGGCAATGCGCCTCGTGGGCGGCAGGCACCAGCACGACACCATCGGCCGGGGCCTCTGGCATTAGCTCTGCCAGCAAAGCAGTAAGCACGTTGCTGAAGTCAGCCGATGCGGCGCGCGCGGCGAGTTCCTTGCGCAAACGCTCCAACAGCTCATCGGTGACCGTATCCTTGGTGGTGAGTATCACCATCTCGGTTTCGGCCTCGACCCGCTCGCGAGAGCGGCGCTTGAGGTCCGCCACTTCCTGCTCGACGGCGGCCAGCAAGTCCGCTCGGCGCTTGTCGGCGCGAGCGCGGGATTCACTGGTAATCCGCTCCGCATTTGCGCGGGCGGCATCCAGTTTCGCTTCGCACTCGGCGGCGATCTGGCCGGTCATCAGCTCTAAAAGAGGAGGCGACTGCATGAAAAACGCCTTGAAGGTTTACCGGCCGGCGGGCGGCGGGCCATGCGCCCGCCGCCGCCATACCGGAAAAACTTGAATTAACCGGCCAAGCCCGTGATGAGGAACGCGATCACGAAACCAAACACGACGATGGTTTCGGGAAGCGCCACGAGAATCAGCACGTTGGTGAAGAGCTCGGGCTTCTCTGCCAGAGCGCCCGTGCCACCCGCGCCAATCGAGGCCTGGGCGCGGCCCGTGCCCAGCGCAGCGCCGGCAAGGGCAATGCCCGCGCCGATGGCCACGCCGGCCACCTTGATGCCGTCACCCAGCGTGCCGCCCGCGGAGACGCCAGCTTCGGCCTCCTCAGCAGCAAAGGCGAAGGGAGCCACGGCGAACATCGCCGCCAGCGCCAGCGCACAGACCAGGGTGAATTTTCCGAGGAGAGACTGCTTTACCATGCCATGTCCTTTCTGAACGGTTCGTAGTTCCTACCTTCCGGGTGGTAGAACTTTGGTAAAAACTCCACAACGTTTAGTCGCAACGAGTGAATCGTCGGGCTAAACACACTGAGACAGAAATTGAAGGCGTGCACCCCGGCCGCGCCCAGCAGGGCGAAGAGGAAGAGCACGAAGCCCGTGGCGTTTTCGGGCATGGAGTTGGCGATGGTAGCGAAGGCCACGCCCGCCACGCCCAGCGCCATGAGGCGGCTGTAGGACAACACGTTGGCGGATAGCCCGATGATTTCCATGACGCCCATGAGGCCCATGGCGCCCATGCTCTTAAAGAGATAGAACAAGGCCGCGCCGAAGAGCAGCAGCGCCAAGGCACCGCCCAAGGTGCTCCCGAGCGGGAACATGCCCCCCATGGCAGCCACGCCGACAAACAGCGCCATCAGGCCCAACAGCATGCCGAGCTTTTCCTCAGCGTGCTTGGTGTGTCCGTGCGCGTAACCCTCGCGGATGCCGTAATACAGGCTGAGCGGGATGTGTATCACGCCGAAGAGCACCGCAATCATCAGCGAAGTCTCGGGGTAGTAAACACGGTGGAAGAGGAACGAGGGGAATCCACCGTAGATATGCTCGAGCACGTTGCCGAAGAACTCGAAGTAAATGATACCGAACACAATGGAGGATACGCCCATGTACTGCAGGATGGTCATGCCATCGCAGAGGGCCTTGATGTGTCCCCACTTGCGCTTGACGAAATAACCGATTGCAAGCATGGTCACGCCATAGCCGGCGTCACCGAGCACGAAGCCGTAGAAGATCAGGAAGGAGAGTCCGACTATCCAGGTGGGGTCAAAGTGCCCGTAGGAAGGCGGCTTCATCATGCTCATCACGAGCTCAAAGGGACGCACGATGGGATGATTGACCCGCTTGGTTGGCACGCGCTCAAGCTCGACGTCGCTAAAGCCCAGCTTGCCGAGCGCCGCGCGGTCACCAAATTCCTTCTTCAGCGCAGACTCCATCGCAGGCAGCTCGTCGGCGGGCACCCAGCCATGCACGACGCCGACGAGTTTGCTCTGGGCAAAGTTCTCGGAGGCGTTCAACTGCTTGAGGCGGTTGGAAACGATCTGGCTAAGGGCCACCAGTTTCGCGCCATGATTGGCGCTGAAGTCGCGAACTTGCGCATTCAACTGGTCGAGGGAGGACTGCAAGGCAGCGAGGCGCTTTCCGGCGCGCTCGAGCACCTCCAGCGGGGAGTTGCCGTAATGCTCGCCGTCCGGCGAAGAAATGGGGCGGATTCCTTCTTTCGCCAACACTTCGTCCACCGATGCCGCCGCTTCAGGAGCAAAGGCGACGACGAGGGCGTCGCGGTCCTTGCCTAGGTGACGGGTGACCGAGCGAGCCGAACCCTGCGCGGCCGTCCCGATACGGGCGCGAAGCGCGTCGAGCGCTTCCTGGCCGTAGGCATCCAGAATCATGGCACGGGCGTTCTCGCCAAGCGTTGCCCCGCATTCCTGAAGGAGGGGCTGCACATCACGCAGAAGCGCGCTGAAACGCTGAATCAGCGCGATGTCGTCCTGAAGGTTGAGGCGGCGGCGTACCAGGCGGCGAATCTCGCGGTGCCAGCTGCGCACATGCGTCTCGTGACGCTCCATGGTGTCCTCAACCAGTTCGCTGCCTTGAGCCTCCAGTTGGAGACCGGCTGCTGCCACCTCAGCACGCGAGGGATGGGAGGCGAGCAAGGGAAGCGCCTCCTTCAACAAGTTGTCCAGATAGTTGAGACGGTCGGCTTCCCGCTTTTCGCTCGCGGGCAAATGAACACGGTGCAGATAGCCAGGATGGTTCTCCACGGCAAGGGGAACCTGCTCGAGGTGGACTACGCCCTGCTGCTGAAGGAAAGCCACGATCCGGCTCAGTTCGTTCCGCATGAAGACGATTTCGATGCGTTCCATCGTCGCAATCATGTGTGCCGCCTTTTCTGAAACTTATGCCCGCGGGAGAACCCGGCGAACGACTTCCGCAAATACCTGATCCAGCTTCTTCGAGGCCTGCGACCGGATGGCCACGACCTTATCGTCGCAAGCCCGGCGAATGGCCGCCGCCTCGGCTTCACGCTCGTCGGCGGCGCGGCGGCGCATTTCAGCGGCCTCGCGCTCCAACTGCGCATAATCGTCAGTGAGGAAAGCCGCGGCGGCGCTTTGGGCATCGTCCACAAGCTTGCGGCCCGCCTGCTCCGTCTCCGCGACGCGGGCCATCAGGGAGGCCTCGTGCGCCGCCACTGATTCCAGCAGCGTCGGGCCCGTGTGGGCCGGGGCATGTGCAGCAGATGTATGCATGGTTCCCGTCCGGACTGTCGGTTGCGCGCGGCATCGCAGCACGCCGCGCCACTAAAGTAAACGTCGAGTCGAGTCAATCAGCCCTTGGCTTCGAAAGCCATGCTACAAAGAGAACCACATGACTCGAAGCGACTCCGACCTACGGGTCGGTAGCATGCCCGCCGCAGGGCAATGCGCCGGAAATATGCCAAACGCGTAGAGGGCAAGTCAAGGCAACAGCCCTCTTGCTATCCCACATCGGGGAACTTCGAAAGGCCAAATTTTTTTATACTATGTAAATTCATTACGCATACAACACAACAGTGTCTTTATAGTATTAATGATAACTCGTTTTATGGTTATTGACACCTAAGACTTAGGGTGCGCAGGCTTGAAATCATGGATAAATCGAGCAAATTTCATGATTGCTTGGCGTATGAATACTTAAACGTTACTTAAAAAGAACGAACCGGTATTCACATCTGAGCGGAAATTCTGGTGCCAGACGCATGACCTTCGCTCCGCTCAGAGGGGCCACTCCCATCGCAGCGCAGCCAAAGAAACCCATGGACCCGTACGCGCTTATGCTGTTCCATTATGGCGCAGATCCGTAAAATCGATTAAGTACATTAATCTTTACACAACATTGTCACCAAGGAGGAGACACCAGAAGCTTGGACACACCTCTCCCAGTGCAAGTTCAGCATGGTAAACCAACGCTTCCGAGGTATTATTCCCGTTAAGAATTATCGCAGCACATGATCTTAAGTCTTTTAATTTTAGGGCTTTATGCTCCATCAACAACAGAATGCACGCCTTGGCGATTCACTTGAAACCGCGTCCGTTGATGTGCATACTGATGGCCATTCGGCCACCGAGTCTGCGGAAGGACTTCTTCAAGGCGACATGCCAATCAGCCCTACGGTTTCAACGGGGCTAAAAGCATGCGAACCTTGTAGACTGAACGGTAGGTTGGTATCCTTACAGGGATGCCGCCCTGCCCCCGGCAGACGGCGCTGGATACGTAGCGTGCCGTAAGGACGAATGAGACGCGATAACCTTGGACTTGACGCGGACAGCGCGGGCATCGGTCTCCTTCGAGCGGACTTTCTGTAAAGGGAAAATGCAGTGGCACAAGTATTTAAAGAGAGCGCCAACTCGATCGCCAAGCTGGTGCTTGGCGGGGCGGTTGTCGGGCTGACCCTTCTGGGCGGCTTGGGCACTGCCCTTTACCGCTCGCCCATCACCACCCAGGTGGGCATCAGCAAGGCGCAACCAGTCCCCTTCAGCCACCACCGGCATGTGGCCGGCAACGGCCTTGATTGCCGCTACTGCCACACCAGCGTGGAGAACAGCAAGTTCGCGGGCATCCCCCCCACGGAAACCTGCATGACGTGCCACTCGCAGATTCTTGCAGACCAGCCGATGCTGCAGCCGGTTCAGGAAAGCTGGAAATCCGGTGAGCCGATCGAGTGGATGCGCGTTTACGATCTTCCCGACTTCACTTATTTCGATCATAGCGTGCACGTGGCCAAGGGCGTGGGTTGCACCACCTGCCATGGCGAAATTGACGAAATGCGTCTTACGGCCAAGGCCAACACCCTTTTCATGGGGTGGTGCCTCCAGTGCCATCGCGCACCGGAGAAATTCGTGCGCCCGCAGGAAGAAGTGTTCAATGCCGACTGGGTGCCCCCCCATGACCAGCTTGCCCAAGGGGAGAAGCTGGTGGAGGAGTATCACATCAACGTTGGCCAGCTGGATAATTGCTCGGTCTGTCACCGTTAACGATTTGACGCGGCAAGTGGCCTCCGGAGCACCCGGCGGCACGAAGCGTGTGGAAGGGTAGCATGAGCCCCGATACCCAAAATTCGACCCTTGAACAACCGGTCACGGCAAGCCAGGCAGCACTGCTGGAACGCGTAGGGCAGCAGTCTGGCCCGAAGTACTGGCGCAGCTTGACGGAGCTTGCCGGGGCGCAGGAAATCGACGCCTTGGTGCATCGCGAGTTCCCCTCGCAGGCCGAGGTCTTGATGGATCCGGTCAGCCGCCGTAATTTCCTGCAGGTGATGGGCGCAAGCATGATGCTAGCTGGCTTGACCAGCAGCTGCGCCCGCCAGCCGGCAGAGACCATTCTCCCTTACGTTAAGCCGCCGGAGTATTCGCTTCCCGGCCGTGCGACCTACTACGCCACCAACCTTCCGATTCAGTCGGGATACGGGATTGGCGTGATTGCGACGTGCCACGAGGGTCGCCCCACCCACCTTTCCGGCTTGCCGGAGTCGAAGGCCTCGCTGGGCGCCATCTCGTCGCAGGTGCAGGCACAAGTTCTTTCGCTCTATGATCCCGAGCGCCTCGACGCCGTGATTGAGAACGGCAACATCAGCACGTATGGACGCTTCATTGCGGACATGGCCCGTGTGATGGAAACGCTCGACGCGCACGAAGGCGACGGACTTCGAATTCTCACGGAAACTGTCACCTCCCCCACGCTTGCATGGCAGTTGGACAAGTTGCGCGCCCTCTACCCGGCGGCGCAGTGGCACCAGTATGAGCCGTGCAGCGGCAACAACGCTCGCCTTGGTGCGGAGATGGCCTTTGGCCGCGCGGTGCAGACCCGCTACAACCTCGCCGAGGCCCGCATCATCCTTTCGCTCGACTCCCGATTCCTGAGTGAGGGTCCGGGGCATATCCGTTACTCCCGTGACTTTGCGGCTGGACGCGACGTGGATGCGCACGAGGACTGGATGAGCCGCCTGTACGTGGCCGAGTCCGCCCCTTCCCTCGCCGGCGCCAGCGCCGACAACAAGATTTCCCTCCGCTACCCCGAGATCGAGACGCTTGCCCGCGTGCTGGCGAAATCGCTGGGAGTGGCCGGCGCCACGGTGAACGAAGCTGCTGCCGCCGCGCTGCCGTCCGATTTCATTAAGGCGCTGCTCGAAGATTTCAATGCCCACAAGGGCCTCTCGCTGGTCATTCCAGGCGATGAGCAGCCGCCGGTCGTTCACGCTTTGGCCCATGCCATCAACGCCGCCCTCGGCGCGACAACCCCGGTCGATGGCAAGCCGGCCCTGGTGGAATACACGGATCCGGTCGAAGCAGAGCCCGTGGATCAGATCGCGTCGCTGCGTTCGCTGGTGGCCGATATGAACGAGGGCAAGGTGGCCTGCCTGGTGATTCTGGGCGGCAATCCGGTCTACACCAGCCCGGCCGATATCGACTTCCTGAGCGCATACCAGAAGGTGGGCAAGCGCGTTCACCTTACGGCCTCCATCAACGAGACCTCCTGGTATTGCCACTGGCAGCTTCCCGAGGCGCATCCGCTGGAATCGTGGGGCGACATTCGTTCCTTCGACGGCATGACCAGCCTTGTGCAGCCGATGATTGCCCCGTTGTACAACGGCAAGACGGCGCATGACGTGCTGGCCGCGCTGACCGGCGAAGAGAAATCGACTACTTATGACATCGTTCAGGCCTACTGGAAGGCCAGCCGCGGTCCGGATCGTTTCGAGTCTTTCTGGCAGGATGCCTTGACACGCGGCTACGCGATGCGCGAGTTGCTGCCGCTGGACGCCGCGCGCCTGCGGATGACCGATTCCTTCGGCGAGCACCAGCCCGTGGAGAAGGGAGCCGGTCTCGATATCGTGTTCCGCCCCGATCCCACAATTGAGGATGGCCGCTGGAACAACAACGGCTGGCTGCAGGAACTCCCGAAGCCGCTCACCAACCTGACCTGGGACAACGCGGTGCACATTCACCCGCGCACCGCCAAGGAACTGGGCTTCGACCATGAGGACATGGTTGAGTTGGAGTACGCCGGACGCACCGTGCGCGGCGCGGTGATGTACCAGTTTGGTCAGCTTCCCAACACAATAACCGTTCATTTGGGCTACGGCCGCACGCGTAGCGGAAACATCGGCAACGGCCGTGGTTTCAATGCCTATGCGCTGCAAACGTCGGATTCTCCCTGGTTTGGCACGGGCGCGCATCTGCGCAAGCTCGGCGGCACCTATGCCTTGGCACGTACCGAGGAGCACTGGAACATCGAGCAGAGCCTGCTTGACCAAGCCCAGAAGGCCGAGGATCGTCACCTCATTCGCGAGTCCACCTTCGCCTATTGGAAGGAGCACAAGGACTTCGCACAGCACATGGGCCACCATGCGCCGAACGAAGACTTCTCGCTCTATTACCCTGACGAAAAGCCCTACACCGGCGACGAGGGCAAGCCCATTAATCAGTACGCCTGGGCGATGACCATTGACTTGAACAAGTGCGGCGGATGCGGCGCTTGCGTGACGGCTTGCCAGTCGGAGAATAACATTCCGATTGTCGGCAAGGAGCAGGTGATCAAGGGCCGCGAGATGCAGTGGATCCGCGTGGACCGCTACTACAAGGCGGACTCGGCCGACGAGATTGGCGGCGATCCGCAAGTGGTGCACCAGCCGGTCACCTGCATGCAGTGCGAGAACGCGCCCTGCGAGCCGGTTTGCCCCGTGGGCGCCACCATGCACAGCGACGAAGGCCTGAACGACATGGTCTACAATCGCTGCGTGGGCACACGCTACTGCGCGAACAACTGCCCCTACAAGGTGCGCCGTTTCAATTTCTTCCACTTCAACGTACGCGAAGGGCAGGACGCCCCGTCGCTCAAGATGATGCGCAACCCCAACGTGACCGTGCGCTCGCGCGGCGTGATGGAGAAGTGCACCTACTGCGTGCAGCGCATCAACCTGGCACGCATCGAATCCAAGCGCCGCGACATTCAGCGCGAGCGCATTGGCGTCGAGCCGCAGCACATTCTCGATGGCGTCATTCAGACAGCCTGCCAGCAGGCCTGCCCGGCGGGCGCCATCACCTTCGGCAACACGCGCGACCCGAACAGCGCGGTGCGGAAGGCGCGACAGAACCCGAGAAACTACGGACTGCTGGCCGACATCGGCACCCGTCCGCGCACCACGTATCTGGCCAAGCTGCGCAATCCCTCGCCCCTGCTCGGTGGCGGGGAAGCGGCCCACGCAACTACGGAGCACTAGGCGAAGATTATGGCTTCTCACACGACCCCCATACCGCCCGCCTTGCAGGTGGCCCCGCTCATGGAGTCCGGCCACAATTTCGAGTCCATCGCCCGCGACATCAGCGATGTCGTGCTGGAGATGCCCACGCCGCGCGCGTGGTGGGCCTGCTTTGGCATTGGCATGAGCCTGCTGGGCGTGCTGACGCTCTCCACGCTCTATCTCTTTTGGGAAGGCTTGGGCCTTTGGGGCATCAATAGCCCTGTGGGCTGGGGCTTCGCCATCATCAACCTCGTTTGGTGGATCGGCATCGGCCACGCGGGAACGCTCATTTCGGCCATTCTGCTGCTCTTCAACCAGGACTGGCGCACGGCCATCAACCGTTCCGCGGAGGCCATGACCCTCTTCGCCGTGATGTGCGCGGGCATCTTCCCGCTCATCCACGTCGGCCGTCCCTGGGCGATTTTCTTCATCCTGCCGTATCCCAACACCATGGCGCTGTGGCCGCAGTTCCGCAGCCCGCTGCTTTGGGACGTGTTCGCCATCTCCACCTACTTCACGGTGTCCCTCCTCTTCTGGTTTACCGGCCTCGTGCCCGACCTCGCCACACTGCGCGACCGCAGCAAGGGTATTTCACAGAAGATTTACGGCATTTTCGCCCTCGGCTGGCGCGGTTCCGCCAAGCACTGGTTCCGCTATGAAATGGCATACCTGCTGCTCGGCGGCATGTCGGCCCCGCTTGTGGTCTCGGTGCACACGATCGTGTCTTTCGACTTCGCCGTGAGCGTGATCCCCGGCTGGCACACCACCATTTTCCCGCCCTACTTCGTGGCGGGCGCCATTTATGCCGGTTTCGCCATGGTGCTCACCGTGCTCATCCCGGCGCGCGTGCTGTTCAAGCTTGAAGACTTCATCACCATGCGCCATATCGAGAACATGGCGAAGGTTATGCTGGCGACCGGGCTCGTCGTGTTCTACGGCTACCTGACCGAGTTGTTCTACGCGTGGTACAGCGGCAGCGATTATGAACGCTTCATGATGTACAACCGCCTCGCCGGCCCCTACTCCTGGGCCTACTGGGCGCTCATCTTCTGCAATGGCCTCTGCCCGCAGTTGCTGTGGATAAAGTACTTCCGCGTGACCCCCATTCCGCTGTTCATCATCACGATTGTCGTGGGCATCGGCATGTGGCTTGAGCGCTACGTTATCGTGGTAACCAGCCTCACGCGCGATTACCTCCCCTCTTCGTGGGACATTTACTCGGGCACGATTTTCGACTGGATGGCCTTCGTTGGCTCGATGGGCCTCTTCGTCACCATGTTCTGCCTCTTCGCCAGGTTCCTGCCGATGATCACCATCTTCGAGCTGAACCTGCAACAAGACCAACTGAATCGCGGCCAGATCCGCTAACGATTACCAGGAGCGGGGACCATGTCGGACCACGGACACGGACATCACGACGACGACACGCCGAAGCTCTTCGGCTTGATCGCCGAATTCGACACGCCAGACAATCTGCTGCACGCGGCAGAGCACGCCTATAAGTCGGGCTATCGCAGCATGGACGCGTACACACCGTTCCCAGTGCATGGGCTTGCGGAGGCCATCGGCTTTCGCAAGACGGCGGTGGCTCCCATCGTGCTGTTCTCTGGCCTTGCGGGCGCCTTCAGCGGCTTCATGCTTCAGGTCATCTCCATGGTGTACCACTATCCTTATGACATCGGTGGCAAGCCGGCCCTGAGCTGGCCCTCCTTCATGCCGATCACTTTCGAATTGACCATCCTGTTTGGAGCCTTCGGCGCCTTCTTCGGCATGTTCGCCCTGAATGGCTTGCCCCGGCACCACCACCCGATCTTCAACGCCAAGCGCTTCGAGCGCGCTTCGAGCGACGGCTTTTTCCTCTGCATTGAGGCGGATGACGCCCAGTTTGACAAGGACGGGACCAAGTCTTTCCTCGAGCAGCAAAAGCCGGTCGAGGTGTCCGAGGTGAATTACTAGGCCATACGCATCCGCCCCGGCGGTTACGGGATACACAAGGACCAATCCATGGTGTTCAACAAGACGATAGGCTGGCCAGCCCGCAAGGCTTTCGCCGCCGCCATGTTCGCAGGCGCGGCCCTCTCGGGCTGCCACCCCGACATGTGGAACCAGCCGAACTACGAAGCCTTCGAGCGAAACGACTTCTTCGATAACGGCATGGCCACCCGCCTGCCGGTCGAGGGTACCTTCGCTTATGACGGCCAACGCCGGGAATGGCTGCACCCGCTCTACGAAAAGCTGAGCAATACCCGCACCGTCCCACCGGTCGCTGATGCCGCCTTCTACACGGGCAAGCAGGATGGCGCGGAGATGCCGGGTAACTATTTCCAGACCATCACCCCGGAGCTGATGGCGCGTGGCAAGGAGCGCTACGAGATCACGTGCGCCGCTTGCCATGGCTACACCGGCGAAGGCGGAGGCATTATCGTGCAGCGTGGTTTCCCAGCTGCGGTGTCGCTGCACATCGACCGCCTGCGTGAAGCCAATGATGGTTACTTCTACGACGTGATCACAAACGGCTTCGGCCGCATGTACAGCTACGCCGCGCGCGTCGCCCCCGAGGACCGCTGGGCCATCATCGCCTACATCCGCGCCCTTCAGTACAGTCAGGATGTTGACGTGTCCGTGCCGGACTCGGACATTCGCGCTATGGTGATGGCGGGTATTGAGAAGCAGAAGCAGGAAGCTGCGGCCGCACACGACGCGCACGGACATGGCGAAGACCATGGCCATGCCGCCGATGACCACGCTGAGCCTGCGGAAGACAACGCCAACGAGCCGGAGCACGATGCCAATGCTCACTGAGAATCAATTGCTGATGGTCAACCAATGGCAGCGCAAGGCGCTGAGCGCGGGAATGGTGTTCACGGCTGTGACCCTGATCCTGAGCATCGTCGCCAGCTTCTTCTCCGAAGTGCCGTTTCTTGACAAGATGTTCCAGCCCTTCCTCGTCGCGTGGATTTTCTGGCTGGGTTTGGGCGTCTGCTCGCTCGCCGTGGTGTTTTTGCACCACCTCTGCGGCGGTGCATGGAGCTACACGGTACAACGTTTCGTCGAGGCGGGTTCGCGCACCCTACCCTTCTTCTTTGTGACCGGCATCGTCATCGTCCTGGGCGGCGCGTGGCTCTCCACTGTCTATCCCTGGACCGACGAGGCCTACATTGAGAAGTACCATATCGTGGCGAACAAGGCAGCCTTCCTCAACCTGCCGACCTTCACCCTGGCCTACCTCGTGTACTTCGGGCTGTGGATGTTCGCTGCCATGATTTACAACGGCTGGTCGAAGCGGCTCGATGAAACCGCCGATGTGCGCATCATTGGCAAGATGAAGTTCTGGGCCGGTCCCGGAGCGGTGATGTACGTGCTGAGCATTACCCTTGCGGCCACGCACTGGGTGATGTCGCTGGAGCCGGAATGGTTCTCCACGATCTATGGCGCATGGATGATCGCCAGCTACGCGCTGAGCGTGGTTTCCTTCTGCGTGATCATGCTTTCCTTCTTCATGGATGAAGCCCCGATCAAGGACAAGATCAGCACGCGCACCTTCCACCACCTTGGCAACTTCATGCTGGGCTTCACGATCTTCTGGAGCTACGTGAGCTTCTCGCAGTTCCTGCTCATCTGGAACGCCAACCTTCCCGAAGAAATCGGATTCTACCTGCGCCGCGAAGGTGACTCGCTTAATGTCATCACCGTGATGCTCGTGGCCTTCCACTGGTTCATCCCCATGTTCATCCTCTTGATTCGCAAGAACAAGACGAACATCCGCGTGTTGCGCAAGGTCGCGATCTATGTCTTCTGCGTGCGCCTGCTCGACATGTACTGGAACATGGTGCCCTCCTTCCCGGATGCGCACTATCGCTTCAACTTCATGACCGCCATTCTCGTCGTCACGGCCGTGCTTGGCCTGGGCGGGTTCTGGTTCTATCTCTACCTCAACGAACTGAAGAAGCGCCCGCTACTGGCGGTCAACGACCCGCGCGGCGAGCTCATGTTCCTGAAGGATGCACACGGCCATGCATGACGCTTCCGAAAAGCCGATCAACGAGCAGAGCCTGATCGAGGGTTGGGAAACCACCGACATGAAGGTGAAGCTGGTGGCCGTCGCGTTCACCGGCATTGCCATCATGATGTTCGGCGCCTGCCTCATTATCATTCTGGTCATGCGCGGATTCGATTCCAGCCGCACCGATCTTGGCACTCTTGAGCCGTCGCCAGTCTACGAGGTCGCCCCAACGGTCCAGGGATATGACGGCCCGCTCCTGCAGCAGGATCCCCGCGCCAGCCGCGATGCGTATCTTGCCGAGTCGAAGGCTAAGCTGGAGACCTACGAGCTGACCAACGAGCAGCCTGGCGCCGAGCGTGCCCGGATTCCCGTTGAGGAAGCCATGAAGATGATTGTCTCTGGCGAGGCTCCCTACAAGCGCGAAGCGCAGACCGCCCTGATCAACTAAAGAAGGCCCAATCCCCCATGTTTAAATGGACGACACAGCTTACAGCCGCACCGGTAAGAAGGACCCTTCTCGCCGCGGGTGCCGCCATGTGTCTGTTCACCATCGAGGCGGGGGCACAGGCGGGCAGGGAACTTCCCGGAGCGCACGTGGACCCCGTGTCGTTCACGGCACCCAACCCTGCTGATCAATTCAAAGACATCTACATCGAGCAGAAGCTGGACAATCAGGTGCCGATGGACCTGACCTTCCGGGACGAGGAAGGAGTTGAGCGCAGTCTGGCCGAGTTGGCCGACGGCAAGCCGGTTGTGCTGGGGCTTGTCTATTACGAGTGCCCCAACGTTTGCAGCGTCATCCTGAATGCAATGCTGGTATCTTTCGACGCCGCCGCATTGAAGTTGAATCTTGGCGAAGATTTCGTTGCGCTCGCCGTGAGCATTGATCCCGGTGAGACGCACCAGCTGGCGGCGGAGAAGAAGGGCAATTATGCCAAGCGTTTCCACCGCGACGGCTGGGACAAGGGCTTCCGCTTTCTAACCGGTGACGAGGAAAATATCGAAACCCTGGCCAATGCCGTAGGCTACCGCTACTACTATGACAAGGCCACCGACCAGTATGCCCACGCAAGCGGCATCATGGTATTGACCCCAGACGGCAAGGTTTCCAGCTATTACTTGGGCACCGAGTACCTGCCCAAGAAGATACAGTTCGCCATAATGGACGCGTCGAAGGGGGTGATAGGCCCGCTCGTGGATCAGATTGTGCTGCTCTGCTTCGCCTATGACCCGTCCGTCGGAGCCTATGGCTTTTATATCTTCAACGCCGTCCGCTTGGCGGGCGTGCTCGTGGTGGTTTCGCTGCTGGTCTTCTGGCTGCTCATGTGGATGGCGGAGCGCAAGCGCCCGCAGCCCGAGCCGCTGGACGTCCCCGCGGGAAGCGGCGAGCAGCCCCACGCGGGTTAAGGATAAGCCGGCGCCCGGGGCGCCGTCTAAGTGCGAACACATATAACGTCGCAGGAAGTGATACGGAATCATGTTTAACATCCCGAT
>JBJOID010000133.1:0-20483 GCA_046047315.1 Candidatus Hydrogenedentota bacterium | reverse complement strand
AGCGCATTAGTATCTAAGGGCTTCCTTGGTGTCCTTTGTGAACCTTAGTGCCCTTCGTGTTAGAAATCCAGAAGGAGGGATCTAAATGAAACTCGGATTATTGACAGTCATGTTTGGCGCGACGCCTCTGAAGGAGGTGCTCGACAAGATCCGCCCCCTGGGGCTGGATTGTGTCGAGCTCGGCATGGGCAACTACCCCGGCTACTCCCACTTGCCCTCGAAGGAGCTGCTGGCGTCCAAGCCAAAGCGGGATGACCTGCTGGCGATGGTCAAGGGCGAGGGCCTGAGCATCAGCGCCCTGAGCTGCCATGGCAACTGCCTGCACCCGGACAAAGCCTTCGCCAAGGCCAACATCGAGGCGCAGACGAACGCCATCCTGCTCGCGGAAAAGCTGGGCGTGGAGACGGTGATCGATTTCTCCGGCTGCCCTGGCTCCGACAAGAAGGCCGAGCGC
Organism: Candidatus Hydrogenedentota bacterium; assembly: GCA_046047315.1. Taxonomy (GTDB): domain Bacteria; phylum Hydrogenedentota; class Hydrogenedentia; order Hydrogenedentales; family JAEUWI01; genus WGMK01. The sequence goes on along the minus strand of JBJOID010000133.1, from coordinate 20,029 downwards.
CCCAGCTGGGTCACCTGTCCCTGGCCGCCGGACTACCTCGATTCGCTCAACTACCAGTGGAACGACGTCGCCATTCCCTATTGGACCAAGCAGGCAAAGTTCGCCAAAGATCACGGCGTGCGCATCGCCTTCGAGGCACACCCCGGCTTCCTCGTCTACAACACCGAGACGCTGCTGAAAATCCGCAAGGAATGCGGCAACAACCTCGGCGCGAACTTCGACCCCAGCCACTTCTTCTGGCAGGGCATGGAGCCCATCGAGGCCGTGCGTGCCCTTGGCGGCAAGGCCATCTTCCACGTCCATGCCAAGGACACCAAGATCGACGCCACCAACTCCGCCATCAACGGCGTGCTCGACAACAAGCACTACGCCGACGTCCTCGGCCGCACCTGGGTCTTCCGCACCTGCGGTTACGGCCATGGCCTCGATTGGTGGAAGGGCTTCTTCTCCATGCTCCGCACCGTGGGCTACGACGGCCCGGTCAGCATCGAACACGAAGACAGCCTCATGTCGCCGCAGGAAGGTCTCACCAAGGCCGTCGAGTTCCTGAAACAATGCATCATCCGTGACAAGCCCGGAAAAATGACCTGGGCCTGAGTAATACCCGCTGATTGAAAGGGGCCGGTCGCAGTGCGCGTCCGGCCCCCTTTCGTTTCTACCACACGTGTTGCGGCGGGCTGTCCCGACCCAGTAAAGACGATGTCATGGCAAAGGAATCACCCCATGCCTCCCCTACCTTTTCGCTATTTCCTGCGTGTGCGCTATGGCGAATGCGATGCCCAGAAGGTGGTTTTCAACGCGCGCTATGGCGACTACATCGAGTTGTCCACCACCGAGTTCATGCGGGCGCTGGGCTACGACTCGGAACTCGTAACCGGAGACCTCGACTATCAGCTCGTCAAGCAGACCATCGAATGGAAATCCCCTGCCCGCTTCGACGACGTAATTGAGGCCCGTGTGTGGGCGCACCATATCGGGAACACCTCCTTCACCATCCACGCGGAATTCCGGCGGGCCGGGGAAGAGCCGCTGCTGGCGAAGGCCGAGACCGTGTATGTGCTGGTGGATGCCGCTACGCTGAAGAAGAAGCCCATCGAGGAAGCATTGCGGCGGGCGCTGGAGCGGGGTCCTGTGGACCGGGTGACCGACCACGCGGGCCACACTTGCCAGAATCGTGAACCCGGGGTATAGTTGTTGCGTCTGAACCAAGGAGGGTTTCACATGGCGGGCATCGGCGCGGTGGGCGGCATTACCAACGGGGCGCAGTTTGTCGCGGAATACGGCGCAAAGGTAGCCCGTCTCCAGAAGGACGCCTTGGAACAGCAGGGCGATCTGGCGTTGCAACTGATTCAGTCCGCATCCATCAACCCCTCGCAGGGCATCGACATACGCATATAACGGCTTTATACCGTACGCACTCATAGGCGGCTGCTGAAAGCAGGCAGGACGGGCTTGCGATCCACGGATGCGGCAGTTGATTCATGAGGCGCAATAGGGCGCGGGTAGAGGCAACCCGCGCCCGCTGCTTTTCCCGCCAATATCCGTCTTGCCTTGGGAAGTGCTGCACAAATCAAAAGCCCCGGGACAGCGCCCCGGGGCCTTTGGCTTCCTCCGCCGCGCGGCGGGTCAGGTTTCGTTGAGGGCCACATTCACCGCGTGGGGGCCTTTGTCCCCATCGATGAGTTCATAGGTAACGGGGTCTCCTTCGCGCAGCGTGCGAAAGCCCTCCATCTGGATGGCGCTGTAATGCACGAAGACATCCGTGCCATCCTCCCGCAGTATGAACCCGTAGCCCTTCTGGTTGTTGAACCACTTCACCTGACCGCACGCGCGGTCCCCGACACATACAGCTTCCAACGCAAAATCCTCCCATGTTTTCGCCGGGAGGCCCCTTTCCCTTGTCGCCTGCCCGGCCCCACTTCATACCGGAAGCTAACAGTGCCTAACATACTCCCAATAGTGCGATCTGTCAAGAGGGTTGCGAAATTCGATAAATACAATGCAGGCTTAAACCCTTAAGAGTTAAGGACTTATCCCGCGCAGGTCGCATACTCCGCAAGCCACGATGCATGCTAAATCTGCAACTTGACCAGCGGTTGCTCAGGGGCGGTAGAGCAGGCGGAGGGCATTCATGGTGACGAGCAACGACGCGCCGGTGTCGGCGGCGATGGCGGCCCATAAGCCCGCCATGCCAACGGACGCCAGAAGCATAAAGAGCATTTTGGTGCCAAGGGCAAAGGCGATGTTCTGTGTCACGATTAGCCGCGTTGCGCGCGCGTGTTGAATGAGCCAGGGCAGGCGGCGAAGGTCATCCTTCATGAGCGCGATGTCCGCCGTCTCCAGGGCCGCGTCGCTGCCTGCGGCCCCCATGGCAATGCCCACGCTGGCCGCCGCAAGGGCGGGCGCGTCGTTGACGCCGTCCCCCAGCATGGCCACCCCTCCCAGCCGGGCGGTCATGTGTTGCACCGCCGCCACTTTCTCGAGGGGTGAAAGCCCCGCGCTGACATGCTCGATACCCAAGGCGGCGGCTACTGCGCCCGCGGCCTCGGGGTTGTCCCCCGTCAGCATCCGCAATTCATCCATGCCGGGGATGGAACGCAAGGCTGCCACCACCTCGGCGGACTCGGGACGTTCGCGATCCCGTAGCAAAATCAGCCCAAGCAGTTTCTCTCCCTGCCCCACGTAGACGGCTGTGCTTCCCTCGGGGACGGGCGGCAAGGCAAGACCGGAAGCCTGCTGCCCGGCAAAGCGGGCATTTCCCGCCCAGCACGGTGTGCCGTCCACCGTGGCCGCCACGCCCAAGCCATGCTCAGCCCGATGGTCAGGCGTGGACTTTGCGGGTATCCCCCGTTGCGCCGCATGTTGGACAATCGCCTCCGCCAGCGGATGATGCGCGCCGGACTCCAGCGCGGCGGCCACGCCAAGCAATTGCTCATCGGCCACCCCCGGCTGCGGCTGGCAGGCGGTCACCTCGGGTCGGCCTTGGGTAAGGGTGCCCGTTTTGTCGAAAGCGATGCCCCGCAGGCCGGCCATTTGTTCGAGGTAGAGCCCCCCCTTGATGAGCACCCCATGCCTTGCCGCACAGGATAATGCCGCCGTGATGGCGACGGGAATCGAGATGACCAACGCACAGGGGCAGGCTATCACCAGCAGGACGAGCCCACGGTAGATCCAGTCTTCCCAAGGGGCGCCCGTGATGAGCGGCGGGGCCACGGCGATGGCCAGTGCCGCCACCATGACGGCGGGGGTATACCAGCGTGCGAACTGGTCCACCCACTGCTCGGCGGGGGCACGGCGCGCGCGGGCCTCTTCAATCATGCGCAACATGCGGCTGATGGTGCTGTCGCGGGCGGCCTTCTCCACGCGCAACGCGACCTGACCCGACTGGTTGATGGTGCCCGCGAGCACGGTATCGCCGGGAGCGCGCGATACCGGCACGGATTCCCCAGTCATCGGCGACTGGTCGACCAACGACTCCCCCTCGATGATGACCCCGTCGAGTGGGATGCGCTCGCCGGGTCGCACCACTACCACGCTGCCCACACCCACCGTGGCCACGGGCCGCTCCATAAGGTCGCCGTCATGCGGGCAGCGCACGCGTGCCGTCGGAGGCGTGAGGGCCATCAAGGCCGAAACGGAGCGGCGGGCGCGCTCGAGGTTCCATGATTCGAGCAGGAGGGAGACTAGGAAAAGGAAGGCGACCATGGCGCTCTCGGAAAATTCGCCGAGCAGGACCGCGCCAATAATCGCGATGGTCATCAGCAGATGCATGTCGGCGCGCAGGAATCGAACGGCCACCCAGGCCTTCGGCAGGGTGTGCGCCAGGGCGGTGGCGGCGGCCAGCAGGAATGCGAAGGACGCCAGCGGCGGCGCTTCCACCGCCCCCGTGAAAGCAGCGACCGGCCCCGCGACCACGGCATGGAGAACATACCCAAGCGCCAGGGCAACCCCGGAAAACCAGGTCAGCCGGAGCAGGCGCGGCGCGGCCCAACCCGAGGGAGTGGCGGACGAGGACGATGCATCAGACTGGGCGTCCACCGTCTCGGCGCGCATGCCCGTCTGTCCCACGGAGCGCAATATTGCCTGGTCATCCCGTTGGGCAGGATCGCGGTGGACCGTCATGGTGCCCTGCATGAGGTCGAAGGTCACTTCCTCTTCGCCATCCACATGCACGGCCATGGCGCGGCGCAATAGCGAAACCTCCTCTGCGCAGTCCAAGCCATGCACCCGCAGCACGAGGCAACGGGCGCAATCATGCTTTTCGAGGCTGGTCTTCACGGGCCTGTCGAAACTCCGCGCCGCGTGGCGTTCAGGGTCATTATCGGGCACCCCGCGCATGCCCGCAAATTTATGCCCCATCCAGACTTAGCGGGGGAACACCGGGCCGGGCCAGTTGGCATGACAGCGGTCGAAGTGATACCCTGTCGCGCCATGGTTTGGCGGGTGCCGCAAGGTCAATTGAACCTTGCGCCGTCCCATTTTCTCATCGCGGAGGTTCGATGTACGAGGCTTTTCACGGGTTAAAGGAGCGTCCCTTCAACCTGACGCCGGAACCGAAATTCCTTTACCTAAGCGACAAGCATAAGGAAGCCTTCGCGCACCTGTTGTTCGGCATCAAAAACCGCAGCGGCTTCGTGATGGTGACCGGCGAAATCGGCACAGGCAAGACAACCATCTGCCGCAACCTGATCAATCAGTTGAACCAGGACGTGAACCTGGCGCTGATCTTCAATCCCTCGCTCAATCCCGTGGAATTGATGCAGAAGATTAACGCGGAGTTCGGAATTGAACACCAGGCCGACAACGTGCGCGAGCTGGTGGATCTGCTCAACGCCTACCTGCTCGAACAGGCCGCGCTCGACCGAAGCTGCGTGCTCATCATCGACGAAGCCCAGAACCTTGCCCCAGCGGTGCTGGAACAGATACGGCTGCTCTCCAATCTGGAAACGGAAACCGAGAAGCTCCTGCAGATCATCCTGATTGGCCAGCCCGAACTGGCCGAGAAGCTGGCCCTGCATGAACTTCGACAGCTGAACCAGCGCATCACGGCGCGCTATCACCTCAAGCCGCTGGACCAGAAAGAAACCTACAATTACATCCACTATCGTCTGCATTTGGCGGGGGGACGGCGCAAGCTGAAGTTTACCCCGGCCGCCGTCCGCGCGGTGTACAAGCATTCTCAGGGCACGCCGCGCGTCATCAATGCGGTCTCCGACCGTTGTCTGTTGATCGGCTACACCAAGGAGACGCACATCATAACCCCCGGCATTACGCGGCAGGCCATTCGCGAGCTGCGCGGCACCTACCGCGATTCGGCGAAGGACCTGCGCCGCGGGCTGGCGCGCTGGATGCCCAGCCCGCCGATGCTGGTCACGGCGGCGGTGGTGCTGATTGCGCTCGGCGTGGCGGGGATGATCTTCTCGGAACCGATCCCGCAGCTGGCGCGCGAACTGGGCGCCTTTAACCGGATACTCGCCGGAGAGACCCCGGCGGCCGGAGCGGCGGAATCCCTGGCTTCCGGCACGGCGGCCCTGCTGGCGGCTTGGAATACCCCGCTCGATGGAGAGTATCCGGACAGCGCCTGGCCTGCGACGCTCAACGAATTTGCCCGCCGCCATGGCCTCGCGGTGGAATACCTGCGGCCCGCGCTCGACCAGTTGCTGGCCATCAACCTGCCTGCGTTGGTGCGCACGGGCGCGGAAAACGACGCCCGATGGCTGGCCTTGATCGGCGCAACGGACAACGCCCTCACGCTGGTGGGCGCCAAGGGCGAGCGCATCGAGACCACGCGGGAGGTTTTCGCGCCCTTGTTTGCCAAGGAGGCCATCGTGCTTTGGAAGGACAACGCCCCCCGGGGACCCGCCTTGCTTCCCGGGCGAACGGGACGGGCCGTGGCAGACTTCAAGGATCAACTGCGGAAGATGGGTCGCATCCGCCCGCAAAACACCTCGGACCAATATGATCAGGAGACGGCCACGGCGGTTTCGCGCATTCAGTCGGAGACCGGCCTGCTACTGGACGGCATGGCAGGCAAGCAGGTGCGGATGGTGATGCAGAGCTGGAGCGGTGGCGCGGAAGTGCCGCGCTTGTCGACAAAAAATCCAGGCCAGGTGGCCGGAGCAAGTGCGCCCCCGGCGGTATCCGCACCGGCACCGGCGGAAACCCCGCAACCCGAGGCAGCCCCCGCTCCCTCCGCGCAGCAAGCGCCCGAAACCGCGCCCCTGCCCGATTGGCCCGTGGCGCAACCCGCGCCGCAACCAGTGGAGCCCGTCACCCCGGAACCTCCCGCCACGGCAGAACCGACGCAGTCTCCGGCAGCTACTGAAGCACCCCCGGCCGCTCCCGAACCGGAGACCAACACGGCTCCCGAAGACGCCTCGACGGAAGCACCGACGAACGCGACGGATGCCACGGTGGTGCAGGTGGAGAATCTTCCGGAGCCTGTCGAGGGCGCCTTTGTGCCGGAGGTGGACGACAGCCGCAAGGAGACCACACCGCCGCTGAATGGAAGCGCGCCGCTGGTTCCGGCGGGCGACTGACAGCCGGGGGAGGGGAAGCCCATGAGCTCGATATTAGACGCGCTGAAGAAGCTGGAGGAAGAGAAGGCCGCGCGGCGTTCCGCCTCGGGCGATGGCGGCAGCTCCGATCCGGATACACCCTTTGAGGCTATCCAGGATCAGCAACGTTACCGCCGCCGTCAGGACGAGTTCAGCGTGACCCCGAAGTCGCTCTTGCTGATCGGCGCGGTTTTGTCCGTCATCCTCGTGGTGGTGTCGGTTACGGTTTCGATGCTGCTGCTTCGCGGTCAGGGAACCACCCCCGTTGCCGTGGCCAATGTGGCTGCTCCCACTGTGGCGGAAAAAGCCCCGGCTGAGGAAGCGGCGTCCCCCACGCCTAAGCCCGAGCCGGAGCCCGTGGCTGAGGTCGCTGCATCGGTATCCCCCGCGCCACAACCCCAACCCGTAGCGGAAACCAAACCCGCACCGGTGAGCAAACCAGCAGCGGAATCCAAGCCAGCCCCGCAACCCAAGCAAGAGGCCAAACCCGAACCCAAGCCCAAGCCCGAGCCCAAGCCGGAACCAGAACCAGAGCCGGAACCAAAGCCCGAGCCTGTGCGCGTGGCCGCCGCGCAGCCCGCGCCAGAGCCACAACCTGCGCCGCCCTCCCCCTCCGCTGCCGAGGCCACACCCGAGCCCGAACCGGCACTCGCTCCAGAGCCAGAGCCCGAAGCTTCCCCTGCGCCGCTTCCCGCCCCGGAAAGTCTCGAAGCGAGGGAAGTGGCCCCGGTGGAAGACTTGAAGTCGCTGCCGGTCTTGCGCACTTCCGACCGGATGAGCCTGGGGCTGGAGAACATGCGGGTAAACTTCCTGCGCGAGGCGACCCCAAGCCGTCCCACGGCAATGGCCGTAATCAACTTGAACAAGATTCACCTGGGCGAGGTGATTCCCGGCACGCGCGCGCGCCTCGTGGCGGTCGAGCGCCACGGCATTGGCATCGAAGTGGCCGACACCGGAAAGCGCTATTACGTTCCACTGTGACATCCAGTCGAGAGAGGGAGACCATCCATGAATCGAGTGATTACCGCGACCGCACTGGGCCTGATGGCGGGGCTTTTGAGCGCATGCGGAGGACAGCAACCCGCGCCCACGCCGGCCGAAGCGCCCGCGACTGCTACGGAAGCAAGCAGCAATACCAGCGAAAAGCGGGAGATCGCGGTCATTCCCAAGGGGCTGGCCCACCAGTTCTGGTTGACAGTGAAGCAGGGCGCCGAGGCAGCGGGCGAGGAATTCGGGGCGAACATCGTATGGCAGGGCCCGGCGAAGGAAACAGAGATCGAGAAGCAGATCAGCATCGTGAATGACATGATTACCCGTGGGGTGGACGCCATCGTGATGGCGGCCTGTGACGAGAACGCGCTGGTTCCCACCATCCAGAAGGCGATGGATGCGGGCATCAAGGTCATCACCATCGACTCCGGCGTGAAGTCCGACTTGCCCCTGTCCTTCGTGGCGACCGACAACGTGGCCGGCGCAAGGGCGGCGGCGGACACGCTGGCGAAAATGACCGGAGAAAGCGGAAAGGTGGGCTTGATCCCCTTCGTGCCTGGAGCAGCCACCTCGGAGTTGCGCGAGCAGGGCTTCAAGGAGGGCATCGCCGCGTATCCGAATATGGAGCTTGCCGCCACCCTGTATTGCCACAGCGACGTGGCCAAGGCCATGGATGCAGCGCGCGACATGATGACGGCGCACCCGGACCTGAAAGGGATCTTCGCGGCGAACGAGGCCGCCGCCATTGGCGCGGCGCAGGCCATCCGCACCGCGGGCAAGCAGGGTCAGGTGCTGCTGGTGGCCTTCGATGCGGCCGAGGAGGAAGTGGCCGGTTTGCAGGAGGGCGTCATTCAGGCGTTGATCGTGCAGAACCCCTTCAACATGGGCTACCTTGGCGTGAAGGCCGCGCTGGACGCGCTGGACGGCAAGCCCGTGGAGAAACGCATTGACACCGGCGTGGTGGTGGTGACCCAGGAGAACCTCGAAACGCCCGAGGTGCAGCAGTTGATCAACCCCAGCTGAAGCCCGGCCCGCGCGGGCGGTGAACCTGCCGCATGAACGAGCTTGATAAAGACCTGCGGGCGCGGATTGCAGCCTCGATACGGGGCTGGCGGGCGGAGGTGTCCGCCGGATTGGGCGCCTTCACCGAGGCTTCCTCCGGGCTGGCTCGGCGCATTGAGCGGCTGGCCGAAGCACTCAACCAACTGGAAGAGGCGCGAGACCCCGCCGATCTGCGTTCCGCCTACCTTCGCATGACGCAGATGCTTGAGGGCTCCCTCTCGGGAATCGCCTCGGCGCAGTTCAATATCGAGCGCCGCCTCGAACATGCCGACCGCAATTTCGAGCGGATGATGATCATCCTATCCGACCCGCGTGAAGATAAAGGCGACGGTGCCGCCGCGGCCTTGGCGGAATTGCTGGATGAGCGCGACACGGAAATCGCGCGCCTCGAGGCGGTGATCGCCCGCCTGGAAAAAGACGTCAACGTCATTCGGGAAGCCGCCGCCGCCGAGCTCTCGGAAGCCGAGGCCCAGGCAGCCGAGCGCGCCGCGATTGCCCGGGAGCGGGAGGACCTGCTCCGGCAGGTGGAGGAGCGGGTGGTGGAAATCGAAGGGCGTCATGCGGCCCTCTCGAAAGCCTACGGCGACCTTGCCGTGCGGCATAACGAAGCCAGCGAAGCGCACAAGCAAGCCGAACTTCGCGCTGGCGAATTGCAGGCGCTCCTGGAAGACGCCCAGGCACACGTGATGCCGGAAGAGCTGCCCGGATTGGTGGATAGGCTTGCGGGCGCACTGGAGCAGGAGCGCGCAAGCGCCGCGCGCAAGGAAGCCGCATGGAGCGCGGAAGCAGCGCGCTTGGCCGAGAGCCTGTCCGCACAGACCGCCCGCCTTCACGATGCGCTTCGCCAGGCAGCCTCGTCACAACGATTGGAAACCGAACTGGCCGAGCTGCGCGGCTGGCTGGATGCCATCTCCTCGGAGCGTGAGTCGGTCCACCAGCAACTGGCGAAGCGTGAGATTGAACTGGAGAACCTGCGCGCAAACTGGGACGGGGAACGTCAAGCCGCGCAGGCCTTGCGCGAGACACAGCAGCAGGCGCTTGCCGAAGCCGAGCGGCGCAACGAGGAACTTGACGCAGCGCTCACGGCGTTGCGAGCTGAACATGAGAGCCTGCTTCAAGAAAGCGGCGTCCTTCGCGACGCGTTGAAGACCGTGGAAGAGGAACGCGACGCCATGCGCGAAGCGGTGTCCTCGGCGGATGCGCGCATCGAGGAGGCCCTGACCGGGCTGACCCAAGAGCGGGATGATTTGCAGCGTTTGGTGGAAGCCTCGCAGGCGCAAGCCACCCGGCTGTTCGAAGAGAAGCGAGACCTCGAAAAGCAGTCGCAAGAGGAACGGGCCACGCTCGCGCGGGAACGCGATGCAGCGCAGGCCGAGGCAGCGCAAGAGCGCGAGCAGCTTGCCCGCCTCAAAGAAGAGATTGCTGGCGAGCGCGCGTCCCATGCCTCCGCATTGGAAGAACGGGACGCGCAGCTGGCATCGCTTCCCGCGCTACGGGCGGAGTTGGACGATCTGCTGGCCAGGCGCGACGACTTCGACGCACAGGCCGGGCTGATGGCCCGGCTGGAAGAGGAACGCGACGCGCTTCGCGAAGAGGCCGCGGAGTGGCGCGCGGTGGAGACGGACCTGCGCGCGCAACTCGACGCCGCACTGGCCGAGGCCGACAATCTTCGCAGGGAATCCGCCGACCACGCACGGCTGTCTTCGGAACGCGAGCGTGGCCTCGCGGCGCTGCAAGACCTGGTGGCCGAGCGCGACGCGGCGCTCGCCGAGTCACAGCGGCGCATCGAGGAGCGACAGTCCGCCGTGGGCGCGGCGGAGGAACGTGCTGCCTCCCTGCAGGAGCTGCTGGATGAGACACGCCAGGAGCGGGAGGAGATAGAGCGGCAGGCGGGTATGGCGCGCGCCGAATTGGCTGCGCGAGAGAGCGTCCTGCAGGAATTGGGACGTGAACTGGAACAGGCCCAGCAGCGTATTGAACGCGTCGAGCGCGTAGCGCGGGAACGCGAGGATACGCTCGCCGCGCTTGAGAGGGACCTTGCCGCACAGCGCGCCCGTGTCGGTGATTTGGAACGGGAATTGGCGGAGGCCACCCGGCAGGCGGAGACGGCGCGAGAAGATGCGGCGTCGGCACGCGCCGCCATCGACGAGCACATGCGCCGGGCCGATCATGTGTCGGCACGGCTGGAAGTGCGCGAGCGTGAGGTGGAGTCGCAGGTGGAGCGCATCGCCGCGTTGGAGTCCGAGCGCGAGCTCTTGGTGGCTCAGCTGGAGGAAACGAAGGGAGAAGGCGAGGGTGCCGTGGGTGCGCTGGAGCACGCGCGGACAGAGCTTCAGATGTTGCGCGGCGAGATCGCCGCCAACCGCGAGAGTCTTGCCGAGATGACCGCCGCGTTGAACGCGCGCGAAGGTGCGCTGGGTGAGCGCGACGCGGAGCTGGAAGGACTGCGCCAGCGAATTGCAGAACTTGCTCAGGCGCGCGCGGAGATGGAGCAGCAATGCCAGCGCGCGGAAGAAGCCTTGGCCAACCAGAGCCAGGCCTTGTCGGAGAGCGAGGCGGCGCGACTTGCGGCCGAGGAGGAACGGCAGCGCGAGGCCCTTGCGTTGCGCGCGGAGCACGATGCGCGTGAAGAAACGCTGCGACTTCTGCGCACAGAGCTCGACACGGCGAAAGCCATGCAGGCGACGCTGGAGGATGCACTTCGCGAAGCGAACGAGCGCGCTGAGGCCACCTTGAGCGACCTGCGCCTACGCGAGGGTGGCGCCGACGAAGCCGCACGGATGGCGGCTGAAGCACAGCAACGCGCCCGTGATTTGGAGCAGGAACTCGCCAGCGCGCAAGCCGTGGCTGCCGGAATCGACAACGAACGGGCGGCGCTGTCGGATCGCATCGCAACGCTGGAATCAGAACTGCTGGAGGTTCGGGCGGCGCACGACGCGGCCCTTGAGGAAGCCAACCGGTCACGGGCCGAAAGGGAATCTAGCGACGCCGCATTGGCCGCGCGCTTGGAAACGGAGTCGGCTTCGTGGCGCGAACAACGCGAGGCTTTGCTGGAAGAACTCGCCGCGCTCCGCGAAGAAACGACACGCTCTGTGGCCGCCATGGAAGCGGCGGTGGCCTTGCGCTCGGAAGTGGAGAGTGAACTGTCGCGCGTTCGCGGGGAGTCCGCCGATCTTCTCGCGGCCGAATCGCGGCAGCGGGAAAGCGCCATGGCGCGGGCGCAGGAGTTGGAGGAGGCGCTGGAGGCGCTTCGCGATGAATGTAATCGTCTGCGCGAACAGAACGAGCAACTACTGGGTGAACGCGAGTCCGCGGCCGGTGCGGTATTCGAGGACCGTGCGTCCAGGGTATCGGCCCTCGTGGAGGCTTTCGAGGGCGGCTCGGACGAACCTGCGGCCACGCCCAGCATGGTTCCCTATCGCGATTTTCTCCGGATGCAGGAGCAACTGGAGCAATTGAATGTGGAGATACATCAACTGCGTCTCGGCGAAGCGGAAGCGCGCAGCGCCCTGGCCGAGCGCGAGGCCGCGATATCCGACCGCAACGAGGCGGTCATCATGGCACAGCAGGAAGCAGCCAACCTGCGGGACGAACTGCGCGAGACCATGGTTAAATTGAACGCCGCCCAGCTTGAAGCGCGCGACGCGCTCCGCCAGTTGAACGACGAAATCTCGGCGCGCGCCCATGCGGAAGAAACGGCGCGTGAAGCCCGCAGCGAAGCCGGCCGGCTGCGCGTGGCGGGTGCGGGCTTCGACGCCCTGCTCGATGACGATGACCTGGCGCGCCAGAAGATTCTCATCTCACAGGCTAAAATGGGCGAGGGCCGTCACCCGCTTGGCGAGTTGCTGGTGGACGCGGGCGTGATCTCCGCGCGCCAGCTCGATGACGTGCTCAGTGAACAGCAGCGGCAGCCGGGGCGCATGCTGGGCACGCTGTTGATGGACAAGGAGATCGCCTCGGAAGACGCCGTGGCGCAGGCCATTGCCTGCCAGACAAGGCTGCCGCTGGTGCGTCCAAGCGAACAGACCATCGAGAAGGGGGCCACCGATCTGCTGCGACGCGACGTTTGCGCATGGCATGTCATCATCCCCCTGCGCATGGACGCGGAGCGTCTGGTGCTGGCCATGGCCAACCCGCTGGATGAGACGGCGCTCAACAAGGTGCGCGACCTCACCCGCAAGGAAGTCGCCCCGGTGGTCGCCACCCCAAGCGACATCATGTCCGCGATCGAGGAATGTTATGGGGCATTTTAAGGCCCTGGGAGCGCGCTACCGCACATGAACCGCATACGAAAATTCGCGCTTCGCGGGCTGCTCGTCCTTGTGGTCTTGGCGGCGGCGGGCTTTGCGTTGCGCCACCCCGCGGGCGATCTGCTCGTCCTCACGGTGATGGGCCCCTTCGATCCCTCCAAGTCGCCACCGCCGCCCGACTATACGTTGCCGGAATCCTGGGCAGCCTTGCCCAGCAAGACGGATCCCTCCGACCGTTTGCCCGAGGGACTGCAAGACGGGCAAAGTGCCGCGCGCGAACATGTGGACGTCTTCTACATCCACCCAACGGGATTCGATAGGCGCGACAATTGGAACGGCACCGTGGGGGAAGAAGCCAGCCACGGCATCCCCACCTCGGTCATGCTGGCGGGCCAGGCCTCGGCCTTCAACGGCTGTGGCCAGGTCTACGCCCCGGCGTACCGCCAGGCCAGCATCTTCGCCTACGCGCAACCACTGGTTGCCCCCCGGCGCAACGAGGGATACCGGGCGCTCGACCTCGCGTATTCCGACGTGGCCCGGGCCTTCGACCACTTTATCGAGCACTTCAGCAAAGGCCGCCCGTTCATCATCGCCAGCCACAGCCAGGGTTCGGTGCATGCGCTGCGGCTGCTGGCCGAAAAGGTAGACGCACGCCCCTGTATCCGCGCATGGTCGCGGCCTATGTGGTGGGCTGTGCCATGCCAATGGACTACTTCGACCGTGTCTATCGGGATATCAAGCCTTGCACCGGCCCCGGCCAGACCGGTTGCCTCATCGCATGGGACACGTTGCGCGAAGGCGCCTGGCTACCAGCACTGGGGGTGCATCACTATCCGGACGGTTGGGAACGCGCCACGGGCAAACCCACCTTCTCGGTCAATCCGTTGACGTGGACCATGGAGAAGGAACGGGCGCCCGAAGAGCTGCATGCGGGCGCGCTGCTGGCCCGCTTCGTGTCGGCGAGTGAACACCCGGATCGATGCCTGTTCGTGGGGCTCAGCCCCGGCCACACCTGGGCCGAATGCAGAGACGGCCGGGTATGGGTGGAAAATCAGGACGGCACCGTCTTTGCCGATCCCTACGGGGTCTACCATCTCTTCGACTACAACATGTTCTGGATGAACGTGCGGGATAACGCGCGGCTGCGAGCCGAGAGCTACCTGGTGGAAAAGGGTGTTATTCCCGAAACGGAAACACGCGCGGTGGTCACGGCGCGCGCCACGTCTTAGTGGATGGTCTCGCTGGCGCCGTCAAAGATGGTGTACAGCGTCTGGATGGTCTCAACGTCGCGCGCGGGGGCAAAGGCCCATGAGAGCGCAAAGTCGAGATCTTCCATGCTCACTTCGCCTTCCATCTGGGAAAGCCGATCAATCACCAGCTCCCGCGTGAAGGGATCGAGCATCTCATAGAGATCAAGCCGGCTGAGGGCCTCGCGCACCTCCGGCGAAAGCTTGAGTGCCTCATGGAAAGCAAGCTGGCGCACCGCCCCGGGCCGCCGGCGCTCGGGAGCGCCGATGCGCAGCTGCATGATGTTCAGCGCGGCGTCGATGTCGCGGGTGGAATAACCCTTCCGCGAAAGCCAGCGGCGCAGACCGGGATCGTTGAGTTTCGATTCCGGCTTGGATTGCAGTCGCTGACGAATTACGGAAATCAGTTCCGTTAATGAAGTCTTCATGTACACTCCCGCTTCGGGCTTCAATGCCCCAAGCGTTGACGGGTATTCTAAGGGGGGCGGGGAATCTCGATCAAACGGGAGGGGCGGCGGGGGCGAGAATCTGGGCCAGCCAGTCGGTCAGGGTGGTCATGGTTTGCGGGCGAAACCCGAAGAGATCACTGCCAAGGGCGCTTCCGGGATAAAGCTGAATTTCACAGAATGCGGGCGCGGCATCCTTCAATTGCATGGCGGCCGTGGCCGATCGGGCATCCCCGTCGGAGGCAACCAGGAATACCGGGCAATGGGTGAATTCCCGCATGAGAGCCAGCGTGTCCACCTCGCGTTCCGAAAGGGCCGGGGACATCAGCACCAGGGCGTCCACTTCGGGCACCCCCATCCCCCACGCCACGGCCAGCGCCGCGCCGCGCCCCTCCCCCACTGCCGCCACGCGACGTCCGGCGAAGTGCTTGCGCAAGATCGCCGAGAAAAGCGCGCGTGATTGGGTAAGCGTGAACTCCTGGGGCAGCGTTGGCGCAGCCACGGTGTAGCCCAGATTAGCCAGATGCTGAATGAAACCGTCCCAAACAACGTGGCTTTCGCCTTCGCGGTGCAACAACAAGACACCCACGTCATTGGCCCGGCCCGGCGCAGGCTCGGCAAGCTTAACCGAAACGGCATGTCCGCCCAATTCGAGCACCGACTCGCTGACGCGAATCGTGTCGCCGGGGCCGCCGCAGCCGTTAATCAGGAGCGCTAGAAAAACAAGCCGGGGAGCCACGCCACGCGCGGCTCCCCGGAATAAAACGGCTATGGCGTTCAACTCAGCCGAGGTTGAACACGCTCGCCAGCTTCATGGCCAGCGTCATGTCACCCTGAATCTTGAGCTTGCCGGTCAGGAAGGCGGTCTGGCCGTTCAGCTTACCGGTGACGAGGTTCACGAAATTCTCGTCGGTCATGGTCAGCGTGATGCTGGGGCTCTCGGACGCACCCTCGGTCACAGTCGCGTCGCCATCAGCAACCTTCACCGCCCACTTGCCACCGTTTTCACCGTCGATGTTGAACTGGTAAACGCAGTTCATCCCGGTGATCTTGTCCTTGTTCACACGCTCCGGAACCATGGCAAAGAAATCAGAAACCTGCGACATCGCTTGAGCTCCTCCCAAATAATTATGGTTGCGATTTGCCTCGCCTGCCGCCCTGGCAGGGATACCTATTTACCAGTCGTTAAACTGACCCGCGAAGTGTAGCAAAACCACTTCGGGCTGTCAAAGGCCTTTCTCCTTATTCCTCAGGCGAAAGTCCCCCGTCCGGCGTGGGCTCAGGGTAAGCCTGCTCCCACCCGCCGCCAAGCGCCTTGTACAGCGCGAGCAGGTTGAGCAGCACCGCACTCTCACTCCGAACCAGAAGGTCTTCTGCCACAAAGACTTGCGCCTGCGCGGTGAGCACGCTGAGAAAGTCTTCGAGCCCCTTGTTGTAACGCTCGTTCGCAAGGCGAACGGCGCGCTGGTTGGCATCGACCGCCGCTTGGAGGGAGGTCCTCCGTTCCTGTTCCTTAACGAAGCCAACGAGCGCGTTCTCCACTTCCTCAAGCGCGAGCAATACCGACTGCTCGTAGGCAGCCAGGGCTTGCTGCTGGCGCGCATTCTGCACCTCGATATTGGCATGGATGCGGCCCGCGTCAAAGATCGGCCAGCTTACGCCTGGCCCGATGCTCCATACCCGGTTGGCCGCATCGAGCATGCCGCTGCCGAGCCCAATCGACTGGTTCGTCAGGGCGCCGGTAAGGGTGAACTTGGGATAAAGGTCCGCGACGGCGACGCCGACGCGGGCGGTCGCCGCGGCGAGCTCGCGTTCTGCAGCGCGAATGTCAGGGCGCCGCAGCAACAGGTCGCTGGGCAGGCCTGCCGGAATGCTTTGGGGTGCCACCGGAATTGGGGCTGTCGTTTCGAGCAGGCTCACCAGCGCATCGGGCGACTCTCCCGAAAGCACACTAAGCCGGTGGATGGCGGTTTGGATGGCCGCATCGAGCAGGGGCACCTGCGATTCGGTGTTGGCGAGTTGGGCCTCGGCGCGGGCCGCGTCAAACTCGGAGCTCAGACCCGCCTCGTAACGCGCCTTGGTCAGGCGGAGGGTGTCTCGCTGCGATTCGATGTTCCTGCGCGTGATGTCGAGACGCTGCTGGCTGGCGCGAAGGTCCACGTAGTTCAGCGCCACTTCCGAGGCGAGCGACACGTAGAGCGCGCGCAGCCACTCCTGCGCAGCGGCCACATCCGCGTCGGCCGCCTCAATGGCGCGGCGCGTGCCGCCGAAGATGTCCAACTCCCAGGCAGCGTCGAAACCTGCCGAGAAGAGATCCTGCGTGCGGTCTGGCGTGGACCCTCCGCCGGGGGCGATGGTGACGCCCGTGGTGGCGCCTGCCGCATTGACCGATCGCGACACGGTGACATTGCGCCCGCGCACGGTGCCAGTGCGGGTAAGACCGCCGGGGCCGACGCTGATCCCGCCAGACACCGAGGTGTCGGGAGGCGTATCAATCTCGGGGCCACGCTCGATCCGGTAGGAGGCCGAGACTCCGGCGCGCGGCCAGAGGGCAGCCCCGGCAATGCCGCGCGCGGCGCGCGCTTCACGAACCCGGGCCTCCGCGACACGAAGGTCGATGTTGCCCGCCTCGGCCCGCCGCACCAGTTCGCTCAGCGTGGCGTCGCCCAGGCTCTCCCACCAGTGCGTTTCAACGACGGAATCGCTGGTGACGCCCGCCGCGGTGCCTTCGCCCCATTGATCCGGCGTGACAATCTCGGGGCGTTGGTAGTCCGGCCCGGATACACAGCCCGCGAAAGTCAGGACGAGGCCCAATCCAAGGGGTCTGGTGATGTGCTTGCGCATCAGGATTTCTCCACCGGAGCCGCTTCGGCGGGGACCGGTTTCCGTCGTTCGAACCGGAACTCGCTCATGCCCTGAACCACGACGAAGAACAAGGGCACGAAGAGCGTTGCGAGGAAGGTGGCTGCGAGCATGCCGCCCATGACGGTGGTGCCGATGGAGTGGCGCGCGCCAGCGCCCGCGCCGTGGCTGAGCGCAAGCGGCGTGACGCCCAGGATGAAGGCCAGCGAGGTCATGATGATCGGTCTCAGGCGAAGCCGCGCCGCCTCGACCGCGGATTCCACCAGCCCCTTGCCTTCACGCCGGAGCACGGCCGCAAACTCGACAATAAGGATGGCGTTCTTTGCGGACAGGCCAATCAAGGTGAGCAGGCCGATTTGGAAATAGATGTCGCGCTCCAAGCCCCGGAAGTAGATGGCGAGCACGCCGCCGAACACGGCAAAGGGCACGGCGCAGATCACCGCGATGGGCAGGGACCACTTCTCGTATTGTGCCGCCAGCACGAGGAACACGATGACCAATCCGAAGAGTATGACGAAGGGGGCCTGGTTGCCCGCGCGCTCCTCCTGGAAGGAAGCGCCGCTCCATTCCAGGGCATAGCCCGACGGCAGCACACGGGCCGCGATCTCCTGAATGCGCGCCATGGCCTGTCCCGTGCTGAAGCCGGGTGCGGGCGCGCCGGATATCTGCACCGACGGGAAGCTGTTGAAGCGGCTCACCACGTTGGGTCCGGACTTGTATTCAAGGTCCAGCACGCCAGATAGCTCGACCATCTCTCCCAAATTGTTGCGCACGAATATCTTGCGGATGTCGTCGGGCGTGGCGCGGAACTCCGGCTCCGCCTGCAACTGGACGCGGTAGATGCGGCCGTACTTGTTGAAATCATTCACATAGAGCGAACCAAGATAGGCTTGAAGACTGAAGAAAATCTCATCGATGGGCAAGCCCATGGCCTTCGCCCGGGTGCGGTCGAGATTGACGTATATCTGCGGCTGCTTGACGTTGAGCACGCTCGACACCCCCGTGAACATGGGGTCGGCGGAGAGCTCCGCCACGAGGCTGTCGGTGACCTCCGCGAGCTTCTGCACGTCACTGATGCCGCGGCTTTCCAGTTGGGCTTCGAAGCCCGCGCGCACGCCAAGGCCGCGAATGGCGGGCGGGTTGAAAGCCAGCACGAGCGCGTCCTCGTAGCCACCGAAACGCTCAAAGACTTTGCCAATGACGGCATTGACGCTCTGCTCCTCCGACTTCCGCTCGTCCCAGTGGCGCAGGCTCACAAACATGGCGCCCGCACTGGTGCTGGCCGAGCGGCCCGCGAGGAAGTCCTGACCGCCGAGGGTCACGATGCGCAACACATCGGGTTGCTCCAGCAGGAACTCCTCGATCTCGCGCATCACCTCGCTGGTGCGCTCAAGCGACGCTCCCTGCGGCAACACGGCGGCGACCATGAAGTAGCCCTGGTCCTCCTGCGGAATGAAGGCGGCGGGCACGCGATTGAACAGGTCAACGGTGAGCCAGAGGATGGCGGCGATGATAACGACGGTTAGCACGCCGGCCCGGATGGCGCCACGCACGAGGAAGGTGTAGGCGGCGGCAAAGGCATTGAAGCTCTTGTCGAACCAGCGGAAGACGAACCACTTCTCGTGGCTGTGTTTCAACAGCACGTGGCACAGCGCCGGGCTGAGGGTGAGGGCGACCACGCCGGAGAGAATCACCGAGATGGCGATGGTGATGGCGAACTGCTGGTACATCACGCCGGTCAGCCCGCCAAGGAAGGCCACGGGCAGGTATACCGCAGAGAGCACCAGCACGATGGCAATCACGGGACCGCTCACCTGGTCCATGGCCTTGATGGTCGCGTCGCGCACCTTGAGCCCCTCGTCGTGCATGATGCGTTCGACGTTTTCCACCACCACGATCGCGTCGTCCACGACGATACCGATGGCGAGCACCAGCCCGAACAGGGTGAGCGAGTTAACCGAGAAGCCCAGGATGAGCATGCCGGTGAAGGTGCCGATGATGGCCACGGGCACGGCGAGCACCGGGATGATGGTGGCCCGCCAGCTGCCCAGGAAAAGGAACACCACAAGCACCACGAGCACCACGGCTTCGAAGAAGGTCTTGGTGACTTCCTTGATGGATACGTCGATGTACTTGGTGGTGTCGAAGGGAATGTCGTAGCGAATGCCCTTGGGGAAGTTTCGCTCGAGGTCTTCGAGTGAAGCGAGCAAGCCGGTCATGGTGCTGAGCGCGTTGGCACCGGGCTGCAGGAACACGAGCATGAAGGTGGTGGGACGGCCGCTCAGCCGGCCAAAGGAATCGTAGCCCAGTGCCCCCAGCTCGACGCGCCCAACATCGCGCACCCGAACGAAGGAACCGTCCGGCTCGGCGCGCACGATGATGTCCTCGAACTGGCTGGGCTCGTCGAGGCGGCCGCGCGTGATCACCGGTATGGTGAACTCCGTGCCGGGCGGGCTCGGGGCCGCGCCAATGCGGCCTGCCGCGAAAAGACCGTTCTGTTCGTTGACAGCATTGGCCACGTCGGTGACGGTGAGGCCTTTCGCCGCGAGCTTGTCCGGATTGAGCCAGATGCGCATCGAGTAGTCTTTGGCGCCAAAGACCGTAACATAGCCCAC
>JBJOID010000132.1:0-13785 GCA_046047315.1 Candidatus Hydrogenedentota bacterium | reverse complement strand
CTGCAATTCGGTCCACAAAGAATGCAGGTGTTCCTATGGCTGCCGATCTGCATGCTGGCCGCGGCGGGGGCGATGCGGCTGGCAGGGCCCCTGCGCCGCCTTGCCTGGACAGTGTGGCTGACGGCGGGCCTTAGCTCGATGCTGGTGATTCTCGTGGTGTTTCAAGCAGGGATGGGGCGCACCAACGCCGAGGGCGCCTTCGACATCATCAACGTGCAATGGATTCAACCCCAGGATCGGGAGGCCCTTGAACATGCGCGAGGGGGGCGGTTGCTGGCCAAGCCCCTGTTGGGCGATGCGGCGGTGCATCTCTCGGAGGCGCGGGCGCCCTTTGCTGTGGGGGCCTTCAACCTGACCGATGTGCCGTATTCACAGCTGCACCGCGAGGCGGAGCATTTCTTTTCCGGTGCCGCCACGCCTGAAGAACAGGATGCCTTGTTGCAACGCTGGTGTATCGAATACGTGCTGGTGAGCGACCTGCGCCCAATCGCCCCGGAGGGACGCGCGGCGCTGCGTCAACGGCCCTACCTGAAGCTCGTCTACGACAAAGGCGGCACCGAACTTTATCGCGTGGATTCGGGGCAGTAGGCCACGGGGAATATTGCGGTCGATCCATGCCGGCGGGATGTGCCACGATCCTGCGATGAAACGATCGCGCAAGATAATGGGAACGGCACTGCTGCTCGTACTGCCGCTGCTGGCGGCGCTGCTGCTGGTGGACGCCACCGCGCACAAGCTTTTCCAGGGCAGGTTCTCTCTGTCGCTGATTACGCCGAAGCCTTCGTTGATGCAGCCGCATCCGAGGCTGGGCTGGGTTCCACTGCCTAATCTGGACACGCGCGCCAGCCAGATCGATTTCTCCGCACGGATTCGCACCAACAGCAAGGGGCTGTTTGATGGTGAGCATGCCCATGAGAAACCGGAGGGTGTGTTCCGCGTGTTGCTGCTCGGCGACTCGTTCCTCGCGGGAGGCTATGTCGAACCCGATCAGCTGCTTCCCGCACGATTGGAAGCCTCGCTGTCACGCGAGCGCGAGATCGAGGTGATCAACCTTGGTGTGATTTCCTATTCGACGATACAGGAATGGCTTTACCTGGAAGAAGAGGGACTGCGTTACCAGCCGGACCTGGTGCTGTTGTGCTTCTTTGCGCAGAACGACGTGCGCAACAACGCCCGCGCTCTCGAATACCGGGGATGGCCCGAGGGCCACGCGATGGCCGTGGGACGCCCCTACATCGAGTTCAGCGAGACCGGCACGGCCTCCGTCACCGCGCCCGACTTGGCGGCGGTGGAAGCCAATATCGCGCGGAACCGGGCGGAAGCCGAGAGCTTCCACTGGAAATACAATCCTTTCTTTCGCGCTTACTCCTGGCAGCTTCTCACCCTGCTGCGGGCGCGTGGACAGGAGTCGCCAGAGCAGGCGCTTGCGGGAACGCAACTGACCGTCGGCGCCTTCACCACCCAGTTTCAGGATGATCCCGTGGCGGGAGGTTGGTCACGAGAGCGCATGGCGTCGGAATGGGAGCACGGCTGGCGCGCCACCAAGTATGCGGTGGAGCGGATTGCCACCCTGTCGAAGCGCGCGGGCGCGGAGTTTGGGGTGGTGTTGTTTCCATCGCAGCCCGAGGTGGAGTCCGCGCTGCAGGAACGCGTGACGGAGCTCCTGCCGGATTCGCGGTTTGATTTCACCCTGCCCCAGCGAAAGGTTCAGGAATGGGCGGGTGCGCATGGATTCCCAGTGCTGGACTTGACGCCTGCCTTTACGGAGGCAGTGACGGAACAGCGGCTTTTCAACCGGCTTTTCGACCAGCATTGGACGGCCGCCGGCCATGCCGTGGCGGCTGAAGCCATGGAGAATTGGCTGCTCCGGGAGGGGATGCTTCCATGAGCGGGGGTGGAGAAGGATCGATCTGCCGGAAAAACAGGCTTGACACGGAGACTGGTTTGTGCTACAAACTAACTACTTAAGGCAGGCGGTGGCAGGGAAGAGGGCTTAGGCCGAATTCATAACGCCATCAAATGCGAGAATCCTCAAACGAAGGGAGGTGACAAAGAAATGAAGAAGTTTGCTCTTATCGCTCTGGTTCTGACGGTGGGCGTGACCTGCGCCTTCGCGGCTTCGCTGAAGGTGCCGTGGTTCGTCGATAACGCTCCGGCTGCCGCGGGTATTCCGCCTACGTCGGGTACGACGACCCTCGTGTATCTGTCGAACAACACGAGCAGCGAGGTCGTTTGCTCGATTCGTTACTTCAGCGCCGGCGGTGCCGACCTGGGTCCGAATACGAACAACACGTTCTCGATCGATCCGAACGCGACGGTGGCTTTCCGCCCCGTGGCCAACGACCCGAGCACGGTGAACGGCGGTCAGGAAAACCCGGCTTCGGGTAACCTGATCCCGGACCGTCCGCGTGACGTTGACACGCAGAAGAACGGTTCGCTCGTGGTGACCTTCCCGGGTGCGGGTGGCGAGCTGGGCGGTCAGGTGACCACCTATTCGTCCCTGGGCTTTGCCAGCGCTCACGCGCTCATCCCCTGAGGAATTACCCTGCTGAGATTCTCAGGGCGGGAATGTCGGACGACATACCCGCCCTTTTTATAGATTGCGCGCCCGGTCCTTCAGGGACCGGGCGCGCCGCTTTTTATCCTCGGCACGAGACACTATAATCAGGGCACATTGCTCAACCATGCGGAGGTGAGACGTGTGATCCGTTTCGGACTGCTTCTTGTTGCCGTCTTGGCGCCAACCCTGCTGACGATGGGCTGCACATCGCGCGACTCCAACAGCGACGGCGCCATCCTCAAGGTTAATCTCGGCGCGGAAGTGCAGGATTTGGACCCCCAGATCGTCACGGGCGTGCCGGAGTTCCGTGCCCTCTCCGCGCTTTTCGAGGGCTTGACCGACCTCAATCCTGCCACCCTGGAGCCTGAACCGGCTGCAGCAGCCTCGTGGACGGTGAGCGACGATCAGTTGACTTACACCTTTGCGATGCGCCCACAGGCACGGTGGAGCAATGGCGACCCGGTGACCGCTCATGACTTTGAGTATTCATGGCGGCGGGTACTGTCGCCGAAACTGGCGGCGGAATACTCGTACCTGCTGCACCACATCCGCGGCGCCAAGGCCTACAACGAGGGCATGACCGAAGACTGGAGCACGGTGGGTGTGAAGGCGCTGGACGAGCAGACCCTTCAGGTTGAGCTGGACCACCCTACCCCCTTCTTTCTGTCCCTGCTCTACCACCAGGCCTATTACCCGGTGCATCGGGCGACGGTGGAGCAGCACGGCAAGATGGACGAACGCGGCTCGCGATGGACGCATGCGGGCAACCACGTGGGCAACGGCGCCTTCAAGCTGGCGGAGTGGCGGCCGCAGGAACACATTCTCGTCACACGCAATGAGCACTACTGGGGAGCAGAGAGCATCAGGCTCGACGGGGTGCAGTTTTTCCCCATAGACAACGCCCAGACGGAGGAGCGCAGTTTCCGCACCGGGGAACTGCACATGACGGAGACCATGCCGCTGCAAAAGATAGAGGTCTACCGCAAGGATGACCCCGGCGTGCTTCAGGTTCGCCCCTACTACGGAAGCTACTTCTACCGCTTCAACACGACCCGCAAGCCGCTGGACGATCCGCGCGTGCGGCTGGCGCTGAACCTCGCGGTGGACCGCGAGACCCTGGCGCGCGACGTGTTGAAAGCAGGCGAAGCCCCGGCGACCCGGCTCACTCCGCCGGGCGCAGGATACGAATGCGGCGCGTCGTCGGGGGGCTATGATCCCGAGCGGGCGCGCCAGCTACTGGCCGAGGCCGGCTTCCCCGGGGGGCAGGGTTTCCCCAAGCTGGAACTGCTGTACAACACAAGCGAACAGCACGCGACCATTGGCGAGGTGTTGCAGCGGATGTGGAAGGAAAACCTGGGAATCGAGATTGGCCTTTACAATCAGGATTGGAAAGTGTATCTCGACTCGATGACCAAGCTTGATTTCGATATCTGCCGCGGCGCGTGGATCGGTGACATTATGGATCCGATCAATTTCATCGAGTTGTTCCTCTCGGGCGGCGGCAACAACCGCACGGGTTGGAGTTCACCGGGCTACGATGCGCTGGTGCAGCAGGCCTATGCGACGCCCGAGCGAGACGCACGGCATGCCCTGCTCTGTGAAGCGGAAACGCTGCTGCTGCAGGAGGCGCCCATCATGCCGCTTTACTTCTACTCCACGAAGTACCTGATGTCCCAAGAAGTGCAGGGAATGGTTCCGAATGTGCTGGACTATCGCCGCTGGAAGGACATGTGGCTGGATGAAGCATCGAATTCCTGAGCCCGGCGGCAGCGCCGGCAAGTTCCCCTGGATGCGACTTGGCGTGTGGTCGCTTGCGTTGGTGGCATTGCTTCCGGCAGCGATGGGCTGCGGCAAGAAAACGCCGCCGGGGCCGCCCGTCATGGATGTGCAAGTAGGCAACCGCTCGGAGGTGGAAGACCTCGACCCGCACGTATGCAGTGGAATCGCGGAGTTTCGCGCGCTGGGTTCCCTCTTCGAAGGCTTGGTTTCGCTGGACCCCGCGACGCTGGAGCCGATCCCCGGCGTGGCCGAGCGCTGGGATATTTCTCCGGACGGTTTGCAGTACACCTTTTACTTGCGTGAGAACGCGCGCTGGTCGAACGGCGAACCCGTAACAGCTGGCGACTTCACCTATTCGTGGCAGCGCATGCTGACGCCGGCACTGGGATCGGAGTACGCGTACATGCTGCACTGCATCCGGGGCGCACGGGATTACCACGAGGGTCGCATCACCGAGTTTTCCCAAGTGGGCGTGGCGGCACGGGACGACCGCACGCTGGTGGTGACCCTCGAAAACCCCACCCCCTATTTCCTGAGCATGCAGGTGCATTTCTCGTGGTTTCCGGTGAACCAGCGAGTCATCGAGGCGCACGGCGCGCCTGATGTACGCGGCAATCCTTGGACGCAGCCGGGCAACCATGTGGGCAATGGCCCCTTCAAGCTGGAGCAGTGGCGTCCCGACGAACGGCTGCGCGTGGTGCGGAACGAGCACTATTGGAACGCGGCGAGCGTGAAGCCGGACGCGATCACTTTCCATCCGATTTCAAACGAGCAAACAGAGGAACGCACTTTCCGGGCGCGTCTCTTGCACCTGACCTATACGGTGCCAATGCACAAGATTGCCGACTACCGCAAGGAGCAGCCGGAAAGCCTGTTCCTTGAACCGTACCTCCAGACCTACTATTACCGCTTCAACATCACCAAGCCCCCCTTCAACGACCCTCGTGTGCGGCGGGCTTTTGGCATGGCCATCGATCGGGAGAGCCTGGCGCGCAACGTGTTGAAGGCGGGCGAGCGCCCGGCCTACCACTTCACGCCGCCCGACATGGGGGGATACACCTGCGAGTACCGCGTAGACTACGATCCGGAAGGCGCGCGACGTTTGCTGGCCGAGGCAGGGTATCCGGACGGCTCGGGATTTCCGCAGGTGGAGCTGCTCTACAACACGTCCGAGTTTGACAAGACCATGAGCGAGGCCCTGCAGGCGATGTGGTTCGACGCGCTGGGCGTGCGGGTGCTTCTGATTAACCAAGACTACAAAGTCTACCTGGCCTCGATGAGCGCGCTGGACTACGACATCGCCCGCAGCACTTGGCTGGCCGACGTGATGGACCCGGTGAATTTTCTGGAATGCTTCCTCAGCAACCAGGGCAACAACCGCACGGGTTATGCGTCTCAGGATTTCGACGCCCTGATTCACGCCGCTTACCGGGAGCACGATCCGGTGCGCCGGGAGACGCACCTGCAGGCGGCCGAACGACGCTTGCTGGAGGACGCGCCCATCACGCCGGTTTGCTTTATGACCCAGAAATACCTGAAGTCGCCCGCGCTCAAGGGGCTGCAATCCAATCCGATAGGCTATATCCGCTGGCAGGATCTCTATCTCGATCCGGTGAATTGACGCCGCATGCAAGCGCGACGGGGACGCTGATTCCATGGCCATATACATCCTGCGCCGCGTGCTGGCCTTCATCCCGGTGATGTTCGCCATCGTGACGCTGACCTTTTTTCTGATTCGCCTCGCTCCGGGCGGGCCCTTCGACAGCGAGCGCGTGTTGTCGGACGAGGCGATGCGGCGCCTGGAGGCCGCCTATAACCTCGACGCGCCACTGCATGTGCAATACTTCGACTATCTGAAGGGCGTGGTGCAGGGGGATTTGGGCCCCTCTTTCCGCAAGCCGAGCCGCACGGTGACGGAATGGATCGTGCTGCGTCTACCCGTATCGCTGGAGCTCGGCGCCTATGCCCTCGGGGTGGCGTTGATTATCGGGCTTGGCGCGGGGCTGGTTGCTTCCTTGCGCCCCAACACCGCGACGGACTACGTACCGATGTCGTTGGCCATGGCCGGCATCTGCATTCCCAACTTTGTGCTGGGGCCGCTGCTGGTGCTGGTTTTCGCGCTCTGGCTGGAGTGGCTGCCGGTTGCGGGCTGGCGCGCGCCCGCGGACAAGATTCTGCCCAGCCTGACGCTGGGCGCGCTGTATGCGGCCTACGTTGCCCGGCTGACGCGTGGCAGCATGCTCGAGGTGATGGCGCAGGACTACATCCGCACGGCGCGGGCGAAGGGACTGAGCGAAGCCGGGGTCGTGCTGCGGCACGCCCTGCGCGGGGGCGTGCAGCCGGTGGTGGCCTTCCTTGCCCCGGCCACGGCCAACCTGCTCACTGGCTCCTTCGTGGTGGAGACCATTTTCCAGGTGCCGGGCCTTGGACGGGAATTCGTCGAGGCGGCCTTCAACCGCGACTACACCATGATCATCGGCACCGTGCTGGTCTATGCGTTGCTGGTGATGACGCTAAACCTTGTGGCGGACATCGCGCATGCATGGCTCGACCCGAGGGCGCGCCGGACGCTGGCCCATGGCTGAGGCTGCACTGGAGCAGACCGCGCCGGAACGCGGCGCCTCGTTGTGGATGGATGCATGGCGGCGCTTGCGCAAGAACCGTCTCGCGGTGGCGGGGGCGATACTGCTGACCGTGGTGGTGGTGCTGTCTCTGGCGGGGCCCTGGTTCAGCCCATACAGCTTTGAAGACCAGGATACGGCGCTGGGCGCCGCGTCCCCATCGGGCGCACATTGGCTCGGCACTGACCCGCTTGGCCGTGATCTGCTCACCCGTATCCTCTATGGCGGCCGCATCTCGCTGTTGGTTGGAGTCGCGGCCACTTCGGTTTCGCTCCTGATCGGCGTGCTCTATGGGGCGCTGGCTGGATTCGCGGGCGGCCGGGTCGACGCCGTGATGATGCGGGTGGTGGACGTGCTTTACGCCCTGCCCTTCACCATCTTCGTGATCATTCTCATGGTGTTCTTCGGACGGAACTTCATCCTGCTCTTCCTCGCGATCGGGGCGGTCGAGTGGCTGACCATGGCGCGCATCGTGCGCAGCCAGGTGCTCACCATCCGGGAGAAGGAATATATTGAGGCGGCGCAGGTGCTTGGGCTCAGCCGCCGCCGCATCATCCTGCGCCACATTCTTCCGAACACCCTGGGCCCGGTGATTGTCTACGTGACCCTGACCATTCCGCAGGTGATGCTGGTGGAAGCCTTCCTCTCGTTCCTAGGCCTTGGCGTCCAGCCTCCGATGTCCTCGTGGGGCATCCTCATCCGCGAGGGCGTGGAGACGATGGAAGAATTTCCCTGGCTGCTGGTCTTCCCTTCCATAGCGCTCTCGCTGACCCTGTTCTCGCTGAACTTCCTCGGCGACGGCCTGCGCGATGCGCTCGATCCCAGGGCATCCAAAGACTAGCGGACGGCTGCAACGCCATCTATGCTGCGGCGGCGAAGCGCCTCAGGCGGTGCCACCGAGGGGAAACTGGGAATCCCCTACGAGGGTATGATCCATTTCGAGGGCGGGCTCGGCGCTGCCGGTGCGGCCCACGGGTTTGGCGGGCACGCCAACCACGGTGGTGTGCGGGGGCACGTCTTCGAGCACGACCGCGCCGCCGCCGACCTTGGCGCCCTCCCCCACTTCGATGTTGCCCAGAATCTTGGCGCCGGCGGCGATGAGCACGCCATGGCGCACCTTGGGGTGACGATCTCCGGACACCTTTCCCGTGCCGCCTAGCGTTACTTCGTGCAGCATGGACACGTTGTCCTCAACGACGGCGGTCTCGCCGATCACCACGCTGGTGGCGTGGTCGATAAGGATGCCCTTCCCGATGCGCGCGGCGGGGTGGATATCGACGGCGAAGGCCTCGGAGATGCGGCTCTGGAGAAAGAGCGCGAGATCTTCGCGGCCCTTGGTCCAATAGTAATGCGCAGCGCGGTAGGCCTGAAGCGCCTGGTACCCCTTGAAATAGAGCAGGGGCGTGGCGAAGGTACGGCAGGCAGGGTCGCGCTGGCACACGGCTTCGAGGTCGGCGCGGATGGCCACGCCAATCGCGCTCGACCGGGCAAAGGCTTCACCGAGCAAATCGCGCAGGGTGAGGGAAGAAAGGGCAGGACTTTCGAGCTTGCCGGAGAGCATGAAACTAAGGGCGTCTTCGAGCGACTTGTGGTTGAGGATGGTGGCGTGCAGGAAGCTGGCGAGCATGGGCTCCTTGCGGGCGGACTCTTCGGCTTCGCGCACGACGCGCTCCCAAACGGGGTCGTTGTTCGACATGGGGATTCTCCCGGTGTTTCGAGGTTGTATCATACCGCGCATGGGAATCGACAGCGCGGAGGGCGGGCGCGGGGCGCTCAGCCCGGGGGAAGTTGCAGTACGAGGTCGAGATAGGACTGTGCGCAGATGTCCGCGCGCGAAAGTCCAAAGGCTTCGGTCAACACTTCCAGTTTGCGATGTCCATCGTCATCGTTATGTTCCTCGTCCAGCACGGCCTCGAACTCGATGAATCCGCCAAGGCGTTCCACCGTATCCAAATGGATGCGCACATTTTCCCAAAGGTAGAGCCGCCGCACTTTGGTCACGACGGCCATCACCCCCAGCGCGTTGGCCAGCAAGGGCTTGAGTTCGGAGGTGGCGGGGTGCAAGAGATAGTCGCAGCCCCGCGCCTCGGGACGATCCTCTCGAAAATACTGCACGAGTTCGACGCGTCCGGGCTGCGCCTCACGCAGCTTGAGCCGGCCCTGGGGCACGGTGAAGTATGTGTCCACCTGGCGAATGTCGCCCGCGGGCCTTGCACCGAGCTGCTCGCAGACCTGCCCGGCAAGGGAAAGATCAGCCATGCGGGCCTTGAGTTCGATATTGCGCACGCGGTTACACCAGATGCCGCTGAGCGGCCATGGTCTCGATAAAGGCTTCGAAGGCCTTGGCGGGCGGCGCGGCGGGCGGCAATGCCTCGCGCCCGAGTACCAGAGCGGCCGCGCCGAACTTGGAAAGCTTGGCGGCGGCGGCCGGGTCGATACCCCCGGAGGCCTCAAGCAGGATACGGCTCTCTCGGTAGCGCAGGTTGGCAGAGAGAATCTTTACGCGCTCGGGAGCGCTATCGGTAATGCTGGCAGCACGCGGACCGGGCTCGTTGCAAACGACAGTAATGCGGGCGAGGCCCGGAAGCACATACTCCAACTGGGTGAGCGAGGTTGTGGCGCAAAGCGCCACGCCAGCGTCGGCGCCGTATCCGCGAATCTGGTCGAGCGTGCGGTGCAGGTGACGGCAGGCTTCGAGGTGCACGATGATGCAGCGGCATCCCGCCTTGGCCAGCCGCTCCAGATGGGGCTCGGGATGACGCACGCGCAGATGCGCGGTCACCGGGAGTTTGGAGGACGAGGCCAGCGCCTCAACAAGGACGGCGCTTCCTTCGATGCCGGGGTGGAAGACCCCGTCTGAGAACTCGACGCGCCACTCGTCCACCCCGGCCGCCTCGAGGGCGGGCACGCTCTCGCCCAGGGACAAGGGGTCGAGTTGATTGAGCTGGATGGCTATGCGCGGCCTACTCATGCGCGGGGGCCGCCCGCCCCTTGTTCAACAGGGCGCGCTCGAACCCGACCACGAAAACCAGCGCAGCAATGAAAGTCCAGACGGGGTCCGTGACGCTGGAGGAGCCGAGCACCGTGAGGCTGTAGGCCATGGCCAGCAGCCAAGGCCAGCGCTCGGGATTGGCTTGGAATAGGAGTCCCAGCCCGATGGCTACCGATGCCCCGGCGAGGAGGAGCACGATATCGTCAGCGCCTCCCGGCCAGAAAACACCCGCCAAGCCATAGGCCACCAGCCCGAGCGCCAAGACGCGAACGCGCTGGGCATGGGCGGGCCCCATCAGTAGATAGAGCGGGTAGCCGATGTAGGCCAAGGCCACGGCCATGTACAGGACCAATTGCCAGTTAATCATGCCAACCTCGCAGGTGGAAGGGATTTAAGGCGACATTCTATGCCGCAAGGGTGGGCGTGGTCTAGTTGAGACCCTTTCGCCCATCCGGCATACCGGGGATCCGGGGTGGCGGTCGCGGCTGTTTTTTTTCCGGGTGTCTGCTATACTCGATTCATTAAGCTGAAGCGTGGCTGCCCCGACGGGGTTGTCGCATGGAGGCCTGATGGCGCGGGTGCTCCGCAAGAGGAAAAGAGGGACCATGAACATCGAAGTCATTCTGGCCGTTATCCTGCAATTGTTCAGCCTCATCGAAGGCCTTGCCCGTATCATCGGCTTCAATCTGCCGCTGTTCACCTTCGGCGAGCAGGAAGAGTAATCGTCGAGCGACCGCGCCCTGGGGAACAATCCCGGCGCGCAGAGGAGACCGCCGCATGGCGGAAGGCATTGCCATACTCGGGCTGCTGCAACAGTTGCTGCAGTTCCTGACGGACTTGTTCCGAATTCTGGGGATCGGCCTGCCGCTTTTCGGCTGAGCCGGTTTGCCGACGGCGCAGGAGTGCCAGCGCATGCAAGTGCTTGAGTTCATTCTCATTCTGTTCAACCGCTACATCTTTGACATCATCGACGCGCTGGGCCGCGTCTTTGGGATCGCGATTCCTATTTTCTAGGCCGTCCCCATTGGGGTACGCCGCGCGATCGTACTTCGCGCACCCGCTATAATCGGCGCATGGACGCCGCCCTTCCCCCAGCCCCCACCCGCCGTCGCCATGTGCACGTGGTGTTGCCTGCCTTCAACGAGGCCGCCTGCATTGCGCGGCTCTTGCAGCATCTCGACGAGGACCTAAGCGAGGCTGGCCTGCCCTACACGGTGACAGTGGTAGACGATGGCAGCACCGACGACACGGCGGCTGCGGTGCGCGCCTTTGCCGACCGGATGCCGCTGACCCTGATGCGCCATGAGGTGAACCAGGGGCTGGGAGCAACACTGCGCGACGGTCTGGTGGCCGTGGCGGAGCGCGCCGCCCCGAGGGATATCCTCATCACGATGGACGCGGACGACACCCACACGCCGGGGCTGATTCTCCGGATGGCGCGGATGATTCAGGAGGGGCACGATGTCGTCATCGCATCGCGCTACCAGCCGGGGTCTCGCACGGTGGGGGTGCCGCTGCACCGCCGGGCCCTGAGTTATTTCGGCTCGCTGCTCTTTCGCGTGGTCTTTCCCATTCGTGGCGTGCGCGACTTCACCTGCGGTTATCGCGCGTACCGCGCGGGGGTGATTCAGGACGCATTGCGGCAATATGGAGACGCCTTTCTCGACCAGGATGGATTTCAGTGCATGGTGGACATACTGCTGAAGTTGCGCCGCATGAACCTGATCTTCGGCGAGGTGCCGTTCATCCTGCGTTATGACGTGAAAGAGGGTGCGTCGAAGATGAACGTGGGGCGCACAATCCGACGCACGCTGACGCTCATGTTCCGCCGAAAGCTGGGCCGCTGATGAGCGGGTTGCGGCAGACTTTCAACGCGGCCTATTTCGAGGCGAACTACCGGGACTATGCTCGGCAAAATCCGGCGAGGAAGCTGGAGTTCTACCGGGCGCTGCTTGATAAGGCGGCGCCCGCGGGTGGGAAGCTGCTGGAAATGGGCTGTGCCTTCGGCAGCTTTCTCTCGGGCTGCGGGCAGCGCTGGCAGCCGCATGGCTTCGACCCCTCGCTCGCCGCGCTCCTACAGGCGAGAAAGGCCCGGCCCGGGGCGCGACTTTGGGTGGGCAGCGCGGAACACTTGCCCTGCGCGGAATACTTCGACGCCGTGACTGCCTTCGATGTCATAGAGCACGTGCCGGACCTGGAGGCGGTGCGCCGCGAGGTGGTGCGGGTGCTCGCACCGGGGGGCGTTTTCCTGTTCGTGGTGCCGGTCTATGACGGCCCCACCGGACCCGTCATTCACCTGCTCGACCGGGACCCCACGCATGTGCACAAGCAGGGCCGCGATTTCTGGCTGTCGTGGGCGGGGGAGGCTTTCGTACTGGAGCGTTGGCTCGGCGTTTATCGCTACCTGTTGCCGGGCGGATACTACGCGCATGTTCCCACGGAGCGGATGCGGCGCGCAACGCCCGCCATCGCCGTGGTGGCGCGAAAGAAACCGGCATGACGACGGCGCCGTTTCTGGAGGCCGTGTCGAAGCAGATGACGCGGCATGGCATGGCGCACCCCGGCCAGCGAATCCTCGTGGCGTGCTCGGGGGGCGGCGACTCGATGGCGCTGCTGCACGCCCTGCTGCGTCTGGGGTATCCGGCGGTGGTGGCGCACTTCGACCATGCGGCGCGCGAGGGCAGCGCGGCGGATGCCGAATGGGTGCGAACGCAAGCGGAAGCCCTGGACCTTTGTTGCATTGGCGAGCGCGGAGACTTGCATCTACCTGGCGACGGGAAAGGCCAGTCCTTCGAAATGCGCGCGCGCGAGGCGCGCTACGATTTTCTTGTGCGGTCCGCAAGAGCGCACGAGTGCCATGCAATAGCCACGGGCCACACGCGTTCAGACCAGGCCGAGACGCTGTTGATGCGGATCGCGCGCGGCACGGGACCTGCGGGTCTGGCGGGAATCCCCCCGGTGGGTGAACACGGCGGATTGCCCGTGATTCGTCCCCTGCTGGGGGTAGCCCGCGACCAGGCACGGGCGTGGCTGCGTAGCGAAGGGCTGCCCTGGCGCGAAGACCCCAGCAATGAGAACGCGGATTTCGTGAGGAACCGCGTGCGGAACGCCTTGTTGCCAATGCTTCGCGAGGACTTTAATCCCGAGGTGGAAGATGCGCTGGCCCGGCTGGCCGATATGGCGCGGGACGACGATCAGTTGCTGCGTGCCCTCGCCGGGGAGGCGCATGCCCGCTTGGTGGATGCTGGTCAGCGCATTTCGAGAGAGGCCTTCCGCGTGCTGCCTCCGGCATTGCGGGGGCGGGTGTTGTTGCGCTGGCTGGCGGACCTTGGTATCGAGACGGACTTTCAACAAGTGCGGGGATTGGCACGTTATATCGACGCCGCCCCCACGGGTGGACGCTGGTCGCTGCATGGAGGCGGCTTGCTTTACGCGGGCCGGGACTTTGTCGAGCTGGTGCGTGAAGTGGCAAGCCCCGACTCCGTGACACTCCCCATCCCCGGACAGATTGAGCATGGCAAATGCCATATCCGGGCGAGCGCCCCCGGGCCCGTGCCGACGCTTGACGAATTGAAGACTGTCTGCGGTGCAACGCGGCAATATTTCGATGCGGATGTCCTCGGCGACGCCGTGGAGATTCGATGCCGCAGGCCCGGGGATCGCATGGAGCCCCTGGGTGCGCCGGGCAGCCGGAAAGTTTCCGATGTGATGGTGGACCTGGGAATTCCCGAAACGGTTCGGGAAAGTATTCCTTTGGTTATCAAGGATGAGAAGGTGCTATGGATGGTGGGCGGGCCGGTATCAAAGTTGGCCGCCCTGACCCCAACGACACG
>JBJOID010000131.1:0-3052 GCA_046047315.1 Candidatus Hydrogenedentota bacterium | reverse complement strand
ACTACGCCACCAAGCCCATGCGCGTATTCGGTGGCACGGGGCTGATGCTCTTTGGTCTGGGAGGACTTTCCGGCCTGGTGACCGCGCTTCAGAAGTTGACCCCGCCCTATCAGGACGTGACCTCCAGCCCCTGGATGTACATCACCATCTTCCTGCTGCTTGGGGCCATGCAGCTCTTCAGTATGGGCTTGCTGGGCGAAATTGCTATCCGGACCTACTACGAAAGCCAACACAAGCCGATCTATACAGTCAAGTTGAAATCCCTTCCGCGGGCAGCTTCCTCTGATACGCCATGAGGTTGCTCGTGCTGAATTACGAGTATCCCCCCTTGGGGGGCGGTGCGGCGAACGCCACGCGCCACTTGCTTGATGCCTGGGCGCGCCATGATGAAATTGAGATTGTTTTAATCTGTTCGTCTCCGGATGTTGCTTCGATTGAGTCTCCTCACGCGAAGGTTCGGATTGAACGGCTGGATATCGGCAAGCGCGGCGGTCTGCATTATCAGACGCAACTTGACCTGCTGCGCTATGCGTGGCGGGCGTGGCGCCGGTCGCGGCAACTGCTGCGCGAGGAACGCTTCGATGGGTGCCTCGCTTTCTTCGGCATCCCCTGTGGCTTCATCGCTTCACGGTTAGGGTTGCCTTATATCGTTTCCCTGCGGGGCTCCGATGTTCCCTTCTATAACCCGCGCTTTGCGCTGCTGGACCGGTTGCTCTTCCAACGACTCAGCCGTAGGGTCTGGCGGCGTGCGGCGTGCGTTGTAGCGAATTCTGTCGGTTTACGTCTTCTTGCCAATAAGACCGCAGCAGACCAGATGATTGAGGTGATTCCAAACGGGGTGGATACCGAACGATTCCACCCGCCTCTCTCGCCTGCGGAGGGGTTCGAGATTCTCTGCGTGGCGCGGTTGATCCCCCGCAAAGGCATCGCCGACCTCATTCGCGCGGTGGCTCAGCTGCCGCCCGCGGCCCGGCTTACGGTGATTGGCGACGGAACCGAAAGGGATAACCTGAAGCTGCTCGCCGAGGGCTTGGGCATCGCGGAGCGGGTGCGCTTGCTGGGCGCCCTGCCGCACGACGCGCTGCCCCCCCACTACCGCGCTGCGCATGTTTTCGCCCTGCCGTCGAAGAATGAGGGGATGAGCAACACCGTGCTCGAGGCGATGGCTTCGGGCCTGCCGCTTGTGCTGACCGACACAGGCGGCACGGCGGAGCTGCTCGAGCCCGGCGTGAATGGCGTCATGGTGCCCATGAGTGATCCGGCGGCGCTGGCGCGGGCGCTCATGCGGTATCTTGAGGAGCCTGAGCTGGCCCGCGCGCATGGCGCGGTCTCGCGACGAAAGTCGGAAGCCATGGGGTGGAAGGCCAGCGCCGAGGCGTACCTGAAGCTCTTCGAACAGCATTTTGCCGGGAGCCGACGGGATGCCTGAGCGGTGGCGCATCCTGCATGTGTTGGATCACCTCGGCGCGGGAGGCATACAAACCTACGCGCTGAACCTGTTTCGGCACTGGCGGGACGGGCGCTTCGAGCATCAGATAGCCGCGCTGCATGGCCCCGGCGTGAACCATGAGCGTTTCGTCTCCCTTGGAATGACACCCCACTATGCGGCCGCAAACCGCCGATCCCTGTCGCTGCCGTGGGGCCTGCGCCGCATCGTTCAGGCCACACGCCCGCATGTTGTCCATGTCTACGGGGTGCCGGCCTGCCTGTTGGTCGAGTCACTGCGGGGCTGGCTGGGGGCGCCGCTGGTGATCACGCACCTCCAGTCCACTTATGCGGATCATCCCGGTCAGCGTTATCAAGACTATCTGGAGCGACTTTGCTACCGCCGCGCGGACCATATCGTGGCGTGTTCCCATGCGGTCACCACGGGTCTCCACCGGCGCGCGCCCATGAGCATCATTCCCAACGGGATCGACGTGGGGCGCTTTGGGGTTGCCAGAGGACGCGACGAGTTACGTTCCGGATTGGGGATATCAAGGGACGATTTCGTCGTGGGGAGCAGCGGGCGATTGGTGGTGGGCAAAGACCCGTGGACGCTGCTCCGGGCCTTCGAACGCGTGGCGCGCGAAGAGACGCGCGCGAGGCTGTTGTGGGTTGGCGGGGGACCGCTGCAGGGGGAATTACAGGCCTGCCTCTCCGGGCATGGGCTGCTGGAGCGCAGCCATTGGACGGGCTTCGTGTCTCCCGATGAGGTACCTGGCCTGCTCAGCGCGATGGACCTGTTTGTCTTTCCCAGCTTGCGCGAGGGATCACCGCTTGCGCTGGCGGAAGCCATGGCCGCGGGCCTGCCCTGCGTGTGTGCGGACTTTCCAGCGGCAAAGGAGACCCTTGACGACGGGGAGTCTGGACTTATCACGCCGCGCGGCGACGACGCGGGCATGGCCCGGCAGATACTGCGGCTGATGCGGGACGCCCCGCTGCGGGAGCGGCTGGCCGACCATGCCCAACGGCAGGCCCGGGAACGGCTCTCTGCGGAAACCATGGCGTCGCGCGTCGCGGACCTCTACTTCAGGTTGCTTAACAACACTTGACAACGTGACGCATCCTGCGCGAGACTTCCTCTGGGGAACGTGAAGGAGTGTGTCTAGGTGCATCGTTTTTTCATTGCAGGTTTGCTCGCCACCCTGATCGTCGCGCCGGTATCGCTGGCCGCCGAGATCAGCTCGAATGGCACGGGCGGAGGTCCCTGGTTTTCCGCTTCGACATGGGCCGGAGCCGTGGTGCCGCTCTCGACGGATGACGTGGTCATTCTCCTTGGCGATACCGTGACGCTTAATTCCGCCCTGGTCGATGCGAGCGTGCAGGTGCAGGGTACGCTGCAAATCACGGCCGGGACCGTGCTGGTGAATGGCAGTATCGAGATCGCGCCCGGAGGGTTGTGCACAGTCGCCTCGGGTGGGCTGCTGCTGAATCCCGGCGCTCAGCTTCTGGTGCAGGGAGAACTGCAAGGTCAGAACTCCTCCTCCATCACCAACAACGGGGGCTTTCAGATCGACGGCTCCGGCGTTGTTCGCTTCACGGGCAGTTCGACCCTGTTGGGTTCGGGCAG
>JBJOID010000130.1:0-5371 GCA_046047315.1 Candidatus Hydrogenedentota bacterium | reverse complement strand
AGTACTCTCGATAGCACAAGGTTCAGGCGCGCTCTGGCGCAAGCTCGAGGGAGTGCTCACGAAAGCGGGCGAAGTAATACCTTGTGGCAAACAGCATCAGCGCAATCGAAAGTAGTGCGATGCCGACGGCGGCATTGAGCATCAACGCCAGGTAGTCCGTCTCTGCGCTAAGGACATTCTTCAGCAACAGGACAAACACATAGCCCAGGTACCCGAACGAGTCCGCCAGGTACATGAAGTACCCGAGGTTGGCGCGGTCGCGAAACACGGCAATGAGACGCTCGAACACCGTGGTATGGAAGGCGACGTAGGGGACATAGGCGCCAACCCCGAGCGTGACCATGAAGGCGAATCCTCCCAGCCATCCCTGCTGGAACGCGAGCGCCGATCCAAGAACACCGGCAAAACCTCCGAGCACCAGCATGATCGACACCAGGAAGGCCCGGCGGTTGTCCCGCACCAGGAATACCGAGCCGTTCAACAGCAGCACGATGAACATCACCATCGTCTCGGACTGCGCGAATATCCCCGGCACGCCCTTGCTACCCAGTTGAGCCCAAATCTCCACCCCAAAGTCGTCGCGAAGGCTGCGCAATATCGTGAGCAGAGTATAGACTAGCACAAGCGCGGACAGGCCAAGTGCCTGCCACCGGAAGAGGCTCCAGCGTTCGGCCGCGCCAATGGGCTCGCGCGCCGAGCGTGCTTCCACGTCCAACGCGCCGGGCGGCGGAATCTGCGCCAAGAGCCACACGCTCACCAACAGCGGAATCACGAAGACCAGCCCGGCCGCGAAGGGCATCGAGTAATCGGAGACATAGTTGCCCTGGAGCAGGAATTGTCCCACGGACTTGACCACGCCGGAGGAGACAATGAAGCTCGCGCAGAGCCCCGCGGTAAGCATCTCGGTGAGGCGCCGGCCTTCCAAGAATCCAAGCACCAGACCGAAGACCATGCCCAGCGGCAGGCCATTGAGAAACATAAGTGCGAAGTTATAGGGCGCGGGCACCACGGCGAAGATCAGCAGCGCCACATGGGCGATGCCGATGAGCGCGAGTATCGCCACCGCGCGATATCGCGGCGACATCTCCGACACCACGCGAATCCCGATGAACTTGGAGAGCGTGTAGCCGAGCAACTGGCTAACGATGAGTATCGTCTTGTAATCCACGCCGAGCAGCGCGTCTTCTTCGAAGGTCGCCGCGGTGAAAGGCTTTCGAAAGGCGTACATGCAGAAGTAGGTGCCAAAGGCGGCGGCGATGCAATACGCAGAAAACACCTGGGGCGGCTGACGCTCTAACCAGGCGGACAGGCGCGAGTTTCGCAAGGCATGGACTCCCGATGGCGGCGGGTCCGGTGACTATACCGATGCGGCTTGCTTCGTGCCACCGCCACCGCTTAACGTCCCCGCGGTAGGCCACCGCCCGAAAGCGAGGATCTCATGGAATCGACAGCTCAATCGCGGGGAAAGTTCGGCGCCGGTTCGCTTCCGGATACCGGCCAGGAAGTCTCGTATCACTTGTCCGGACTGCCGCAATCTCTCGACCGGGTCCGTGCGCGCCGTCCGCTTCTGGTGCTGGACCGGGGCGCGGTAGCCGCTGCAGGGATCGAAGCCGAACTCCATGCGTTGCTCTCCGGCTGTGAGTTAGTGGAGTTCACCGGCTTCGCCCCAAATCCCAAGTCGGAGCACGTACTCGCCGCAGCGAACGCAATGCGCGAACACGGGGCGGATATCGTCGTGGCTATCGGCGGTGGCTCCTGCATGGACGTGGCCAAGGTAGCGGCCGTGGCCAGCCAGGCAGGCGAGTGGATGGAGGCAGTTACGCGG
The DNA here is from genome assembly GCA_046047315.1 of Candidatus Hydrogenedentota bacterium. GTDB lineage: Bacteria > Hydrogenedentota > Hydrogenedentia > Hydrogenedentales > JAEUWI01 > WGMK01. Next base: position 3,546 of record JBJOID010000130.1, on the reverse strand, counting down.
GGGGACACGTCCGATGCAGCCGGGGGCTTGCCCGTCGTAGCCATCCCCACCACCTCGGGCACGGGCAGCGAGGCCACCCACTTCGCCGCGATCTACGTGGATCGTCGAAAGGTCTCCGTGGCGCATCCGGCGATGCGACCGCAGTCCGTGTTGCTTGATGCTCGGTTGCACCTTGCCATGCCACCTCGCCTCGCCGCCGAGACTGGACTCGACGCACTCGCGCAGTCGCTGGAGTCGCTCTGGGCCGTAGGCTCCACGGCTGAATCACTCGTCTTTGCGCAAGCGGCCGCCCAACTCGTTTCAGTAAGCCTGAGGGAAAGCGTATTGCGCGGTAGCGAGGCCGCCCGCCGCGACATGATGCTGGGGGCCCACCTGGCCGGGCAGGCCATCAACCTTGGCAAGACCACCGCCGCCCATGCCCTCTCTTACGCGCTGACCCAGGGCTACGGCATAGCGCACGGCCACGCCGTGGCGCTTACGCTCGGACACGTGGGCGCCATGAACCACGCCCTCGACGAATCCGATTGCCTCGACCCGCGCGGCGCGGAACATGTCCAAGCACAAGTCAACTCTGCGGCCCGATGCCTTGGTTCGTCGCCGATGGAATTGGGACCTACTGTCAGCCACCTGTTGAAGGAACTCCACCTTCCCGGCAACCTTCGCGACACGGGCGTACCCCGCGAGGACCTCCCTGCCTTGGCCATTGCGGCGGATCCCGTGCGGCTGGGCAATAATCCCCGGCGTCTGTCCCACGACCTAACGCTCCGCATTCTTGAAAACGCGTGGGATTGTGGCTGATTCCCTTGCTCGCCTTGGCGGTATGTGACCCGTTTAAAAAAATAGGCGCGGACTGCCACATTCGAAAACGTAAGCGCTGGAACGCGATAGTTATTCTGAAGATGAATCGGGCTCATTGGAACAGACCAGGGCAGGTGATTCCAAAGACATTTGTCCCGGAGCGGACCCGGCGGTTAGGATTCGGGACGAACGGAACGGAAATCGCGGCGCAAGCATAGTCGTCCCGCGCCAAGTCACTGCCCAGCTTCCGTTCTTCACTTCTTGCCTAACAAACCCACGCGGCCTCCAGGTAATCGTTCGTGATGATTCGGCCGAGCTGGCGCCAGTAGCAGACCTCGCCCACGGCCTGTGGGCGGAGGTCCGCATCGAGCACGTTGTTGCCGAGCGCCGCAAGTGGTCGATCCGTGAGAGTGGAAGCGAATACGGATTACCACTTCGGATGGCTATGGTTACTGCTTCATTGAAGTTGACTACGAAATCACGGCACTGGCAGCAGGCGTACGTCTATGATTCTACGCAGTAACCATCTTCGCTTGTCTTCGTGTTGCAATCGCGGTACGCGCCCAGAGAATAGAGTTGGATCAGTCTTAGCAATTCGCTCAGGGAGATTGTCCAGAGCTCTGGCAGGTAATCGGACTTGTGGGGGTAGCAGAGTTTGCTTCCCGGGCCGGGGGCGTAGCCGTCTTCGGTCTCTCCTTCACAGTGCAGGCTTCCGACGTTGAAGAATTGAACGACGCGAAGCACCTCGTCAAGCGTGATACTGCCATCCTGGTTGATATCCGCCGAGTGATCGTAGGGTTGTTCTCCTTCCTGGAGTGGTATATACGCCCGCTGCAGGATGTTGGAGGGCTCGCTCGTGTTTTCGGCAGCGTCTTCCACAGCCCTGGCGCGCAGCTGTATAGAGATGACACCGGGGCCCGTGGCGAACACGAACGCCACATAGCCCTCTCCCTGCGCGTAGAGGTCGGTGAGGGTACAGCCCTCGAGGAGGAAATCCTGCTCTTCAAGTCCGGTCACCGGTTCCGTCGTGGCGAGTTCGATGCGGAAAAGGGGATTGGGCGAGGCTGAGGGTGCGGGGGAACTCAGGGTGATTGCGGGCGCCCTCTGGTCAAGGGTCAATGCGAGCAGGTTCGATGCGCGTGTGGGAACGCCGCAGAGTATCTCAGCCGCGCCGGGTGCGACAGCCACCGATGCCGAACCTTCTTCAACAAAGCGAAGCGTGACCGCGTAGAGGTCGTTGTTACCGCTGAAGGACTCTACCGTGAAGTTCTCGAGCTGCAGGTCGGTCACCTCGATACCGGAGGTAACAGACTGGGATTCGATGGCGATGCTCAGAGGTACCGTATCGACGTTGGTCACCGGTGGCACACCGGTGGATAGCTCGACATTGGGCCGGTTGTCCATGACGCCCACCGTGGTGGAAACGATGGCGCGTGAGCTGGACTCATTCTCGATGTCGGCCGTAACCGAATAGTTTCCCGGGACGGCACTGGCGGCGAGGTTCCAGGTAGTCGAAGACCCGGTGGCTTCATGGGCAAGGGCGGACTGTCCATCGCGCACCGTCCACGTTACGGTCAGCGGCGGCTTGCCGGCCAAGCCATCGAGCCCGAATATCACGCTGCCGCAGGGAGCGGGGGTTCCCTGCACGGTGATTCCATCGACAAAGGGTGCCGGGTCTAGCACATGGATGACTGCTTCCGCCTGATCCGAGCCTGCGCCGTTGGATATTCTCAGGGTCACCCGCTGGGGTCCCGATTCGGCAAAGATCACCCCGGCGGGGTTCTGCAACGAGGAGGTTGATGGAGAACCGCCCTCGAAGTCCCAATGGTAAGCAAGCAGTGTGCCCGTGGAAGCATCGACAAAGCTGACGGGATCTCCTCCATAGATGGTTTCTGGTGTGACGGTAAACGCGGCAAGGGGAAGATTGGCCGGGCAGGTGCTTGGCGCGCGCGGCGTCGGGGCCGAGCGCCGAAACGGCATCAGCGTGAACGGAACGCCCTCGCCGTTTGGACAGCGTTGGAGGGAGACAAAGGGAGCGGTGGAGGCGTCTCCCTCATCTGCCATGGATTCCCCCGGGGATAACAGAGCCAGCAGTCCGGTGTCATCGTCATCGTTGGTGCCGTAGACCACTGCGTCCAACAAGTTGACGGTTGTGACGGGATATCCCGTGTTGATGTTGCCTGCATAGAGCGCCACAGCATCGGGCCCGTTCTGCAATGCGCCATCGGCCCACGCGAGATCGGGATCTATTGCAGCATTTCCCGCAAGGAAATAACCGTCCTCATCTGTTTCGAAACCTGCCAGGGGAAAGGCCGCGTAGACGGTATCCGAGGAGCCATTGAAAAGAACCAGGGTAATGCCATCCAGCGGGGTGTTTCCCGCCCCTCCGTCGAACAACTCGACGAATTCACCTGTGTCTGCGCCGTCTTGGTCGCAATCCAGTTCGTTGATCACCACTGCGGGTATGGAGCCTCCGCATGCATTCGGAGCGCCGGGGGTTGGGGTTGCAAGGACTATGCCCGTTGGGCCCCCGATACCCGGGCAGACTTGGATGGAGTTCGTGTCGCCCAGCCCGCCGGAGTTCTCGTTAATTGGAGCCCGCGCGCCCGCCAACGGCGCCAGGCCCGGATCGTCAGCTTGTCCATTGTCATAGACAAGCGCATCGATCAGGTTCTCCTTGGTCACCGCGGCACCAGCAAAGATGGGTGCCTCCGACGTGTCGTAAAGGGCAATGGCGTCGGGACCATT
>JBJOID010000129.1:0-11779 GCA_046047315.1 Candidatus Hydrogenedentota bacterium | reverse complement strand
GGACCATTCTGTAAGACTCCGGTAGCGAGCGTGAGATCGGCGGGCGGGGTCAAGCCCGGATTTCCAACCACGAAGAATCCATCCTCGCCGGTTTCGCGACCGTCTAAGGAAATCACGAGATACGCGGAGTCCGTGTCGCCATTGAACAGGACCAACGTGATTCCGTCCAGGGAGGTCTCACCTGCACCGCCATCGTAAAGCTCGATGAATTCGGCGGCATCAGAACCGGGCTGGTTGGAGTCAATCTCGCTTATGGTCACCACGGGCCTTGCGGACGGAGCAACCATGCCAATCGTCATCAGGCAGGTAAATACCCAGAGGCGCAAACTGGTGTCTCCCGTCGTGAGAAGATTCGTCCAGGCAACGTGTGGGAATAGTACAACCTGTCGCGAGATGCAGCCAAACCGGGCAGGGGCGTTACTTGATGGCCGAACTCACGCGCGCCATCACGATGCCCCGCTTCTCGTAGAGCATTTCCTGAATGCCCGTAACCGCGCCGAGCTCCTGCAACTTCTGGAGTTCACCCATCTTGGTTACCACGATCTCGCCATCTTGCGGAAGCCTGCCCTCGACGGCGAGCGCTTCGCGGTAGAACAGGAAGCTGGGCATCTTGAAGTCATAAAGTACTACGTCCCACCCCTTTTCCCGGGCAAGCAGGGCGGCGTCGCGCACAGGTTCCTGCATGAGCCGCGAGGCCGCAGGCACCGCGGCGAAGTTGACCGATAACGAAACAGCAATGCATGCCGCCACAAGCCGCGCACGGGGCGGAATGTACCGGAAGCACGCCAGGATACCGAGGGCACTGGCAAGCCCCGCGGTCAAGAAGTAGGAGACAGGAAATACACCCTCCAAGTCGGAGAGCATAGCGACCGCGAACGAATCGTCGATCCGCTCGCGAACCATCGGAACCAAGAACGGCAACGCGAGGACGAGCAGGGATAACGCGGCCGCTGGTATGCCCAGCGATGCACCGTGTCGGAGTTCCGCGATGCGCCTTCCGGCCAGGATAAACAGGGGCGTGTAGCCGTAGACGACATAGTGCGGCAACTTGGTTCCGAGAAGCGAGAACATGACGAAGACCGTCAGGAACCACACGAGCAGGAACCGGTCTAGGAATTGCGCGTGGCTGGTTCGGGCATTCCACAAAACCCCAAGCACCGGCGCCGTCAGCGGCAGCGTGCCAAGCAGCATGACGGGAATATAGTAGAACAAACTTCCGCCATGTCCCTCGAGCGGTTTCGCGGCCCGGTAGACCGTCTGTTCCATGACCCAGGCGAAGAGCAGGTCGTTGCCCTGGTCAATGTAGGCGGCGATGGGCCAGGGCAGCACAATGGCACCGTACAGTATCCAGGCCCATCGGCGCGACATGGAATATTTCCAGAGATCGAATCGGCGGTAGGTGAGGCAAAAGACAAGCGAAGACAGGAAAGGAATAAGGATGGCGATAGGACCCTTGGTCAGGGTGCCCAGTGCAATGAAGACGACCGCCGCATACAGATGGCGGTCTAGGCGGGTTTCGTAGAAATCATACAGGGCAAACATGCTGCCCGCGATGAGCAGGTTAAGGAGGGCGTCCGCGATGGCGGCCTTGCCCACGATGGAAGGCTGCAATGCGGTGAGGATAGCGAGCGACGCAATGAAGGCTGCCTCCCTCGAAATGACGCGCCGGGCGAACCGGTAGGTAATAAGGGACCAGAGCATGGCTGCAATCGCGGAAGGCAGTCTCAACGCGAACTCACTCAGCCCGAATGTGTGTACGGATACGGCCTGCAGCCAGTAGATGAGAATAGGCTTGTCATAACGTGGCGCGCCATTGAGGTAGGTCATCAGGTAGTCGCCGGAGGCAATCATCTCCCGGGTCGCTTCGCAGAACGCCCCTTCGTCCTTATCAAAAAGGGGAGCCATGCCCAACGGCATGAGCACAAAGACGAACGCGATTGTTGCGATGAGCAGGGCATCCATCGCGGGTGAATTGATTTTGGTAGGGGCAAGCATCGAGGGACGGTTTGAAAAAGTGTGAGTGACGGGAACGGGAAGAACGTACGACGGGAGTAGCAGCAGAATCAACTAACGTGGCCGACGGGAACTAGGCGAGGGAACCGGCAGGGAGCGTCTCGCCAGCTGCTTGAGTCTGCGCGCGCATGCCAAGAATGCGATCTTTCAGCAAGACGCAAAACAGCGTGGCCAGCATCGCGCCGGCGATGACGTCGCTTAGGAAGTGCACGCCGGTCAGGACGCGGGTAAAGGAGAAGGCGGCAGCCAGCAGTGCGAAGTGTACGCGCCAGCGTGGCATGAGCATCGCCAGGCTCAAAAACCCCGCGAAAAACACCGTGCTATGGCCGGAAGGAAAAGACAGAAAGTCCGCATCGGTCTCAAAGAAATGGAATCCGTGTATGCCCTCACGGAAATACATGCCGGGGCGGGCGCGTCCCAGGAGCATCTTTATGAGCGTGACCGCGATCCCCGAACTCGCGACACACCAGAACACGTACCACGCGCGGTTGGATAACTGTGGCCACTTTCTCCAAGTGGCCGTCCCCAAAATCAAAGCGGGCACGAGGAAGTATTGCGCCTCGCCGTACTTGGTCAGGTATCGGGCGACCAGATAAACAGGGTGGGAGTGGTCCAGCCGAAAGAAGGCCGCGAGTGGCATGTCCACGAAAAGTCCACAGAGCAATATGGTGATCAGACCAAGAGCCACTGGCGCGGCACGTCTGAGCCAGACCTGGGCGACTGGCGTACGTGGCGGTGCAGCAGTGTGGTCTCTTTCGAATGTAGTGCTCATGCTCATGCCTCGGAGATTAGCTGGTAACGATGTGACCACCATTACGATTCAGTTCTAAATGCATGAGACGGACAAAGGGCGTGACCGCTTACCGGAGAGAAACACGAATCGAGAAGCGTTGCCCTAATAATTCCCAAACGATCCGTTGCTATCGTCCCGCAGCAAATCCCACACAGAAACCAAGAGGGGCGAAACATGCGTAGACGCGGATTCACACTCATCGAACTATTGGTGGTCATCGCGATCATTGGCATTCTGGCGGCAATCTTGTTGCCCGCTCTGGCGCGCGCGCGGGAGGCCGCCAGGCGGGCGTCGTGCCAAAACAACCTGAAACAGATCGGCCTGGTGTTCAAGATGTATGCCAATGAGGCGCGGGGAAACTATCTGCCCAAGCTTCAGGACATTCTGCCCGGCATGCGGGACGATCTTCGCGGGCCGGACATGCGGCAGATTTTTCCGGAGTACATCTCTGACCCGAATGTCTTCCTCTGCCCGTCAGACGCGCAAGTGGATTCGACCGTCTGGGGGAAGGTGGCCCTGCCCTTTGAGGAGGGGGTGAGCGAGATTCAACAGCAGATATCCCAGGGGCAGGCTACTTCAGACTGCCTGATCGCCCACCTCAGTTTCCCGCGTTCCTACGTGTATTTCGGCTATGCGGCGCAGGACCCGACTTCAATCGCTGAGGCCTGGTACGCGCTCGAACAAGCCGCTGAGACCGTGCGAGGCGCGGCTCCGATTGCGAATTATCTGATGAATCTGGGGCCAGCGTGTGCCTACAACAACGCTTTCTACGACGACGACGGCGGCACGTGGACCGGCATGTACGAGATTCCCGGCGGCGTACGATACACCTATGGTGAGCTTGCGGGCGTCACCACCGCCGGCGGAGACGCGGACCTCTCGAATCTCACCTTGTCATTCAGGCAGGTGGGCGAGACCGCGAACGGGCAGCCGATATACACGGAAGACATCATCTACCGTTTTCGGGAAGGTGTGGAGCGTTTCCTGATAACCGACATCAACAACCCCCAGGCTTCTGCCCGGGCGCAAAGCACCTTGCCTGTGATGATGGATGGTTGGGGACAGAGCCGCAAGATCGCCGACAACGGGGGTAATGAGTTCGGTCCGACCGCCGGGATCGAGACGTTCAATCATGTACCGGGCGGAAGCAACGTGCTTTACCTCGACGGTCACGTCGACTATGTGCGCTATGGCAGCGGCTATCCGGTGGCTATTGGAGAATTCGGCGCCGGACGCACTTGGGATGGTGACGTCGCGGACAGCATGTCCGGCGGCTGATCAGTACCAAGAAGTGTAATTGTTGAAGGGCCCGCGTGGCATGCCACGCGGGCCCGCGCTTTGTGTCACCACCCACCCTAACGAAACCTTAATAGAAGCCTTATTCTCTGCTAGCACCAATCCTTCAACCTAGGCATGCAAGAGGCAGTGGCGGATGCGGTGAGTGTCCGCGCTGGATACTGGGGAAGTATCCGGTGGTTCGCTACAAAACCACGTTTTTCGTCGTAATCGAATTTTTGCTGTCAACGCACAACTTCTGAAGGAGTGTATCGCCATGCGGCCCTATTCGCGCTTGATGTTGGTGCTTGCGCTATTGCTCGGGGCTGTTCCCGGCATCGCGTATGCGGAGACTGTCTTCTCAGAAGACTTCACAGACAACGACAACGTTACAGACGATCTTCAGTTGATGTCTGAGTTCAGCGTATCGAGCACGGGCGCAAATGCGGACTGGCACATCTTCGAATTTGGCGGTGACCAGTTCGCACGGTGCAACGGATTCGGGGCGGACACCGCCAGCGACGACTGGCTCTTTACCCCGGTGATGAACCTCACCGGCGCCACCACGGCTGCGGTAAAGTTCGAGAGCGCCTACAACTTCACAGGCCCGACGCTGGAGCTCAAGGTCTCCACCAACTACACGCCGGGGAATGCCCCAAGCACCGCCACCTGGACCGATCTGAGTTTTACCGAGCCCGGGGCGGGCGGCTACGTGTGGGCGGGCTCGGGTGATGTGAATCTCACGGCGCATATCAGCGCGACGACGGTCGTGGCCTGGCGTTACACCACCACCGGCACCGGCTCGGGCCAGTCCCGCGTGTGGGAAGTGGACGACATCGTGGTGTTCACGAATGGCGTGGTGACCGCCGTCGAAGGCGAGGGTGAAGGTGTTGCGGAGGGGGAAGGAGAAGGCGCTGCCGAGGGTGAGGGCGAAGGTTCTTCGGAAGGCGAGAGCATCGGCGAAGGCGGCGTGATTATCTCCGAGTACATCGAAGGCACCTCGAACAACAAGGCTGTCGAAATCTTCAACGGGAAGACCACGGCGGAAAGCCTGACGGGTTACAGCCTGGTGCTGTTTTCCAACGGCGCTTCTACCGCCACCGTTGAAGTGCCCCTCACCGACTTTGCCGCATCGCTGCCCGCGCGCGGCACGCTGGTCATTGCAAACTCTGCGGCCAACGCTTCCATACTCGCCGCGGCCGACGGCACCTGTGCCTTCCCAACCTGCCCGATCACTTACAACGGCGACGACGCCGTGGCGCTCTATAAGGACGGCGTGCCGGTGGACGTGGTTGGCGAGATTGGCGTCGACCCCGGCGCCGAGTGGAGCGACGCGGGACTCTCGACGCTGAACCAAACGCTGCGCCGCAAGAACTTCGTATGCTTCGGAAATCCTGACGGCTTTAATCCAGTCTCTACCCTCTCCGCCGAGTGGAACACGTTCGCCGTGGATACCTTCTCGGGTCTCGGCAGCCATTCGATTGACTGCACAGGATCGCCGGAAGGCGAGCAGGAAGGAGAAGGAGAGGGTGCCTCCGAGGGTGAAGGCGAAGGGGAGGGCGAGGAAGTTGAATGCAACGAGGTGTTCGCCGAAGACTTTGAGGACAACTTCAATAGCACGACCAATAACGATCTCGACAACTTCCAGCTCATGACCCGCGTGAGCGTGGCCAGCGCGGGTAATGAGGCCAACTGGCACATCTTCGGCGCCGGTGACGAACAGTTCGCCCGCATCAATGGTTTTGGCGCCGATGTGGCCAGCGACGACTGGCTCATCACCCCGGCGATGAATCTTGTTGGTTTCGAAGATGCCATCCTCACGTTTGACTCGGCCTACAATTTCGGCGGCCCCGCGCTCGAGGTCAAGGTTTCGACCAACTACAACGCTGCTATTCATGCCAATCCTGCCAGCGCCACTTGGACCAACCTCAGCCCGACGCTCCCAACGGTTGGTGGCTATGTGTTCGCGAATTCCGGCGACGTCAGCCTGGCCGGCCACTTGGGCGCCAGCACCTATGTCGCATTCCGCTACGTGAGCAATGGCACGGCTGGCGGCGATGGGCGCGTGTGGGAAGTGGACAACGTGGCGGTGTGCGGTGTGCCCGAAGGCCCCGAGCCCCCGCAGTACTTCTCGAGCATCACGGCGGAAATCGGCGACAACGTCTGCATGACGGTGCCCCTTCCGGGATCGGCGACTGATGGCGACTTCAGCTGGACCTTCACGCCGGTGGGTGGTTCACCGCAGGCGATCTCTGGTCAAACTGGAATCACTTATTGCCGCAACGCCGTGATGACCACGGACTCCGGTGCCTACCGCGCCACCTATGAGGACGGTTCGAAAGCCGTCGTCACCTACACCTTCTTCTTGACCGTGGTGGAAAGCCTGCCCGTGGGCGGCGGGCTTGGCCTGGGCCTGGCCGCGGCGGCCGTCGCGGCGATGGGCGCGCTCGGTCTGCGCCGCCGCAGTCGCTAGTTCCGTGAACTGACGTGATTCACTCATAAACCCAATGGCAAGCAGGAGCAAATAATCATGAGCACGTGGAAACGATTGGCCACAGCGACCGCTATGTCTCTGGCTGGACTTTGCGGGGCCGCGCAGGCACAAACCTCGGACCTGTTCTTCTCCGAGTACATTGAGGGAAGCGGCAACAACAAGGCCCTCGAGATCTATAACGGAACGGGCGCCCCGGTGAACCTGGCGACGGGCGTCTATCGCATCGAACTATACTCGAATGGCGGCACGACCTTGACCGCCTCCGAGGACCTTACAGGCACCATCGCCGACGGCGACGTATTCGTCATCGCTCACCAGTCGGCGACCGCTGCGTTCACCGGCGTGGCGGACCTGATCCTGAATGGCGACGTAGTTAACTTCAATGGTGACGACGCGCTCTACCTGAAGAAGAACGGCGTCATCATCGACCACTTTGGTGAAATCGACTGGGATCCGGGCAGCGCATGGGACGAAGGCGGCATCACCACGCAGAACCAGACGTTGATTCGCAAGGCCACGGTTTGCGATCCGAATGCTGCGGGCTTTTCGAATGACGTCGCGGATCCCTTCTCCTACAACGGCGTGCTTGCTGCGGAATGGGATGAACAGCCGCAGGACACTTCCTCGTTCCTCGGTTCCCACACCGCAAGCTGCAGCGTGGACGCCATCGCCCCGAACGCCACGGCCGTAGTCCCCACCGGGGCCGGTCCCTCGAACACCGACAAGGTGTCCTTCTTTGTCACCTTTGACGAAGCGGTGCAGAACCTCGACGCCATTGGCGATTTGTCCATCGGCACCACGGGATCCGTGACGGTGGGCGGCGCCAGCATCACGGGCACGCTCTCGAACTATGTTGTCACCCTGACCGGGGTGGATGGCAATGGCACTGTCACGCTCGCCGTGAGCACGTCTTCCGATGTTCAGGACCTTGCGACGAACGCGCTTGCCAGCAGTGTGACCAGCTCGGCGGTGACCATCGCCAATGCGGCCCCGGCGTCTGGAGTGCTGCTTAGCGAGACGTGGTCAGGCGCCACGGCTGGCGTGCTCTCCACGACTGCGGCGACTTTGGTTGCCGATAACGGTTGGGACATCACCGCCTCCGCTGCCTCGGGCACCGTTCAGATAAGCAACTTCTCCGGTGACAAGGCTGTGGAGCACACGGTGGACGGCACCTCGGCCGAGTTCAACTTCGTCGCGCCACTGGTTCAGACCGTGGACGCTTCGACCAAGTCCATCAAGATCGAGTACGAAACCGAATACAATGACCTCGGCACCAACGGCAGCCGCCAGTGGGTGGTTCAAGCATACGCTTCCACCGGCACGCTCGATGGCTACCAGATTCGTTTCACGGGCGAGACCGATTCCGGCGCCGTACTCGATATCGCATTGATTGACAACGGCGTGGTCGGCAGCGCGGTGGACGTGCCCCCGGCCTCTGGCGCACAGCTTACCGGCAAGCGTTACAAAGTGACGGTAACGCTGACCAAGGTTGGCGCTGACACGCTGGTTGCCTTCCAGGCGGAAAACCTTACGGACAGCGGGTTCATCGTTCCCGCCGGCACGCAGCTTCTACCCGGCCTCTCCGTGGACGCGGGAACCACGTTCGATACCGCCAAGATCTTCGCCCGCGCCCGCACGCGCGCGCTGCTTGACGACCTCAATATCAGCTTCGATGTGACTCCCCCGGTGATTTCGCTGGACGGTTCGGACCCGCTGAACATTAGCTGTGGTTCTACCTACACCGATCCGGGCGCGACCGCGACCGACGACTTCGATGGCGACATCAGTGGCGACATCGTCGTCGATTTCAGCGGCTTGGACACGAATACCGCCGGCAACTATACCGTCTTCTACAACGTGACCGACGCTAGTGGCAACGCCGCCACCCAGGTCGAGCGCCAGGTTATCGTTGGCTCGTGCGCCGACACCACGCCGCCGGTCATCACCTTGCTTGGAACCAGCCCTGTGAATGTGAACTGCGGCGCGACCTACACCGACGCCGGGGTAAGCGTGTTTGACAACGTTGATGGCAGCGCGCTCAATGACGACGTCGTGGACGGCGGGGATACCGTGGACACCTCGGTGCCGGGCACCTATGTTATCACCTACAACGTGCTGGACACGGCGGGCAACCCTGCGGTGGAAGTCACCCGTACGGTCAACGTGCTCAACAACTGTCCGGCCATCAGCATCGATGGACCGAGCGGTCCCGTGTCCGAGGGCGACGCGGTTACCCTGAGTGTCAACGCTCCCGCACTGACTGGCCTCGTAACCTACGAGTGGCGCAAGGACGGAGACGTGCTCGGTGACGAGATGAACGACTCCATCATCTTCTCGAACGTGTCCTTGGACGACGCAGGAGAATATGTGGTCGTGGTATCGGATCAGAGCAAGGCGACCTTTGCCCCCTCGGCTCCGTACACCCTGGTGGTGAACCCCGTGAATAACCTTCCGGTCGTCGCGTGGCCCGCCGCCATAGCGCTGGGCGTAGCCCTCGCCTTCGCGAGCAGCCGCAAGAAGTAACCGCCCGAAACCTTCAGCCCCGGCCGCCGGTGAGTGTCACTCACCGGCGGCCTTTTGAGAATCAGTAACCCTCGCTAAACATTTCGCTGGAGCCGCCATGAACATCCAACGTACCCTACTTTCCCTGCTGCTGATATCGCTATCGGTCATTCCTTTGGCGCATGCGGCCACGCCCGTGCGTGTGGCCAGTTACAACATCAAGCAGCTCTCCGGCAACGACGAGCGCTGCTTTGCCAACGTCACTGGCCAGGGAGATCGCCTCTCCAAGCTCTTGTCCGTTATTGAATCACTGGATGCCGATATCATTGGGATGCAGGAGATATCCGACCGTGATGCGCTGGAGCTGATATTCGGCACCGAGGACTGGACGCTGGTCTTTGATGACGAGGCAGTTGGCTGCACGAACCTGGCGCTTGCCGTGCGCAAGCCCCTCGAAGTAACGGGCGCTAGCAACAACGCCCTCAACGCGGGACCGCAGCATTTCCTTTTCGAGAGCGAATCAGACTTTGCGTTTCCCGAGCAGCGCGACGTGCTGGATGTCGAGGTGGTGTTGCCCAACGACGAGGGTACCTTGCGGGTCTTCGTGCATCACGGCCTTTCACGCTCGAATGGCCGTGCCGACACCAATGAACGCCGCGTGGCCGCGTCGCAGGCCATGCTGACCGTGTTTCAGGGTATTTCCGCAAACCAGCGCTATGTGCTTGTGGGAGACTTCAATGACACGCCAGATGACGCCTGCTCAAATATCCTTGAGCAGGGCAACAGTTCAGCGGCCGCCGCAATCGAGAATGACATCAACACGTTCATGGTCAATCTCATGGAGCCCATCTTCGCGGGCGACAATGTGACCTTCGGCCGCGACGCGAACAACATCAGTGGTGGTTTTGTAAACACCGTCAATTCCGGCATCCGCCAGTCCAACTTCGACGCGCGGAATTCGAACAGCAACACGGGCGACAACATGCTCGACAACATCCTGGTGCCGGTGTCGGTCTACCAGGATGCCTACGTGCCGGGCTCGGCCAATATCCTGAAGGTGGCTGAGACTACCTCGGGAGACAGCGACACGCGGGCCAGCGACCACTTGCCCATCTATGCCGACTTCGTGTTTGGCGCTGGCTCCGTGGCACGTGTGTTCGAGGAGGATTTCCAGGACAACGCCGACGACCCCGCCGACAACGCCAATGATGACTTCCAGCAGATGACCCACATCAGCCGCGCAAGCACTGGCAACAACGCGGACTGGCATCTGTTTACCTTCCAGACCAATATCTTCGCGCGTGTCAATGGGTTTGGCGCAGACACCGCCAGCGATGACTGGCTGTTTACCCCTGCGCTTGACCTTACCGGCGTCACCGATCCGGTGGTTACCTTCCGTTCAGCCTACAATTTTGACGGTCCCGCGCTCGAGCTTCTCGTGTCAACGGATTTCGATCCGCAGACGGATACCGACCCGACCACCGCTACGTGGACGCCCCTGAGCTTTACGCTTCCCTCGGCAGGAAACTTCGCATTTGCCGACTCCGGAGAGGTGGACCTGAGCGGGCACGTGAGCGCCAGCACCTATCTTGCGTGGCGTTACACTTCGACTGGCACAGGTTCTGGACAGAGCCGGGTATGGGAACTGGACGATATCGTCGTGCGCGCATTGTCGGACGTGGTCACGGAGGGCGAGGGCGCGGCGGAAGGCGAGGGTGAAGGGACCACTGAAGGCACGACAGAAGGCAGCGAGGAGGGAACGAGCGATGGCGAAGGCCAGTCGACGGGCGGCGCGACGCTTATCTTCTCGGAGTACATCGAGGGGAGCAGCAACAACAAGGCCCTCGAGATTTACAACCCGACCGGATCTTCGGTAAATCTGGCCAATTACTCGGTGCGCCTGTTCAGCAACGGCAGCAGCACACCGGGCAACCAGCTTGCGCTCAGCACCATCGGCGCCTCACTGGCCGCGGGCGACACCATCGTGATTGCCAACGCCAGTGCGGATGCCGCCGTACTGGGCGCGGCTGACACGACCAGCACGGTGACTTTCTTCAACGGTGATGACACGGTGGCCTTGTTCGATGGGAGCACGCTCGTTGACTTGATTGGAGAGATTGGTGTGGACCCGGGCACCAACTGGACCGACGGTGCGCATGCGACCAATGAGCAGACACTCCGCCGGAAGATCTCGATCTGCACGGGTAATCCCGATGGCTTCAATCCGCTTTCCAATCTGTCGGGTGAGTGGGACACCTTCGCGCAGAATACCTTCGCCGGATTGGGGGCGCATACGGTAGATTGTGCCGCTCAGCCGGAGGGCGAGGGCAGCGTCGACGGGGAGGGCAGCGCTGACGGGGAGGGCACTGCGGAAGGTGAAGGCACGGACGAAGGCGAGGGAGAAGGACAAGCCGTCGCTCTATGCGACGAACCGGGCGCCATCTTCTGCGAGGAGTTCGAGGACAACTTTGACGATCCCACGGATAACGCCAATGACGACTTCCAATTCCTGGAATCGGTCAGTGTCCTGAGCGACGGCAACAATGCCAATTGGCATATCTTCACGGCGGTGGGAAACAAGTTCGCGCGCATCAATGGTTTCGGCGCTGACGATCAAAGTGACGACTGGCTTATCACGCCAGCCTTCAACCTGAATGAGACGACTGGTGAAGTCTTCTCGTTTGACAGCGCCTACAATTTCG
>JBJOID010000128.1:0-18895 GCA_046047315.1 Candidatus Hydrogenedentota bacterium | reverse complement strand
AGCTGGCTCATCAACAACCTTGTATCGGGGGTGGTGTATGTGTCCGGCAAGGACACCTCGACCTATCGCGATGCCGTGCTGGTCACTCAGATGACGCGTTTCGGCACCCTGCTGGAGCGGTTTCGCGGCTGGTCGGAGCAGGTGGAGGAAGATGACGCGGGAGGTTTGCAACTGCGCCTGATTCCCAGCGCGGGTCTTTATTACGCGGTGCGCGGGCGCATCCTGCTGTTGAGCCAGGATCGCTCATCCCTGATTCGCGCGCTGGTGATGCTGCCTGAGGAGTCGATAGGAAGCGAGGATTTCGCCACGCTTCTGGTGAGCAATCAGGATGCGCTGATAGAAGCCCGCGTGCGGACGGAGGCGACGGGCGGCATCGCGACGCACGCGGACGCGGCTGAATTGCGGGTTTGGCTCGACGAGGATTCAGTGCGGCTGCTTCTTGCGGCGCGCCTGAACGAAGCTTCCCGGGAACTCTACGCCCCTGTCCTCGGCAAGGCCGTCCCGGTCGCGCTGCCCTCCCCCCTGTCGGGAGCACTCGAGTTATCGGCGGACCTGGGCGTGCCGGCGGCCGAGTCATGGAAAGCCATCGGCGCCGTGCTGGGCGCGGAGTTGGATGTGCCGGGGCTGGCAACCGGGCTGCTGGAGAACGAAGTGCGCGAGGCGGCCACGCCGATTCTGGCGTCGGGTCTGGCACAACTGGACAGCGGCTGGACGCTCAGTTACCTGGGCATGAACCCGATGGCCTTTGTGCCGATGCCGCGATTCGCGGCGAGCTTTGGCTGCAATGCGGCATGGGCGCAGTCGTGGCTTCGTTCGATGCCGCCCCCGGCGGAGGGCGTGCAGCCATGGCAATCCTGGCCCCGCTATTCCGACGAGGGGGCATACCTGCACCTGCCCTTGATGGGCGGCCCCGATCTGGAGCCCACGTTACTGCACCGGGGCGGACGCCTCGTGCTATACAGCAGCCTTCACGATGCTCGGGAACAGAGCCATCCCACGGTGGAAATTGAAGACAGCCTGAGGGGGAACGTGTTGATCCGCTGCAATCCCGCCGGTCTCTTCGATGATTTCGAGGAAGCCGCGGTCCAGTTCGCTGAGCTCGGCGTGGTGCGAGGGCATACGGCCGAGAGTCTTCCCGAGGCCCTGACGCCCTGGCGCGAAGCGGCGTCGAAGGTGGCACTTGCACAACTGCTGCTCGCGCACGACGACGGGATTGTTTCGGCCGACCTCAGCATTGACTTCAAGGCATCGCCCACCGAGCCGGCGGCGCAGCCCTAGGGACTCAGGCGCCGTTGCCCGAGATGAAGTCCTCGAAGCGCTGCTGAATGATCTCGGCGGTCTTGTCGATGTTGCCGCTGATTTCGGGATTCAAGGCATTGAGCGCGCCGAGGATGCCGCGGGCTTCGTCAATCCCCTGCGCCACGGCCTTGCCGATGAAGTCGACGAACTGCTTGCGCCCGGCTTCATCGTCGGCCAGACCGTTGTTCTCGGCGTACTTACCGAAAAAGCCGAGGGCGAAATCGGCAATGCGGTTCGCGGTGGCCTCGGGGGAGGTGTCGAGGACGGCACCCTCGGGGATGCCAAGCTCGGCGCGCGCATCGCCCACCAGTTGCCGAAGGCGCTCGTAGGCCCTTTCCAGCACGATGCCCTGTGCCTGGCCATTGGAGGGCTTCTCGCCCTTGCCCAGCTCGAGCAAATCCGCCTTGCGCTTCGGGGCGTTCAATTCCTTCGGAATGATCCGGGCTGCGTTGTCGGATTGCGGTGCCCCCGCCGCGGCAGGCCCCAGCCCGCCAATACCGTCTACCATGGTCTGTCCCTCCAGTTGAGGCGTCTATCCCTGGACGCCTGTCCGTCGCTCTCGGTTTATCGGCAGAAAGCGTGGAAACTTGAGCTAACACATCCCCAATAAGTGCGGGAATCGGAAAAAAACGAAACTACGGAAACTCCGAGCGGGTCTCATTCGCAGCTTGTACTCAATCCGGGAGACGTTCTATGGCCAGCCTGCCCGCCCCCACCCTGCCCGCGCCGGTCCCGATGGCCAAGCTGCCGAGAATTCCGCTATGGCGCCTGGTGCGCCCCGCGCTGAAACTGCGTAACGGCGAGATAGACGGTTTCCGCCAAGTGATGGAGGGCGTGCCGGGGGCTTTCCGGGTGGAACTGCCGGGGCAGCGGGTGATCGTGGCGAATGATCCCGACCTGGTGGAAGAGCTGCTGGTGACCAAGCACAAGCACTATCACAAGGATCCGGGCTATGCATCGCTGCGGCGGTTGATGGGCAACGGGCTGATAACGAACGAGGGCAAGTCGCACCTGACGCAGCGGCGGATGATGCAGCCGGCTTTCCACAAGAAGCGGATTGATGAGTACGCGGCGTGCATGGTGGGGCAGGCCCGGGAACGGAGCCTCCGCTGGCGCGATGGCGAGCCTCTGGACGTGAACGCCGAGATGAGCGCGGTGACGCTGACCATCATCGCCAAGACGATGTTCGACTCGGACGTGGCGGATGACATCGAGCGGGTTTACTCGGCGGTGACGACGGTGATCAATCACTTCGAGCGGTATGTGAACCCGTGGGTGGGGCGCTTTTTTGACGCGCTGCCGCTGGAGAGCACGCGCAAAATTCATGAAGCTGAGCGCGACCTGAACGAGATCATCTACCGTTTCATCCGGGAGCACCGTGAGTCGGGCGAAGACCGGGGCGATCTGCTGTCGATGCTGCTGATGGCGCAGGGCGAGGACGGCAGTGGGATGTCGGACCAGCAGGTGCGCGATGAATCGATTACGCTTTTCCTGGCGGGCCATGAGACGACGTCGCTGGCGCTGACTTGGACGTGGTACCTGTTGTCGAAGTATCCCGAAGTGGAGGCGCGCCTGCACGAGGAACTTGAGCGGGTGCTGCCGGGCGGTCGACCTGCCACCGCCGAGGACGTGCCACGCCTGGAATACACGCGCAGGGTGGTTACGGAAAGCATGCGCATCCTCCCGCCCGTGCCGGCTTTTGGGCGGCAGGCGATCAGCAACAACCAGTTGGGGCCGTATGCCGTGCGGAGGGGCGACGTGGTGGCGGTGGTGCCGTGGGCCTTGCACATGCGCGAGGAATATTTTCCCGAACCGGACAAGTTCGACCCGGACCGCTGGCTGCCGGAGCGCAGCGCCAATGTGCCGAAGTTCGCCTACTTCCCCTTCGGCGGCGGGGTGCGCAAATGCATCGGCGAGCCCTTTGCCTGGATGGAGGCGATTCTGCTGCTGGCCACCTTCGCCCAGCGCTGGCGGCTTGAGCTCGCTCCGGACAACCGGATCGCTTATGACACGAAGATCACGTTGCGCCCGAAATTCGGGATGAAGATGATCCTGCGGGAACGCGGGCAGGCGCCCGACTGAGCGCGTAACTTTGCAAGAACCATTTGCATGCAGCGTGATCCCTATCCGGCGCGGAGTGCGGCGCCCTTGCCTTACCGACGAGGGTAAGCCCCCTGGGTAAGAGCGGAGGCAAGCCTCCGCAGTCCAAAGAAGCCAGCGCGTGCTTACTTACGACTGCCCTTAACCGAATGCGCGGGCAAGAGGTCGTTGACGCTGCGGCAGGGTCGGGCGACCCTGCCACGGCGGGAGTGGACGATTCTGCTTTGGAGGCAATCAGGGGGCTTGGACGAGGGGGGTGGCGCCTTTGTGGAGGGTGCCGTCGGGGGCTTCGATCTCGATCCAGAGCTGGGCGTCGGCGGGGATGGGATCGGGCATTTCGACGTGGCCGTGGTGGTAGCCGTGCTCAGGCTCGGTCTTGGCGACCATGACGCCGCTGGCGTCTTCGGGTCCGACCCAGATTCGAACAGCTTTCACTTCGGCGCCCTTGACATCGATGTTGAAGTGGCCGTCCTTGATTTCCTCTTCGAACATGGGCTGCACGGCGTAGGGGCCGATGGTAAGCGCGGCGAAGTTGCGCATGGGCGGCGGCGCATCGGGAGCGGCTTCCATGGGCTGGGCCTGCGCCTCGGCGGGGGCGGCGCTTTGTGGCGCGGGCGCTTCCGGCGTGGCGGGCTTGGCGCCGCAGGCGGCCAGCGGCAACGCGGCCATCAGGGACAGGGCTAGACACTTCTTCATGCTTCGACTCCTTCTGTTGCGGCCCCCGCGGCGGATACTTTGTCCGGCGCCGTGGGACGGTTGTTGATGCCTGATTTGAACAAAAGCAGATAACCCGCCGGGATGACGACCAGGTTGAGGAGGGTGGAGGTGATGAGTCCCCCGAGAACAACGATGGCAAGCGGGGCGAGCAGCTCGCTGCCGGGCTCGCCCTTGGCGAGGGCAATGGGGATCTCGCCGAGCACGGCGGTGATGGCCGTCATGAGGATGGGGATGAGGCGCTCCATACTGCCGCGTATGACGGCCTCCTCGACGGTGCAATGCTCCCGCTCGATGAGGTGGGCATAGTGGTTGACGAGGAGGATGCCATTGCGAACGGCAATGCCGAAGAGGGTGACGAAGCCGACCATGCTGGCGATGGAGATGACAGGGGCCTGATACACTCCAAGGCCAAGCAGTCCCATGATGTTGCTCCAGAGGCCGCCGCCCTCGGTGAACAGGATGGCAAGCACGCCGCCAATCAGGGCGAGGGGCAGGTTGAGCATGACGAGCACGGCTGCCCGGGCGGAGCCAAAGGCGCTGGAAAGCAGCACGAAGATGACGACCGCGACGAAGGCGCTCATAAGATAGATGGCGCGGCTGGCGGACTGCTGGGCCTCGAACTGACCGCCGTAGCTGACCAGGAGGCCGTGACGCCGGGCGATTGGATCGATGACTTCTTGCACCCGTTCGACGAGGTCGCCGATGTTGTGGCCCTCGGCAACGTTGAGCGAAACGACAGCCTTGCGCTGTCCGTTCTCCCGCTGAATGCCCAGCGGCATGGGGTCGGGCGCGATGCTGGCAATCTGGGCGAGACGGATTTGCTCGCCGTTGGGGCCGCTGAGCAAGAGGTTGCTCACATCGTCGAGACCCTTGCGGTAATCGGGGTGCAGTCGCACGATGACGTCGTATTGGCGTGAGCCGTCGTTGACGGTGGAAACCGTGACGCCATTGAGGGCGGCCTCGACCTGGGCCGCGGCCGCGGCCGGAGTGAGACCCCAGCGCTTGAGGTCTTCAGAGCGGTAGTGAATGGGGAGTGAATCGACCATGGCCTCGCGGTTGGCGAGCACGTCGCGCGTGCCGGGGAGGTCCTCGAGCGCCGTGCCGATCTCCCGAGCGGCCTCGCGCAGGATGGCGAGGTCGTCGCCGTAGACATTGATGGCGATGGCGGCCTGCGTGCCTGAGAGGACGTGTGAGAGCTGGTGGCCGATGGGCGAGCCTACTTCGGTGCGCAGGGCGGGGACGTCGGAAAGCACCTCGTCGATATCCCTGCGGATGCGGTGCATGTCGGCGCCGGGATGGACCGTGACCACGAGCTCGCTCCGGTTGACGCCGTGGGCGTGCTCGTCGCGCTCGGCGCGTCCCGTGCGTCGCACCACGGCGTCGACGCCGTCGATGCGTGCGAGGCGCTGTTCCATGCCGCGCACCATGCGGACACTTTCTTCGAGCGAAGTGCCGGGGGGGGCGTCGGTGAAGACGGTGAAGGTGCCTTCGTTGAACTCGGGCAGGAAGTCGTTGCCAAAGGTGGAAGCGAGGCCAATGCTTCCAAGGGTGGCCAGGGCGGCGGCGGCGAGGACGGCCACGCGGGCGCGCAAGGCGATGCGCAGCGCTGGCTCGTAGAGTCGCTTCAAGCCTCTGGCCACGGCGCTTTCGCGCTCGGCGTGATGCTCGCGCTTGCCGAGGAGGAGCTTGCACATGGCGGGCACGACGGTTAGGGCGACGAGCAGCGAGGCGAGGATGGACACGATGTAGGCGATGCCCATGGGCTGGAAGAAGCGCCCTTCGATGCCCTGAAGGAACAGGAGCGGCACGAAGACGGCGACGATAATGACGGTGGCGAAAACCACCGAGGAGCGTATCTCGTTGCTGGATTCATAGATGACCCGCGCGCGCGGCCGCCGCTTTTCCGGGGGAAGCTTGCCGTTCTCGGCGAGGCGGCGGAAGACGTTTTCCACGTCGATGATGGCGTCATCCACGAGTTCACCAATGGCGATGGCCAAGCCTCCGAGGGTCATCACGTTGATGGAGAGACCAAGGGCGTTAAGAAACAGGATGGCCACGGCAATGGAGAGGGGAATGGCGGCCAGCGTGATGATGGTGGCGCGCACGTTGAGCAGGAAAAGCATGAGCACGATGGCAACGAAGAGGGCGGCGTCGCGCAGGACATGGAGCAGGTTGCCGAGGGAGAGCAGGATGAAGCTGGACTGCCGCATGACCTGACGGTCGATGTGAACGCCCTCGGGCAGGGTCTTGTCGACGGCGTCGAGCACGTCATCGATCTTGCGGGTGATCTCGAGGGTGTTGGTGAAGGGAGCCTTCTTAACGCTGATGACCACGGCGGCCCGCCCGCTGGAGGAGCCATCGCCGCGCAGGGGAGCCGGGCCCAGCGCGACGTCGGCCAATTGACCGATGGTGACCGGGGCGCCGTCGATGTACTTGACGACGGTGTTGGCAATGTCGTTGGCGGAGCGCGCGCGGGCATCCTGACGCAGGGGAATCTCAACGCCCTTGACGTTGGCGAGGTACCCGGCGCTGGCGGTGCTGTGGGCCTGGGCGGCGGCGTCAGCCACTTCGGCGAGGGTGAGACCATACGCCTGCAACTGGCCGGGGCGCGGGTGCACCTGGTATTCGGGCAGTTCGCCGCCGATGACGACCACCTGCGAGACCCCGGCGACGCCGAGCAACTGGCGGCGCAAATCGAACTCGGCGAAGGCGCGTAGTTGCAGGGGCGACCAGACGCCGTCGGGGGATTCAAGGGAAAGTAACATGATCTCGCCGGTGATGCCGGTGATGGGGGCAATCTCGGCGTGGGCGTTTTTGGGAAGTTGCTCCTTTACGGCGGTGAGCCCCTCCCCCACCACCTGGCGCGCGCGGTAGATGTCCGCGCCCCAATCGAATTCCACCCAGACAAGGCTAAGGCCCATGGCGCTGCTGCTGCGCACGCGGCGCACTCCGGGCGCGCCAGCCACAGCGCTCTCAATGGGGAAGGTGACGTATTGCTCGACCTCGTCTGGGGCGAGACCGCCGGCCTCGGTGAGCACCGCCACGGTGGGGGCGTTGAGTTCTGGAAAGACATCGACCGGCATCTGGAGAGCGGTGTAGACCGAGGCGCCGAAAACGGCGACGGCCACCAGCAACACCAGCACGGCGTTGTCTATGGAAAATGCGATGAGCTTCTTGAACATGGCGTATTCCCTCAGTGGTCTTTATGGAGGGAGCCGTCGGCATGGTAGTGATAGCCGTCGGGGGTCTGCTGTTCGGAGGCGTTGAGCTTGAGAGCGTAGACCCCGTCGAGCACGACTTCATCGCCGGCCTTAAGGCCGCTGCGAATCTCGGCCCATTGGCCGTCGCGCGCGCCAAGGTCGGCCACAAGTCGAAGCACTTGATCCTGATTCTTGGGATCGCGCCGGAAAAAGATGAAGTCGAGGCCGTCCTGAATGAGGGCCGCCTCAGGGATGGCGAGGCGTTGGGGTGCATCGGGATCGTCTACGATCTCGAGGTGGGCGGGCACACCGGCGCGCGCCCAGGGGACGAGGGCGTCGGGGGTCACGTAGAGCGGCAAGGTGCGGGTGGCGGAGTCCACGGTGAGGCCGGGCACCAGCAGGCCGGTCATGATCTCCTGCGGGGCAGCGGCCCCGCCCTTTTGCGGAACGATGCGGGCTTGCTGGCCCTGCACAAAGAGGGCGGCCTCCGCCTGCGGGGCCTGGGCCACGAAGCGAATCGCGGCGGGATCGAGCACACTGGCCACGAGATCACCGCTCTCGACCCAGGCGCCGTCACTCACGGCCATGACTTCAAGGACGCCGGGACGCTGGGCGCGGGCCTCGATGGAGCGGATGCCGCGCCAGGCCGCGACGCCGCCGGGATGGGCGTCGAGCTCTTCGATGCTGATGCCCGTGACGGACGAGAGGATGGCGAGACGCGACGCATAGTGCTCACGGGCCTCGGCCAGCGCGGCTTCGCGGGCGCGGATTTCGGCGTCGTGCCGGGGGATACTGCCCTGAAGGGCGGTGACTTCGGCCTCGAGCGGCGCGTTGCGGGCCTTGAGTTCGCCGAGTGTGGCGAGACGTTCGCGCTGCTTGCCCAGGATGCCGAGGGTCTCGGCGCGCTGGGCACGGGCCACTTCGAGCGCGGCCTGCGCCATGGCGATGTCGCCCTCGGCCTCGACGGCTTCGTGCTGGATTTGACGCCACTCGGAGGAATCGAGGGTGAAGAGAAGCGCGCCCTGCTGAACGGGATCAAACTGGGCAACATGCCATGCGATGCGACCGCGCAGGGGGGCGCGGTATTCCTGGCGGGCGTTGGGCAGCAACTCGAAGCTACCCGGCAGACTACGGACGGCGCTGACCACGCGCTGCTCAACCTTGGCGAAGGTGATTCCGAGGTTCTCGCGGGCTGCCGCCGATAGTGGGATACCGCCGGGCGTGCCTTCTTCGCCGTGGTCATGATCATCTTCATGCTCATGATCATGATCGTGATCATCTTCATGATCGTGATCATGGTCGTGATCGTGCTGCTCTTCCTGGGCCGGTTCCTGCGGCTTCGTATCAGCTACGACTCCACAACCGGAAGCCCAGATCATCGCGGCGAGCGTGGCGAGCGAGATTCCATGGCGGTATAGCGCGGACATCAATGTTCCTCCTCCATCATGGGAGACAAGAGTGGTTCCTGATTTAGTGCGGCGGCGAGGCGTGCAGCGGCTTGTTGCTCGGCAAGGACCGCGAGGAGAAAGGCGTCGCGAAACTCCCGCGCCTGCTGGAGGGCTTCATGCATGGCCAGCAAATCCAGTTCGCCCGCGTCGAGGAAACGGCGCACCTCGTCGAGCTGTTGGTCCAGCAGGGGAGCCTGCTTTTCGGCCAGTTCACGACGGTGGGTGTCGGCGTTGGCGTGTGCTTCAAGCGCGAGCCGGAGCTCGGCGTCCAGCTCGAAGACGGCGGCCTCATAACGGGCGCGGGCGGTGTCGCGCGCGGCGCGCGCCTCGGCGATGCCGGCGCGGTTGGCATTCCACGTGGGCAACGGGATGCCCAGCCCGAGCTGCAGCGAGGTCTCCCCCGCGTCGTCTTCGCGCAGGGGCGAGAGCACCACGTCGGGGTATTGATTGCGCAGTTCGTGAACCAGGCTCGCCTCGGCGGCGGCATAGACCGCTTCCGCGTGGAGCAGCGCCGGGTGGTCCTTGGGCAGTTCTCCATGCGCGTGGGGCTGCGCCGGGGCAGCGAGCGGGTGCAAGATCAGTGGCAGGCCGGGCAGCAGCCCCATCTGCCGGAAGAGTTCACCCTGCAATTGGCGCACTTCCGCCTCGCGGCGGGCGGCCTCGAGGGTCCAGTGTTGCTGTTCAATGGTGAACATGCGGGCGGTGGTGGGCGTCAGTTCGCCGGCCTGGGCCAGGGCCTGCGCCACGCGGGCGAATTCCGCCAGTTGCGCCGCATGGGTGGCGGCCAATTCGGCGGCGCGTGTGGCGTGGGTCCATGCGGCCCAGGCCTCTCGGACCTGACGCAGGGTCTGCCATTCGGCCTCGGCGGCGGCCGCGAGCGCCACGTGATGGGAGGCCTCGAAGAGGCGGCGTTCTGCCCGCAATCGGCCCGAGAGCGGCACGGTGATCTGGAGCGCGGCGGCGTCTATCCATTCACGGGAGACGGAGCCTGCCTCGCGCAGGAGGCCCCGGGTGGACTCTTCAATCTCCTTGCGCCCGGCGGAAATTTCGAGCTGGGTATCGGGCCAGCGCCCCGAGGCCGCGGCAAGGGCGGCGGCGCCTTCGGCCTCGATGCGGACGATTCGCAACTGGGGGTTGTACCAGAGGGCGAGGGCCTGGCCCTCTTCGAGCGAGACGCCATCATCGAGGTTGAAGGTGTCCACTGGCGCGCTGGAGTGCGGGTAGGCGCGATCGAGATAGGCCCGTACGGGTTCCAACTCGGGAAGGCGCGCGCGGTGGGCGTCGCGCGTGGCGGTGAAATCCACCGGCTGCGGGGGAATGTGCTGGCATCCCCAGAGGCAGAGCGCCACAACGGCGGGAACCAGTCCTCGCCATAAGGAGGTGAACATGGGTTGCGTTTTCCTTGAGGTTTCAGGGCGCGCGCCGGGGATGGGAAATGAGGCATCCGCGCGGCACGGGCGGGGACCATGCGGCAAGAGAATCAGATGGATGCGCGGTGCGTTCCGGTAAGTCCTTGCCTCCACCGCGCGGGCGCGGCGCTATCAGGCGCCGAGAACCGAGGGGCGTAGCAAGACGGACTCCGTGTTCAGGCGGAGAATTCCACCTGAGGAGCGCAGCGCTAGAGCGCGGGCGGTCCCCGGAGGGGTGGAGGCAGGGCCTCGTGGAGGGTGCTTAGGCGGTGCGGCGACGGTGGCGTGGGAGCCGCCGCAACGACGGCCGCGTGAAGCGGCGAAGCCGGAACATAAGCGAGAAGCGCATCCGGCGCATTGCGGTCGCGCAGGGTAGCGAAGCCGGGTTCATCCGCACCGTGGTGGTGGGCATCATGCCGATGGGGTGCGCAACAAAACTGGGCGCACCCCATGGACTCGCTCGCG
Organism: Candidatus Hydrogenedentota bacterium; assembly: GCA_046047315.1. Classification (GTDB taxonomy): domain Bacteria; phylum Hydrogenedentota; class Hydrogenedentia; order Hydrogenedentales; family JAEUWI01; genus WGMK01. The sequence continues at coordinate 8,257 of JBJOID010000128.1, read as the reverse complement.
GCGGGGGCGTTCTCTTCCGTCACGCAGTCGTGATGATCCGTCTCGCACTCGGTGTGGAGGTGCGCGTAGCCCTCGGGCAAACGGTAGAGCGCATGCCCCTCATGCCCATGGCCAATGGCCAAATGCAGCGGCATGGCCATGGCATTGGCGGTGGCCACCACAAGGGTGAGTAGGCTGAGCATTTTGCGCAACATGCGCGAAGCCTACGGGGAATCTGCGCGGGAATGCAAACGGGGGAGGTGTTGAACGCTACGGAGCGACAGCACCGGAAGATGCCCCCGTAGAAGAAGGCCCCTGCATGATTAACAGCGAAGCCTGTAAGCTTCGGGTTTGTGGCACACCGTCCCGATTAGGCTTGTGGCAATGGCGTGGCCAGAAGCCACGCCACAACGGTTGGCACACACCGGCAAAGACTTAGACGACCCGGTGATTTCTGCGGTTCAGGCATACCGCAGGTAAATGTACACCGTCGCGATAACAAGCGTGGCGATCATCACCGGCAGGCCATAGGCCGTGAACAGGCCGAAAGTAAGCGGATATTTGTTGCGACGTGCAATCTGCGTCACCACCACGTTCGCCGACGCTCCGACGAGCGTGCCGTTGCCTCCCAGGCAGGCGCCCAGCGCCAGCGACCAGTACAGCGGCATGGCGATGGTTTCATGCACCTGGGGCGCCAGCGGGTCGAGGCCCTGCTGCTGCGCGAAGAAGGGAACGATGGTCTGGATCAGCGGGATCATCGCGATGACCAGCGGGATGTTGTCGACAATCGCGGACACGATGGCTGCGAACCAGAGGACCGCCAGCAGGGTGAAGGCGAAGTTATCGCCGGTCACGCTCAGGATGAAGTGGCCGAGCGACTCGAAGATGCCGTTGTATTCCAGCGCGCCCACAAGCATGAACAGCCCCACGAAGAAGAAGATGCTTGTCCACTCCACCTTCTCGAGCGCGTGGTGCAGGTCCTTGCGGCAGACCAGGCTCATGACGATGGCGCCGGCCAGCGCTATGATGCCGGGCTCCAAGTGGAGCAGATGGTGCAGGAAGAACGCGGCCAGTATTCCGGCAAACACGATCAGCCCGCGCCGCAGGCCCACCGGGTCCAGAATGGCCAGTTCCGGCTTGGCGCGCATGATTCGCAGTCTCGCCTCTTGCGACACGCTCATCCGCTTGCGAAACAGCAGGGTGATTACCGGGAAGATCACCGCGATCATCACCAGTACCGGCGGAGTGAGGTTCTCGATGAACTGATTGAAGGTGAGGCCCGCCTGCGACCCGATGAGCACGTTTGGCGGATCGCCTATGAGCGTGGCCGTGCCGCCAATGTTCGAGGCGATGGCCTCCATCACCAGGAAAGCCACCACGGGTATCTCGAGTATCTGCCCCACAAGAATCGTGATGGGCGCGATGAGGATGACAGTCGTCACGTTGTCCAGAAACGCGGAAAGGAAAGCAGTCACTAGCATGAACAGCAGGAAGATGAGGGGCCCGTTGCCGTTGGCCTTCTTGGCCACCATGATGGCAATCCACTCAAACAGCCCCGTGTCAGACATGATGCTCATCACGATCATCATGCCCACGAGAAGGAATATTACGTTCAGGTCGATCGCGCCAAGCGCGAAGTCGTAGGGCACGAGTTGAAATGCCACCACCGCCGCCGCACCCAGCAGCGCGGCCGTGGTCTTTTCCAGCTTCTCGGAAGCAATGCCAACATACACCGCGGCAAAGATGGCCAGCGATGCAATGCGCGCGACTGTGCTTGGCTCGCGAACGGCGTGCTCCGCCGCTTCCGCAGCGGAGCCCAGGACGGAGAACAGGGATAGGACGGCTTCGGCGCTCATACGTTCAGAATCTCGTTGAGTACTCGGGCGCGGTCGATAACGCCAACCAGCTTACCGTTCCGTTCCACATACACTTTGGCGTAGCGCCGCACGGACAACAGGAAGATGACTTCCAGAATGGTGGCATCTTCCTGCACGCGCGCCACATCGGTGGACATCACTTCACCCGCGTTCTGCAAGGATTCCTTCTCGAAGTAGCGATCGAAGGGATCGAATTCCTTGATGAAGGATACGCTCTTGAGCTGGTTAAAGAATTCCGGCACCCCCATCACGAACAGGGCATCAGAAGTAATCTCGCCCAGCAAGACGCCATCAGCAGTCGAGATACCGACGGACTCGGCGTTGTATTGCACCATGCGCTGCACAATCGTTGTCACCGGCATGTCCTGGGTCAGCAGGCAGTGCGGTGGCCGCATCACGTCGCGCGCAAGCAGTGGCGTGTCGATGTTGAAGACAAGATTGTGCAAGAGCGCTGCCGCGGTGTTCGCATTTGCTGCGGCGAGGAGCGGCGCTCGCACCCCAGGGTTGCCCAGCGCGGCCACCTTGCCCAGAAGCTTCAACGCCACCGGAGGGCGTTCCGCCGGCACGACCAGCACCACCACCAGGTCAACCAGATTGTTGCCGTTACCGCTGAAGTCGATGGGCCGATCAAGAATCGCCACCGCCCCACCCGCTCCAATGAGCCCGGAGATGCGCGCGTGCGGGCACGCGGTGCCCGGCGCAACCACTGTAGGAGCGAGGGTCTCCCGTGCCAATAGTGCGCTCTCAAGCGTTTCTCGCGTGAGTTCGGGGTTGGCCAGAAACAGCGGCCCGTCCGCGATCGCTTCCACGAGCATGCGCATGACTGCCGCCTTGTCGGCGGCATCAGGATGCAGCAACACCTGTTGCGGGGTTATGTACTTGGAAAAGTCCATTGGGGAAACGCCGCCTCCAGCGGCGTTCCTGCTTCCGGTTCGCGGAGATATTCGCTGTCCGGATTTCTGAGGCCCTTAAACTAAACGGCTTGCGGGAACAAGCGATAGGATGGCGCGTAATCTACTCCTGCCCTTTTCAAAAATGCAACAGGAAAAATCAATGCATCTGGAAAGGCTGGAGGTTGGTGTAGACATCAGTGTTGGGATTCGTTCCCTTTGCCTCGTCTCTTGCGCTCCAAGTTAACCTGATGTTTCAGGAGATAGCGACGAGGTTCCACTCGAGGTTCGCTTTGTTCAGGCCTCGCAGGTCGAGTTGGCTTCACAGCGATGCTAATCGCCTGACACCCTCTGTCGCGGGTAGGGTGCGGCGTCTCTTGAGGGAGAACACGAGTACGTGGTTGAACATCCCCGCCCTGCGCCCCCTCCGCCAGATGCGGCCAAGCCCCTTCGAAGAGGGACATAAGGCGGCGCTTCCACCCATCAACGGGACCATCGACAAATGTACCCCTTTGACGCGGGAGCGCCGGTAGATACGTGACACCGCGGGAGCAGTGTCACGAGGAATGAGGGGGCATGGGGCTGGACGCGATTCTTTCGGGAAGGCAAGTATGCGAGAATCGGGAGCTGGGCGCGGGTTTTACCTTACCGCGCGCATGGGCTTAGGTTTGCAGGGAGTATGGTCTTGAAGCAGCATGATTTGGCGGCGGGCGGGGCGAGGAAGCATCCGCGGGGATGGGCGACATTGCGGCGGGAGCAACGGGTGCAGGCGGTGTTTACGCTGGTGACGCTGGTGTTGCTGAGCTACAGCATGACGGCGGGGATGGTGAAGGGGTTGCCGCATCATTGGGTGGTGGATTGCGGGGTGTATTTCTTTGGGGGCTTTTGGGCGACGCGGGAGGCGCTGCCGAAGCTGTTGCGGCTGGACCTTGACGTGGATTTCCTGATGGTGTTCGCGGCGCTGGGGGCGGCGAGCATTGGGCAGTGGCACGAGGGGGGCACGCTGCTCTTCCTGTTTTCTTTGTCGAACGTGTTGCAGGCGTATGCGATGGATCGTTCGCGGGCGGCGGTGCAGGACTTGATGACTTCGCGGCCGGACACGGCGATGGTGTTGCGGGACGGAGTTGAGGTGGAGGCGCCGATTGAGAGCATCGCGGTGGAGGAGATTGTGGTGATACGCCCGGGGGAGATGTTGCCGACGGACGGGGTGATCATCCGGGGTGAGACGGAGATGGATGAGTCGAGCATCACGGGGGAATCGCGCCCCGTGGGCAAGGCAGCGGGCGACCCGGTCTATGCGGGGGCGATGAATGGGAGTGGTTCGGTGGAGCTGCGGGTGACGCACCCGGCGAACGACTCGACGCTGGCGCGGATTGTGCAGATGATTGAGTCGGCGGAGCAGCACAAGGCGCGCACGCAACGCTGGCTGGAGGCGGGCGAGGGGTATTACGCCTGGTTCATTGTGCTGGCGACGGGGGCGGCCGCGCTGCTGCCACGGCTTTGGGGGGAGGACCCGGCGATCTCGCTGTATCGCGCGATGACGCTGCTGGTGGTGGCTTCGCCTTGCGCGCTGGTGATTTCGACGCCGGCGGCGATCCTGTCGGCGATTGCGCGTGGGGCCCGCTCGGGGGTTCTGTTCAAGGGGGGCGCACACCTGGAGCAGATGGCGGACATCCGGGTGGTGATGATTGACAAGACGGGGACGCTGACGACGGGTCACCCGGGGGTGACGGACCTGGTGCTGGGGGCGAATGCGCCGGAGGGTTTTGATGAGGGGCGGCTGCTGGGCTATGCCGCGGCGCTGGAGGGGCGGAGCGAGCATGTGCTGGCGCAGGCGGTGATTGACAAGGCGGCGGAGCGCGGGGTGACGGTGCCGCCGGTGGAGGGCTTTACCGCGCTGCCGGGGCGTGGCGTCCGCGCGATGATTGAGGGCTACCATGTGTGGATAGGGGCGAACCGGCTTTACCGGGAGCATGGCGAGACGATACCGCAGGACTTGCTGGAGGCGAAGGCGCGGCTGGAGCAGGAAGGAAAGACGGTGCTGATTCTGCACCGGGAACTGGAGCGGAACGGGGATGTGGGCGTGCATGAGCCGGGGGGCGGCTGGCTGGGGCTGGTGGCTTTGCTGGACACGCTGCGCCCGGACGCGGCGGCGACGATTGCCGAATTCCGCCGGCTGGGGATTGAACGAACGATCATGCTGACGGGCGACAACGCGACGGTGGCGGAGCGGATTGCGCGGGAGGCGGGCATCGACGAGGTGCACGCGGGGCTGATGCCGGAGCAGAAGGTGGAACTGGTGCGGGCGGCGCGACAGCAATACGGCGAGGTGATGATGATTGGCGACGGGGTGAATGACGCGCCGGCGCTGGCCAATGCCACGGTGGGCGTGGCGATGGGTGCGGCGGGCAATGACCTGGCGCTGGAGAGCGCGGGCTGCGTGTTGATGGGCAAGGAGCTGGGCCGGCTGGCTTACGCGCTGGGGCTGAGCCGCCATGCGGTGCGGGTGGTTAAGCAAAATCTGGCCTTCAGCCTGGGCGTGATTGTGGTCTTGATTACCGCCGTGCTGGCCGGGGGATTGTTTGACTATCGGCTGCCGATGCCGCTGGGCGTGGTGGGGCATGAGGGCAGCACGCTGCTGGTCTGCCTGAACGGGTTGCGGCTGCTGGCCTACCGGCCGCGCTGAGGGGCCAATCCAACGCGCTGCCTACCGGCAGGGTTTGCCTTTCAGGGTCATCTCGGGAGACTCAGGGGTTTTCCGAGTTGACGCGGTTGAAGGCGATGATCAGGACGAGGATGCCGATGGCGATGGTGAGGAAGAGCTGGAGGTTGTATTCGCCGCCTTCGCCCGCGCATCCGCCGGGGGCGATGCCGAGGCCCTCCGCGGTGAGGGGAATGATGGCGGGCGGGGTGCCGTCTCGGGGATCGAGCTTGAGCTCGCCGGTGTATTCCCCCCCAGCGGGCGGCGCAAAAATCACGGTTATTGTCTCGGTGGCATTGGGAGCCACCTCGATGATGGACGGATTGACGAGGGTAAAACCCTGCTTTTCATCGGTTAGTGTCAGTTCCAGTTCAAGCACGCCGGGACCGGTGTTCTGCACGCGGGCGGAGAGTTCCTCTTCCAGGGGAACGGCAACGACCCCGTATTCAAGGCCGAGCGTGGTGGCATTGCCGAGCACGGTCATGCGGCCCTGCGGAATGCCCAGGAAGGAGCGCAGTTCGCGCAGCGTCACTTCACCGTCCCCATCCAAGTCGAACTCATCGTAGATCTCGAAGGTGATCTCTGCAAGCAGGGACTGTGCGGTTTCAAAATTAATACGTCCGTTTGCATCGGTATCAATCGATCTAAAGGACTCGATGAGGCGTTGCGCGGCTTGCTCTGCATTGAGAGGTTCCCCTTCTCCCTCGCCTTCGGCATCCCCTTCCGGGCTTCCCTCGATGGCTCCCTCGGGTTCTCCTTCCCCTTCTACCGCTCCTTCCGATTGACCTTCCCCATCGCCGCTGCCTTCACCCTCCAAGGAACCTTCGGGGAGACCTTCCCCCTCTCCCTCGAGCACGCCTTCGGTGAGCCCCTCCCCTTCTCCTTCGGCCGCACCTTCGCCTTCCAGTTCAATGAGTTCATAGCGGATTTCGAGCATGGGGCGCGTGGCGGCATTGGGATTCTCGCGCGTGTTGAAACGCTGCGAGGTGCCCGCTCCGGGCGTGGCGGTGCGGATGAGCAGGCCATGATTTGAAGCCGGGGCGGCAATCCAGGATTGCGCGAGCGCGGCAAGGGCGTCGCCGGTGAATTGATAGTCGCCGAGACCGGGCGCGAAGAGCGTGGCCAGGACGGTCTCGTCGAAGTCGCCGCCGGGCTCTTCCCAGAACTGTTGATCGAAGTTGTTGTGCAGCCAGGTGGCATCGCCGTTGGCGGCGGGCGCGCCGCCGCCTTCTTCTCCAGCCGCGTCGCTCGGGCCCTCGCCCCATGCACGCAGCACGCGATGGAGGGTCATGGACTGGGAGGCATTGGTGCGGGAAAGGGTGAGCCAAAGCGTGGCCGAGAGCACGCGGGCATTGTCGGGCAACTGGGACAGATCAAAGGCAAGCACGGCGCGGCGTTCGAGATTGGTACCATTACGGCCGACGAAGCAATGTTGCCCGGAGCCGTTGCCCAGGAGCCCTTCCTCATCCTCATAGAGGGTGGCGTCCCGAACGGACTCGAGCAGTACGACGAGATTTTCCTCGCCCTCCCCTTCGGTCACGCCCTCGGGGCTGCCTTCGATGACGCCCTCTATCGTTCCCTCGTTAACACCTTCAGGCGCACCTTCAAGGGCGCCTTCTGCCGAGCCTTCCGGCATCCCCTCCCCCACGCCCTCGGGTGCCCCCTCGGTCTGTCCCTCTTCCCCACCCTCGCCCTCGGCGCTTCCTTCGAGCGCGCCTTCCCCCTCGATTGCACCTTCGCCTTCCAATGCACCTTCTGGGGCGCCTTCAACGACACCCTCGGTCATACCTTCCACAGCGCCTTCCAGACTGCCTTCCGGCTGTCCTTCGGGAAAGCCTTCCGTGCCTCCCTCTTCTGCGCCCTCACCCTCGACGTTGCCCTCGACGTTGCCCTCGGCCGCGCCTTCGATTACTCCCTCGGGCTGCCCTTCGGGTTGTCCTTCGACACTCCCTTCGACAAGGCCTTCCGGCGAACCTTCGAGGACTCCCTCCACGAGGCCTTCCCCTTCCCCCTCGAGCACCAGGGGATTAACGGTCAGGAGCGCCTCGTTGCTGAAAACGGTCTGGGTTCCATCGGTGATGGTGACCGAGTAGAGGCCGGCGTCGTTGAGCGTGGCCGCCTCGATGATGAGACGGGGACGCGAGACATCAAGCGGTTCACCGTCCTTGAACCAGGTGTAGATGGTGGGGGAATAACCGCCGACGATGTCCACGCGCAGGGTGACCGGGCTGCCTTCATCGACGGTTTCACTGGACAGTTGACGGACGATGGTGAGGTTTTCCGCCACCTGCAACCGCGCGGTGACGGTGGAGAGCGCGTCCACGCCGTCGGAAACGCGGCAAACATAATTGCCGGCGTCGGTGGTGGCGAGGGAAGCGATCTGGAATTCGCTGACGCCTTCGGCGACGACCGTGGTGCCCTTGAGCCAAGTGTAGGCGGGCGGCTGTGTGAGGCCGCCGGTGGCGTCGACAGAGAAGACATGGGACTCGCCGACGTACTTGCGGGCACCCACCGGTTGCGTGGTGATGAGCAGGCGCGGCAGCACGTTGAGCGTGACAAGATTGGACTGTGCGGTCTCGTTGTCATCGCGGACCAACACATCGTAGTTGCCGGCATCGGTAAGCTCGAGGGCGCCGAAGGAAAGCACCGATGCGTCGCCGCCGAAATTGTCGCCGGCCTTGCGCCACTGGTATCGCAGCGGGCCGATGCCTCCCGTGGCGGTGACGCTGAACTGGTGGGACTGGCCGACGAGGCGCGTGGCGGCCTGGGGCTGCTGGGATATGGCCACATGTTCACTGACGGAAAGGACG
>JBJOID010000127.1:0-10838 GCA_046047315.1 Candidatus Hydrogenedentota bacterium | reverse complement strand
GTTGGCTTCTCGGTGGTCAGATAGAGCCCAATCTTCGCGCGCTCCACTTCCGGCTTGCCTGAGGGATGAAAGTGGCTGTTGAGCAGAAGGTCCGCGCCGTCCGGCACCGGGATGGCCACGCCATTGGGATAGAGGTGTTGCACCGAGCCCACGGCCCATCCGCTGATGCGCCCGAGGCTGAGGTTGCCCTCCATGCCACCAAAGCCCGGCCGCTCGGAAGCCTCGTCGCGCAAGCGCGATTCGCCCGTCGCGTCGAGCGAGAAGAGCGTATGGTGCGCCGAGCCCAGCGCGCGCGGCTTATACTCGATCCCCTTCAGGTAGGTTCCCTCCGGCAGGTCCGGCATCCGCACCACAAAGGCGCGGTAAATGTCGGGGCCGTCCGCCGGCACCTCGAAGTCCTGCTCCATCTCGATGACCATGTCCGGCACGCCGTTCTTCCAGCCCGCCTCGAAGACCGGCGGTGACGGCTCGGCCGCGGGGTCGCCCTGCGGGGCGCCCGCCTCGAACCACGCGGCCAGCGCCGCGATCTGCTCCTCGGAAAGATGCCGCTCACCCATGAAGGCCACGTCACCCTTGTCTGCCTTCCAGGGAGGCATCAGCTTGTCAGCCGTCACGTGGGCAATCAGTCGCGCGCGCTTGCGCACCTCCTCGTAGCTGGTGAAGTTGAAGGGCGCGCCGCCCTCGGGGCGGTGGCAGGGCGTGCAATTGTTGTAAACGATGTGCGCGATCGAGCCCGAGAAGGTGGGCGCGGAGTCCACCGCGACCGGCGCCCCCGGTTCCACCGCAGACCAGGCCGGTCCCGCCGCCAGCAAGCCAAGCGCCATGGTCCTCACCGCGAGACGCATGCGGTCATTCTTCATTCGGTGCCTCCTTCAAAGGGGCTTGTTCTTCTTTCACTTCAGGCAGGAAACAACCCACCGCCTTGGTCTCCGTTCGGGGGGGCTCCTTGCCAGCTATCAGGGCATCCAGCGCGTCGCGCAGGTCGTGTTCCGTCGCCACCTGGCGGTGCCGCCCGAGTTCTTCGTAGCGGTTATTGATGCGGCCCCGGTAGCGGCGCTTGCCTTCCCGGTCATACACCACCGCCTCCGGCGTCACCGTGGCTCCCGTCAGCTTCACCAGTTCCAGCGCGTCATCGCGCACGGCGGGAAAGTTGAGCTTGTACTCCTGGCCATGCTTCGCGATGGCTTCATCGCTCAGGGAGTCGTCCGCATAGACGCGAAAAAAGGCGACGCCCTTGGGTGCGAAGTCCGCGCGGATGCGCTCCAGTTCCGGCGCCATGGCATTGGCATTCGGGCAGTCGGTGTAGAGAAAGACCAATACCGTGAGCGGGCGCTCACCGAAGTTCTGCGCCTGCGCCACCGTGGCCATGCCCTCCCGTGCGAAGGCGTGCCGCGCCACCAAGGTGATGGCCATTGTCATCAATACCCAGCCAACCATGCTGCTGTTCAGTCTCATCCCGACTCCTCGCTGGCGCCGTTCGCCGCGAACTGTTACCCAAGTGATCGCGGGGCGGCGGCCGGTTACAGAAATGTTGAATTGCTCAAGTCACTCATGAGACCCGTCTGGCCCTCCCCATGTTTTCCGGGATCAGGCTGGCGTGTCCTCGTCGCCATAGTGAACCCGCATCAGGGCGAGTCCGTGCGGCGGTGCGCAGTGGCCGGCGAAGGGGCCGGGGGAGTTGAGGCAGGTTTGCAGGAAGGCCAGCTCGAAGCGTCCACGCGCGATCTCGACGAGTGTTCCCGTGAGGTTGCGCACCATCTTGTAGAGAAAGCCGTCGCCGTGAAACTCGATGCCGATTATCCGGTCGTAGCCTGCCGGGCGGCACAGGCCCTCGGGCAGCAGCCGCACGGAATGGAGCGTCCGCACCGTGGTCTTTCGCTCCTGGGCGCCTGCGCTCTGAAAGCCCGCGAAGTCGTGGCTTCCCTCGAGTTGCGGCAGCAGCGATTCCAGCAGCGCGAGGTCAAGCGGGTGGGGCACTTGCCAGGCATGGCGGGCGGAGAGCGGGTGCGGGGTGCGCGCCTGTTCGATGGCGTAGCGGTAGCGCTTGGAGGTGGCGGAGAAGCGGGCATTGAACTCAGGCGGAACCTGCTCGAGCGACTCGATGCGAATCTGTGGCGCGAGCATTTTCGACAGGGCATGTGCGAGGCGCGCGGGCGGCTCGCCGGGCCAGCTAAACGAGCACACCTGCCCGAAGGCATGCACGCCCGCGTCGGTGCGGCCCGCTCCCTGAATGCTTAGGGGCTGATCCGCTATTCGCGACAAGGCCGCTTCTATCTCTCCCTGTACGGTGCGCTGGGCACGCTGCCGCTGCCAGCCGCAGAAATCGGTGCCGTCGTAACTCACAACCGCTTTGAGGTGGGTTTCCATGGCGCCATTGTAGGCGACGGCGCCCCTTCGCCTCATCCACACGCCTCGGCGGACTTGCGCGCGGCGGGCAAAGCGGGTAGTCTCTCCAGCGATGCAAAGCAGCGCGTGTCCGGCCGCTCGGGCGGCGCTGCCGGGCGGCACGCATGGTGGCGGAAAGGGAAAACCATGGCTTCACTGAGGTTCGCGGCGGTTCCGGCGCTGGCTTTGGCCGCCTTGGCGGCAGCGCCCGCCGCGCGCGCAGAACTTGAAGTCTCGCTGGAGATAAGCGGCAGCGTGGACGAAATCATGGCCGTGCTGGATCAATTGAAGCAGGCCGGGCTAGGGCAGGAGAGCGAAGAGGGCGGCGAGGGTCTCCGGCTCGAGGTGCAGAGCACGGCCACTCCCGAGGGTGCCCCTGCCGAAGCCGCGCCGCCGCCCGCCCCCGAGCCTCCCATCACCCTTGGGAGCGTCGTTGTGGAACCCGCCTCGGTAACCCCCGGGCAGGTGCTGCGCGTCACGGTCGCGGTGAAGGATCAGGACCGCGTGGTGGACACCGTGGCCGCGAACATGCGGAATAACGGGAAGGAATTCACCTTCGATCTCTTCGACGATGGCAGCCATGGCGACGAAGCCGCTGGCGATGGCGTCCGCAGTGTGAACGTGGCCGTGCCCGGCGCCGCGACGCCCGGGGAATACGAGATTGTTTTCTTCGCGTATGACGCCGCCGGCAACCAGGTGACCCTGCCGAATGCGCACGGCGAGCCAGAGCCGGTGACGGCATCCGCCAAGGTAACTGTGCAGCCCTAAAACTCTGCGATTGGAAGTACCCCGTGGATCCTAGACGCATTCAAGAATTACTGCTGCTGGTGGCCTCGGGTGAAGTGGCTCCCGATGAAGCTACCCAGCGGCTGCGGAACCTGCCCTTCGAGGACCTTGGTTTCGTCAAGATCGACCACCACCGCCCCCTGCGCAAGGGCTATCCCGAGACCATCTTCTGCGCCGGAAAGACGCCAGAGCAGGTGGCTGTGATTGCCGGGCACATGAAGCGCCACGGCAACGTTCTGGGCACGCGCTGCAGCCCGGAAGTGATAGAGGCGGTGCTGGAGGCCCACCCGGAGGCCGTGCACCACGAATTGGCCCGCACCTTCACCGTCATGACCCAACCGCCGGAAACGCTGGGCGGCTATGTGGCGGTGGTGAGTGCAGGCACCAGCGACCTGCCCGTGGCCGAGGAGGCCGCCGTAACGCTGGAAACGATGGGCAACCGTGTCGAGCGCATCTGCGACGTGGGCGTCGCGGGCATCCACCGGCTCTTCGAGCAGCGTGAGAAATTGCTGGGCGCGAACGCGTTGGTCGTCTGCGCCGGCATGGAAGGCGCGCTGCCCAGTGTCATTGCCGGCCTGGCCCATGCTCCCGTCATCGGCGTGCCCACCAGCGTGGGATACGGCGCGGCCTTTGGCGGCATCGCCGCGCTGCTCGGCATGCTCAACTCCTGCGCGAGCGGCCTCACCGTGGTGAACATCGACAACGGATTCGGCGCGGCCTGCGCCGCCGCCGCCGTCAATCGCCTGGCCAACGGGGTGCTGCCGTGAGGGTGGCCTATTTCGATTGCTACAGCGGCATCAGCGGCGACATGACCGTTGGCGCGCTCATCGACGCCGGCGCCGACTTCGACAAGATTCGCGCGGCGGTTGATTCCATCAGCATCCATGGCTTTGCGCTCGCCTGCGACAAGGTGGGCAAGAAGGATGTACAGGCCACCAAGTTTCGCGTGCGCCTCGACAAGAACGTGCAGCATCCGCACCGTCACCTCAAGCATGTGGTCGAGTTGATTGAAGCCGCCGACCTGCCCGATTCGGTGAAGGCGGACGCCATCAAGATATTCGAGATCATCGGGCACGCCGAGGCCAAGGTGCATGGCACCACCATCGAGCGCGTGCACTTCCACGAAGTCGGGGCAATCGATAGCATTGTCGACATCGTGAGCGCGTGCTATGGCCTGCACCTGCTTGGAGTCGAGGCCGTTTACGCCTCGAACATCCACGTGGGCGCGGGCACCGTGAAGTGCGCCCACGGCGTGATGCCCGTGCCTGCACCGGCCACCGCCCTCATTCTCACCGGCGTGCCCACCTACGGCGGTCAGGTGCAGGGCGAACTCACCACGCCGACCGGGGCCGCCATCCTCAAGCATTTCGCCCGGGGCTTTGGTGAATGCCCGGTCATGCGGGTCGAGGCGATTGGTCATGGCGCGGGCGACAAGGGCCTGCCCGATCGCGCGAACGTCGTGCGTGTGCAGGTGGGCGAGCTCGCAGAGGCGGCCGTCCGCGAAACTTCCCACGCCACGGCAGTGCCCGGTGAAACTATCGCGGTTATCGAGGCCACCATCGACGACATGCCCGGCGAGCTTTTCCCGCCGCTGGTGGAGGCGCTGTTGAGCGCGGGCGCGAAGGATGCCTTCTGGACCGCCGCGCACGGCAAGAAGGGGCGTCCCGCGTGCGTCGTCACGGCGCTGGCCAGCCCGAGCGACGCTGACCGGATCGCACAAGTCTACTTCGATAACAGCTCGACGCTGGGCGTGCGCATCCGCGAAGAGCGCCGTTTGGTGCGCTCTCGCGAGCAGCGGTCGGTTGAAACCCCGTGGGGCCTTGTCCGCGTCAAAGTCGTCCCCGACGCGGGGGCGGCCCGGCAGGCCGCGCCCGAGTTTGAAGACTGCAAGTCCGCCGCCGTGAAGGCGGGCGTACCGGTGAAACAAGTATACGAGGCCGCGCTGGCGGCCGCCGTGCGTGAGGAGTGGGTGAATGGCTGAGCGCGTCGCAATCTACCCGGGAAGTTTCGATCCCCCGACCCTCGGCCATCTCGATCTGATCGAGCGCGCATCCCAGATATTCGACCGCCTGATCGTCGCGATCGCCAGCAATGTCACCAAGCAGGCGCTGTTCTCCGTGGACGAGCGCATCGAGATGCTCCGCGAAATGGTCGAGCCGATTCCCAATGTCGAGGTGGACAGCTTCGTTGGGTTGTCGGTGGACTTCGCCCGGACGCGCGGCGCCATCGCGCTGATACGCGGGCTGCGGGTGGTCTCCGATTTTGAGCTTGAGCTCACCATGGCGATCAACAACCACAAGCTGAACGACAAGGTGGACACGGTGCTGCTGATGCCCAGCGAGCCGTATCTCTTCCTCAGCTCGCGCCTGGTCAAAGAGATTGCCGGGTTCGGCGGTACCGTCAGCCACTATGTCACGCCCGAGGTGGATCGCCGCCTGCGTGCCAAGCTGAAGGGCTAGGGCGGAAAGACCATGCCTGCCGAGCGATACCACCTGCCCCTGCTGGCGCTGCTCTGCGCCGTGCTGTTTTCCTTGAACATCGGCGGCTACGATCTCTGGCCCGCCGACGAGCCCCGCTACGCCCAGGTCGCCCGCGAGATGCTGCAAAGCGGCAACTGGCTCTCGCCCACCATCAACGGCGAAAGCTACCTCGAGAAGCCGCCGCTGTTGTTCTGGGCCCAAGCCGCCATCGGCTTGCCGCTGGGCGACGTGACGGAATGGGCCGCGCGCGTGCCCTCGGTGCTTGCCGCGCTCGCCACCGCGCTGCTGACTTATCTGCTCGCGAGAAGCCTGTACGGTCCGCGCATCGCCTTCTGGGCCGCGCTGATTCTCATCACCTGCCAGCGTTTCTGGTGGCAGGCGCGCACCGGACAGATCGACATGGTGCTCACCGCCTGCATGATGCTTGCGCTTTACGCCCTCTGGCGCTGGCACAACGACCGCCGCGCCTCATGGCTGGCCCTGGTATACGGTGGCATGGCGGCGGGCATGCTGGCCAAGGGTCCGCCCGCGCTGCTCTTCCCGCTGCTGTTCATTGCGGCCTTCTACTGGCGCGACCCCGTTTCGCGCAAGCAGACCCGCTGGCTCGCGGGCGCCGCGGCGGCCGTCGCGGTCACGCTGGCGTGGTACATTCCCGCGCGCCTGCTGGCGGGCAACAGCGTTGAAGAAGCGGTCGAGTCCGGCATTGCGGGCAATCTCTTCCGCAACACCATCGGGCGCATGGTGCTTGGCGTGAGCAAGGCCCAGTGGCCCTGGTATTACCTCGAGACCACACCGGCGGACCTGTTGCCGTGGACTTTGCTGCTTCCCTGGACCCTGATGTGGGTCTGGCGCAACCGCAACGAGAGCACGATGAACCGGCTGCTCTGGTGCTGGACCGTGCCCGCCCTGATCTTCTTTTCCATCAGCGTCGGCAAGCGCGCGGTCTACATCCTGCCGCTCTTCCCCGTTTTCGCCATCATGATTGCCGCCAGCCTGGGCGAGTTTGAACGCGCTGCCTGGCGCAGGCAGCGTCTGGTGTTGTGGCTGTGGTGCGCGCTGCTGGTGCTCCTCGGCGCGGCGGGCATTGCCGGTGGCGTTCTGTATCGCGACCTCGGTCATCTATCGCCGATGCTGGTGTTTGGCGTCGCTTGCATAGTCGCGTCGGGCTTGGTCTATTGGCGTGGCCGACAGGAGCCGCCCCTTGCTCCGGTGGGCGCCATGGCCGCCGCCATGCTGGGCATCTATGCGCTCGCACCCTTCACGGTCTTTCCGCTCGTCAATGAATTCAAGGGTGCCAGCGACTTTTGCGCCCCGATTCGCGACGCGGCAAAGGCCGGTCCCCTGCGGCTCTATTCTGTAGGTTTCTCTCGCGAGGAATTCGTCTACTACGCCAACTACCACCACGAGCCCGTGCTGATGGACCTCATCGGGCGGGACCACATCCCCGCCGATGACCTGATCGAGGCGGCCAACTTTCAGCGCAAGCTGAAGAACGAACTGGCCGACGCAGTCGAGGAAATCAAGATCGCCGACTGGGGCGCCATCACCGACAGCGAGATTGCCGCACTGGAAGCGGCCGCGCGCGCCACCCTGGCGGACGAAGACCTCGACGCCGCGCGGCTGGTGGACTTTGAGGCGTCGCTCCACGCCGAGGTGATGGCCTATTGGGAGGCCTTCACCGCCGAGGGCAGCGCGTTATCGCTGGTGCAGGAGGAAGACTGGAAATGGCTGCTTGCGCTCGAGCCCGAACTCCGCGCTGCGCGGCTGGTGCGCTCCGAGGAAGTGGGCAGCCGCAGCATGCTGCTCTTCAGTCAGCCCGGCTGAACGCCCGCTCTCATTCCACCGAGCGGCACATGTAGAGCACCTTCCACTCGCCTTCCTGGCAAACCTCGTCTCGCTGGTTGCGCACCTTCACGTCATAGGTGACGATGCCCAGCCCCGGCCGCGAAATGCGCCGCTTGCCCGACACCTGCTGGTGCACCCGGATGGTGTCGCCAATCATGATGGGGTTGCGGAAATCCCAGCTCAGCCCGAGAAAGGCCACCAACTTCGAGGCCTCGGCCCCCGGCACGCGGGCAATCAACCCCGAGGCGATGGATAAACCCAACAGCCCGTGTGCAATGCGGCCACCAAAGGGGGTGTTCTTGGCCAGTTCCGCGTCGGTATGGATCACGTTGAAGTCGCCCGACAGGCCACAGAAATTCACGATGTCTGTCTCGGTCATCGTGCGCGCGGGCGAAACCGACTCGCTGCCCACCTCGATATCTTCCCAGTAAATGTCGCGCACATCGGCCATGGCCTGTTCCCTCCCAAGCGGTTGTGGTTGTGAGAGCGCGAGTCTAGCAACGGCCCGTAGGCGCTGCAAGATGCCGCAGGGCGGTGGAGCGGCAACTGCTCCACGCCAGGCCGAGATGCGATTCCACCCGGGCGCTGCGCATACTTCCCCGCAAGGTCAGGAGTTCGTTCGATGAACATCACCCTGAAGCCTATCGCCTTTGTGGAAGCGGAACGCGCCACGCCGGAAGACGATTACTGGGGGGCATCACGCGCCCGTATCGTACTTGAGCCGGCGCTCCCCGCCGAGGCGCTGGATGGCCTCGCAGACTTCTCGCACGTCGAGATCGTCTACCACTTTCACCGGGTTCCGGACGAGAAGATCGTCCTGGGCGCCCGGCATCCCCGTGGCAATCCCGACTGGCCCGCCGTGGGCATCCTCGCCCAACGTGCGAAGAACCGCCCCAACCGCATCGGCACCACCACCTGCAGGCTCGTCGGCATCGAGGGGCGGGTGGTGCATGTCGCGGAGCTCGACGCCATCCACGGCACGCCCGTGCTCGACATCAAGCCCGTCATGCGCGAGTTCCTCCCACGGGAGGAAATCCGGCAGCCCGAATGGTCCAACGAATTGATGCGCGATTACTGGACCTCACCCAGGCCTTGAAAAAAAATCGGGGCGCCTGCTGCTCGCACGGCAGGCGCCCCGGTCGGATCAGCGCGGATCAGATG
This sequence comes from Candidatus Hydrogenedentota bacterium, assembly GCA_046047315.1. Taxonomy (GTDB): domain Bacteria; phylum Hydrogenedentota; class Hydrogenedentia; order Hydrogenedentales; family JAEUWI01; genus WGMK01. Next base: position 2,181 of record JBJOID010000127.1, on the reverse strand, counting down.
CCCAGGCCGCTGAACAGATTCCCGAGCAGGTCGTTCAGTACGCCCGTGATCAGTTCCACAATCTGCGCCAGCAAGCCGTCAATGATCGTCTGAAAATCAAAACCTTCAAGCATGTCATAGTCTCCTGTCATTTTCGTTGAGTAGTTCTTTTCACTTGAATTCTCGATGCGCGCCATCGACCTTCGACCCACCTTACGCCCTCATCACCGGATCGTTACGCGCTGGAAAAAATGTAACACCGCGTGTTTTCGGCGGTAGCGCGACGATGCCGCCACATACGTGAGGCCGACAAGAGAAGTCATGCATCCAAGGCTGCCTTCAAATGAACCCGCCGGGCACGACAACCATGCCGCGCCCGGCGGGGGGGAGAGGAACGGCTGGCGGGGAGAACAGTGTCCGCCAGCCGCGTCTGGGTTAAGGCTTACGCCGCCTTGTTCTCGGGCACCTTCGGGCCCACTTCGGCGATGGCGCTGAACTTCAGCTTGTCGCCGTTCTGGTCCGCCACCACATGGCTGCCTTCGGGCACGCGGCCTTCGAGTATTTCGATGGCGAGCGGGTCGAGCACGAGGCGCTGTATGGCGCGCTTGAGCGGGCGGGCGCCGTAGACCGGGTCGTAACCCTGCTCGGCGAGCAGGTCGCTGGCGGCGGTGCTCAGCTCGAGCGTGAGGCGCTTCTCGGCCAGGCGCTTGGCCAGGTGTTTCAACTGTACGTCGACGATGTTGCGGATGTGTTCGCGGCCGAGGCTGTGGAACACCACCACGTCGTCGATGCGGTTGAGGAACTCGGGGCGGAAGTGTCCGCGCAGCGCCTGCTGCACGTGCACCTCGCGCTCCTTGCTGGTCGAATCCGGAATCGCGAAGGCCTCGCTGCCGAGGTTCGACGTCATGATCACGACCGCGTTGCGGAAGTCCACCGTGCGTCCCTGGCTGTCGGTCAAGCGTCCATCGTCGAGCAGTTGCAGCAGAACGTTGAACACGTCCGGGTGCGCCTTCTCGATTTCGTCGAAGAGGATGACGGTGTAGGGCCGACGGCGGACCGCCTCGGTCAACTGGCCGCCTTCCTCATGGCCGATGTATCCGGGGGGCGCGCCGATGAGCCGCGCCACGGCGTGCTTCTCCATGTACTCCGACATGTCGATGCGCACCATCGCGTGCTCGTCATCGAACATCAGCTCGGCCAGCGCGCGGGCCAGTTCTGTCTTTCCCACGCCCGTGGGGCCGAGGAAGATGAACGAGCCGATGGGGCGGTTCGGATCCTTCAGTCCGGCGCGCGCGCGGCGCACGGCGTCGGCTACCACGCGGATGCCGTCTTCCTGCCCGACCACGCGCTCCTTCAGGCGGTCTTCCATCTTGAGCAGACGCTGCATTTCACCTTCGAGCAGCTTGTCCACGGGGATCCCCGTCCAGCGCGACACCACCTTCGAGATGCTCTCGTCGGTGACTTCCTCGCTGAGGAAGCTGCCGTTCTTTTGCACCTCCTTCAGCTGCGCCTTCTCGGCGTCCAGCTTCTTGTGCAGTTCGGACAGGCGACCATAGCGGATCTCGGCCACCTTGCCGAGGTCACCATTGCGCTCAGCGATTTCTTCCTCGCGCTTCGCTTCGTCAATCTGCTCCTGCACTTGGCGCAGCTTGTCCAGCTGTTCTTTCTCTGCTTTCCATTGCGCCTTCTTCCCGGCGAGTTCCTCGCGCAGGTTGGCCAGCTCCGCCTCAAGCGCTTCGCGCCGCTCGATCCCGAGCTTGTCCTGTTCCTTCTTCAAAGCCAGGTGCTCAATCTCGAGCTGCCGGATGCGCCGGTCGAGCACGTCGATTTCATACGGCATGCTCTCGATCTCGATACGCAGACGCGATGCCGCCTCGTCCACCAGGTCGATGGCCTTGTCCGGCAGGAACCGGTCGGCAATATAGCGATGGCTCAACGTGGCGGCCGCCACCAGCGCGGCATCCTGAATGCGCACGCCGTGGTGCACCTCATACTTTTCCTTCAGACCGCGCAGTATCGCGATGGTGCTGTCCACGTCCGGCTCTTTCACATAGACCGGCTGGAAGCGCCGCTCGAGTGCAGGGTCCTTTTCCACGTGCTTCTTGTATTCGTCCAGCGTGGTCGCGCCGATGCAGTGCAGTTCGCCGCGCGCCAGGGCGGGCTTCAGCATGTTGCTCGCGTCCATGGCGCCCTCGCTGGCGC
>JBJOID010000126.1:0-32926 GCA_046047315.1 Candidatus Hydrogenedentota bacterium | reverse complement strand
CATAGTAGAAGTGCGACGCGTCGACGCCGCCGAAGAAGAGGCACAGGTCGCGATGGCCGTACTCGCGGCCGGTCTGCTTGGCGCGCACGTCGAGCACGAAGGACTCCAGCTCGAGCCCCTTGACCCAGGCGATGTTGAGCGGCGAGCGCACGGGCGGGGTGTAGCGGCTGGGACGCTTGAGCGAGATGATGCCGTTCCCCTCGGGGTCCTCAGCGTGATCCCAGGCCTTGGGATCGGTGAAGTCGAATCGCTCGGCGGCGTCCTTATCGAAGGTTTCCTCGAAGACGAGCTGGTATCCGGCGGGAGGCGCGGGGGCTTCCGCCGAGGCCACGGAGGCCGCGAGGGTGACAAGGATGGTGCAGGCTAGCTTGTTCATGTTGGAGGTGCTCCTGTTTACGAAGAATGGAACCTACGATAGACGGCGGGCGCCGGGGTGTCAATCCGAGGCGCCGGAGTTGCCACAGGTGAGGATGGAATCGGGCGCGAGGGCCAGCCGACCATAGCCTTCGCCGAAAGCGACGACGTTCTCCGCGCGGACGCTAATGTTTCGGGGAGGTGTGTGCTTGCCCGGCACCCATCTCAAGGGCACCTCGATATGGTCTGAGGGCGTCTCGCCCGTGTTGTGCAGCAAGAGGTGCACGCTGCCGTCGTCGGCCAGCGGGGCCAACTGAGCGCCCCCGGCTTGCAGTCCCGCATCGATGCGCCAGGACCCCCCTGCGGGCACTGTCTTGAGAATGGTGCTTGCGTGACGCCATGGGCTGCCCGACACACGCTCCACGCGCACCGCCACGGGAAGTCCTTCCGCACCGTCTTCGCTGTCCGGCCTCAAGCTGAGGCGCATCCGAACCTGGCTGCGCGGCAGATAACGGAATCCACCGGGCAACCCACCCACAACGCTGCCCGCATCGATGCGGACCTCGACGGGACCGCCCGTGTCGGAACCGGCATCGGGCAGAAGCAGCCGCACGGCCTCGGGCCCAAGCCACTCGAGCAGCTCGGCCCGGCGGCCCCCGATGGCGTAGCGCGCGCCCGAGGGCAGCGACTGCCCGCGTAGGAGCACGGGAACGCGGCCTTCGGCGGGAGCTTCGGCGGGTTCAAGGCGGTCCACTACCGGCGTGCCAAAGGGCGGCAGGGGATGAGTGTCCGCGCCATCAGGGATTCCGTCGGCGTCGGTGTCGCCCACGCGCGGGTCGGTCTCGCCGGGGTCGGTGCGGCCATTGGCATTGCGGTCCTCCAACCCGTCGGGCAGTCCGTCTCCGTCGCTGTCTGGATTCAAAGGATCCGTCTCGCCGGAATCGAGGAGACCATTCTGGTTTCGATCCTCAACCGCGTCGGGGATTCCATCCGCGTCGAGGTCTTGTGGGTGCGTGCCCGCCTGGCAGAGCCAGTCCACGACTTCCACGAGGGCTGTCCTCCCTCCCGCCACGTTAGATGCCGCAGCCTGCACCAAAGAGTCGTGAACAAGCGCGATTCGTCCACTGCCGGAGGCCGCGCCACTCCATCGCCACGGGTCGTCTCCGCGCGAATCGCCCGTCTCAATCTTCCAGTCGTGTTGGGCGGTGTCGAAGTTCAGGCCCAAGGGGGCGCCCCAACGCCTCAGATAGCCGGTGTCCGGGGTTTCATTCGCCACGAGGAGCAGTCCCCCACCGCGCGCCAGAAACTCCATGGCGGCGCGCTGGCTCAGCGCCCCCTGGGCTGCGCTTTCAAGGGGCAGGATAATCACCGTGTAGTCGGTGGGATCTCCCGCGTATGGTCCCTGATGCAGGCTGGGCGAGAGATAGAGCGGTGGCGACGCGAGCAGGGAATTCACGATGAATGCCGCCGTGTCTGCGGGCGGTGCGGATACCTCCGACACAGGGTTCAGCCAGAGCGCGCGGCGGGCACGACGGGGAGAGGCGCTGACCGACACCTCGATGACGTGTGGACTGTAGGCCAGCGGCTGCCCGGCGTCAGCCTGTTCAGCGCTGATCCGGATATACGCCGGAGGCAGGTCGCCACGGCGCCCGGCCACCGGGTCCACCGCCAGATACAAGGGGTTGCCGCCATCGCCCTGCGATGGAAACAGGCGAAGCCACTCTACCCCTTCGGTGGATTGCAGGGTGGCCCGCCAGGCGACCCCCGCGCTTAAGCCGGGTGCGATGGGCAGTCCCCGCACTTCCTTGCCCGCGGCGCGCCCAGACAATGAAATCGCATGAGGCAGGCGCAGGGCGGGCGATACGACGACTGGAGCAGGGTCAGCGCCATCGGGAATCCCGTCGCCGTCGCTGTCAGGTTTACGAGGATCGGTCTGCGAACTCCGCAATTCATCCGACGAAGGCAGCCCGTCAAGGTCGGGGTCCTCTAAATGGGCCTTTGAAGTATCGAGGGTGTATATCGCGATGACCTGACCCGTATCGAAGACTTCCTCGCGCAAGCGTTCCCCGGTCTGTGGATCAATAACGTGGACTTGATTGGCGCACCCGGCCAGGAGCTCATCGCCGCGCAGCGCCATGCAAGCGACCTCATGCTCGAAGTGGCGCGTCCAGGCCGTGCCTTGCAAGGTCCACGCTGAGAGTTCATCCTGCCGGGAAAGCGCCACCCCTTCGTGCGCGGGGGCCATCGGTATCAATTGGAAACGGTCGCCCTGGGTGGGCAGCAGGTGCTCGACGGTCTTCTTCCAGTCGCCGGAATCGCTTGCCTGCCACGCGGTGAGATAATCGAATCGTGAAGCCTCGTCGCGGCTGAGCAGCCAGAGCATTGATGGTGACGCTATGGCCAATGCTTCCGAAGCCGGCAATCCCCCCAGCGCCTCGAGCGAAGTCACGTCGTCCTGCGGGGAGATCAACCACACCCGAGTGCGCGCTGCGGAATCGGGCGTGGAAGGAGCCGCGCTGGCGGCGATGGCCAGCCATTGGCCATTGCTCGAAGCGCTCATGGAGACCCGGCCGATGACGCTCGGCGCATCGGGAAGCCTTTGTTGTGTTGGCGAATCCGGGTTCTCAGGGCGGTATCGAATCAGGCGAAGATCGTTCCCGGATTGCAGCAGTGCAACCAGCGCGCCGTTTTCCAGGGACTGCATGTGAAGCAGCGCTCCATCCACTGGGATGCTGCGGGGCGCGTCACTCTCCAAAGATAGTTGTGTCCACGCTCTCGAACCCGGCTGGTAGGCCGCAAGCATGGGCGCGCCATCGACGCGCGCCAGAAATCCCGCGACCTGGGAGGAGTCCTGCACCTGCGGAGCCGACGCGTGGAAAGATAGCAAGGACAAGGGCGCAACACCCATGCGAAGCAATTGAGTGAGGCCGCGCTGTTCGGCATCGTTTACGCTAAGCAGCATGGAGGCGCCATCCGGGTGCGGCCAAAGCCGCGAAGCGGGCAGGACGCCGGGGATTGGCAACCGCTCGCGAACGCCCGTGGGGCCTATCCGCCACAAGGTCAAAGCGCCCGCCTCGCCCATCACGTTCCGCGCCTGGGTAATGACCACGACCGAAGGCGCCACGGTGGAGTCCGCGGGCTCTTGCGCCCCGGCAAGCCCCGCCCATGCTATACTCGCCATCAACGCTGAAAGGAGTATCGACATGAGTGGGCGCCTGGTAACGGTTTGTACCCTGACCACCCAAGCCGAAGCGGACCTTGTCGAGTCAGTGCTCCGGGCGGCCGGTATTCCTATCGTACACGATCATGAATACGGAACGACCTCCGGCTTCGCCGACACGGCGGGCATCCACATAGCCGTGCGAGAGGAAGACGTGGAACGCGCGAGGGAGGCGCTTTCCTCCACAGATGAGGCGGACGTGTGAGCGAGGGCCGCGAAATAGTCTGCCTAGGCCGGTATTGGGAACCTTCCGAGCCGCTGTTCCTGAAGTCAGTGCTTGAGGCGCATGGCATCGAGGCCTTCGTGGCGGGCGAGTACCTGGGCAACATCACGGGCCACCTTGGCCTGTTTGGGGGTAACCCTTCGGGAGGCGTGGAGTTGCGCGTGTTTGCGGACGACGCGCAGCTCGCCGCCGAAATCCTCGAAGGAAGCGCCCTGCAGGAATCCTTCGACGAGGAAGAATAACTTCCCTGTCCCGCCAGTCCGCGCAAAAAGTGCGCATAGACCAGCATGCTAAAGTATGAAACACGAACCCCGATTAGAAGAAGGCCCCTGGGAGGGCACGCGCGAAGTGATGACCATGGCGGGTCCAATCGTCATGGGATCGATGTCCTATGTCGCGATGGATTTCGCCGACAAGTACATGGTGGCGCAGTTGGGCACCGAGCCACTGGCGGCTATCGGTTCGGCCTCCATTTGGTCCTACATCCTTGCCACGGTGATCCTCGGCATCATCGGCTGCATCAGCACTTTTGTTTCACAGTCCATCGGCAAGGGCGAGGCGGCTAAGGCGGGCTCGTATACCTGGCAGGGCTTCTACATTTCGCTGCTGGCGGGCGTGCTCGCGCTGCTCCTTTGGCCGATTACCCCCTACCTTTTCGGCCTCATGGGCCATGCAGAATCCACCACGCGCATGGAGATCGCGTATTTCGAGATTCGCCTGTTGGGCTATTTGCCCTTCGCCTGGGCCACGGCCCTGTCAACGTTCTTCCAGGCCATCAACCGCCCCGCGGTTCCGATGTATGTGATGCTCGTCGCGAACGTCGTCAATATCGGCCTGAACTATGCGCTGATATACGGCCACTTCGGGATGCCCGCGCTCGGCATCGCAGGCGCTGCCTGGGGCACGGTCGCCTCCCAGTTCGCGCAGGCGATTGTCTTGCACGTGTGGTATCTGATGCCGAAGTACGACCGCCTTTATGAAACCCGCGGCAGCTGGCGCTATCACCCGCACCGCTTCGGTGAGCTGATTCGCATTGGCCTTCCAGCCGGGGCCTGTCATCTGTTGGACGTGGCCACCTGGGGGATCTTCATCAGCTTTATCGTGGGACGCTTTGGCGACGCTGCCCTGGCCGCGAACAATGCGGCGCTCAGTGTGATGCACATTTCCTTTGTCCCCGCGATAGCCCTGAACCAGGCCATCGCGCCGATTGTGGGGCAGTGGATCGGGCGGGGCGACATTCGTCGCGCGAAAGCGCGCACCTACACGGCCATCAAGCTCGGCGGCATCTACATGACTGTGACCGGAATTTCCTTCGCCATCTTTGGCGAACCCGTCATACAGATTTTCACGAAGGACCCCGAGATCGTGCGGTTGGGCTGGTCGCTCCTGATCATGGCCGCCATCTTCCAATTTTCGGACAGCACCAACATCGTGTTGATGGGCGCGCTGCGCGGCGCGGGCGACACGCGCTGGGTGATGTGGGCTACGCTCATTGGAGCCTATGTGGGCTTTCAGCCCTTCGCCGCCTTCCTGGCATTGGTCTATCCGGGCGGTCCCTTCTGGGCATGGGTGGGCGCCTCGATCTACCTAATCCTGCTCAGCGGTGTTCTGTTCAAGCGGTTCCATGGAGAGCGCTGGAAGGATATCCAGATTTTCCGGGAAGAGAACACCGCCCCGGTGGGACTCGCCCCGGCCCGGCAGACCGCCGACTAATCCATGCGCGGCTCAGCCGCGCAAGGGTTCCAGGGCTTCGCGTAGTGCTTGCGGAGAGGGGGCTGCGGCCAAGGCGTCGAAGGCCTTGGCGCATCGGTCAATCACCTGATCGCGCTCGTAAAACTGGGCGCGTTGCAGGGCATTGCGCTGCCAGGCCGTGAAGCGTTCGCCATGTTGTTCCATGGTGGACAGGAGTTGCACCGCATCGGGGGCGTCGTCCCAGGAAAACCATGGACCAGCTTCGGTCTGCCGTATCTCCATGCCAAGTGGACTATCTGCGTCGCAGACGGCGAGGATGGGCGAACCGGCGGCCATGCCGGATATGGTCTTGCAGGGAATAAAGGAACCACCACTGCCACTCTTCTCGGTGATGACAAAGAAATCCGTTTCGTGCAGGGCTTGCGCGAAAGCGGGTTCCTCCATGAAATCGCCGAACTCGAAGCGAGCATCGCCTGACTGGGAGACCCACGCGCGAATCTCATCCGCGCCACCGCCATTGCCATGAATCCGAAAGCGGAAGGCCGCCTCGGAGCCAGACAGCAGCTTGCAGAAACGGAGCAGGTCCTGTTTCTTACCGATGTTGCCGGCGTAGAGCAGCCTGACGGGATTATCGGGAAGCCGTCCAGCCTTGCCGGGTAGCGCCGCGAGCGCGTCCGCCATGGAGCGGTTGAGCCAATTCGGCACGTAAAGCAAAGGCTGGTTTTTCCTACGGAGATCGCCGAGGCGCTGGACCATGACGGGGGATATGCTGCTCCAGACTTGGGCCTGATTGAACAACAACGATTGAACCGCCTTGAGCACGCCAACCACGATGCGCCCCTTGGCGATGCCGCTCGCGGCGGCTGCATCGGCCGAGAGGTCCTGCACGTTGAGCCAGAGCGGCTTGCCCCAGCGCCAGCGGTTCAATGCCGCAAAGGCCACCGCGCCAACCAGCGGGCAATACACCATCACGGCATCGTGGTCCCGGCCCCGCCGAATGCTGAGCAGCATCAGCGAAGCAAGGAAGGACGCCTCGTAAAGCAGTCGTTGCCAGAGTGAATTCGGACGGGACGGAATGTATATGTAATAACGCTCGACATGGACGCCCTGATCCTCATAGCGCTCCACATGCCAGCCATTGCGTCCGCTCTTGTCCTTCCACTCGGGATAGTAGGGGTAGGCGCAACGGACCGTCACGTCGTAGCCGCGCTCGGCCAATCCATAGGCGAGGTCGCTGAAAATGGCGCCGCCGCCGCCCCGGTCGGGGTTGAAGACGTTGACGATGATGAGCAGGCGCGGCTTGCTGTCGCGTTCAGGAGACATTCGAGTTTCCGTGGATGTTTCGGCGCGAGCGGGCTACTTGCCCACCAGGGCGAACTCTTCACTGCTAAGGGCCTGTCGCAACAACACCGCCGCCGTGGAGACGCAGAGTCCGCTGAAGGCCGCGAGCAGAACGAACAGGGTGCGGGGCGGCCAGCTCTTGCGATCCGGCAGCACCGGATCGGAGATGATCTTCACGTCGCCCAAGCTGAGGCGTTCCGACTCGACAATCTTGGCTTGCTCGAGCAGGCCCGAGAGCATGTCGTAACTGCGCAGGTGCGGCGTCTCCTGGATATTAAGCATCTTGCGCTCGAAGGCCTTCTCGGCAATCTCCGCCCGCAACTGTTGTAGCTCGGTGGAGAGGGACTCCAGTTGCGTCGTCATCTGGCGGACAAACTCCTCCATGCTGGCCAGTTCGCTGCGCTTAACGACGAGCTTCTCCTTCAAGGCCACATGGACGGCGTTCAGTTCCTCGGAGCTGTAGCCCTCCGGCTCACCGGACTTGCTCTTGGCCTTGTCCATGAACACGGCGGTCATCGGCGGCGACTTGAACAGCGTGAGCCGCTCGGGCTCGGCGAGCAGTCCCTGTTCGAGCTCGGCAATTTCCTTGCGCGTTGTCTCTATCTCGACGGTCTTGTCGGCCGTCTTGCGAATATAGTCAAGGTATCGCTCATGCACTTGCATCAACTGGGCGCGGGCCAACTCATCGTTGTATTCAATCTCGGCGTCGCGGATCTGTCCGCCCACCGTCTCGAGCTCGCCCCGGGTTGAATTGAACTGTTCCTGCGCAATGTTGAGCAAGCCGCTTTTGCCTTTCTCGTAGGCCTGCCTGGACACTTCTTCGCAAACCTGCGCCCAAGCCAGCACAAGATCGCGCGCATGGTCCGGCGTGTCGGCAGTGGCTGTTAAGGTGATCATCGGCGAGTACTCGGTCGTGCTCACCGTTTTCTGGGACACCTCGGCCACCAGGGTCATCATCTTCCTCAGCTGGGAAATCTTCTGAAGGTCCTCAAGCTCCTCCTGCGTCCAGGAGCCCAACTCGCCCACCCGCTCGGCCGCGCGCATCAGGATGCCGTCGCTCGTGAAGAGAATGCGGTAGTCCACCACACCCAGATTGGCCGGCATAAGGGCACTGACCTCGGCAGCCTGTCGGAACGGCTGTGGGGAGACAAACAGCGTTGCGCTGGAGGAGAACTGGACAGGCATGAGTAGAACAGCCACTACCCCCGCCACCCCGGCCAGGGCAGTGCCCCCGATGATGAGCTTGACGTTGGCGACAAGCGCGCGCAGGTATCCCACCGGACTGAGCAGGTTATCACGCGAGGAAGCAGGCGGTGTCGTTTCAGGCATGGCAGTATTCCAGGGGAATTGGACTTGCTCCCAGCCAAGCCATGTGGCCGGGAAAGAAGTGGCAGTATATCGAAGCGGCCAAGGCTGGTCCAACGCCCCGGGATGCGGGGCCGTGATTCGTGTTGCTATACTTGCGCCAATCTTGGGAGCAGCGACCCTTACATGCGACGCATAAATTTCTCCCACTTTTCATGGGAACGCGCCCGATGAGCACCGGGGACGAGATCGGCGAGAGCACGATCGTGATGCAGTCCGAGGCGATGCAGGTGCATTTGCGCCGCATGGCCCGGGAGATCGCCAAGGCCCACCCCCGGATGGAGTCGCTCGTATTGTTGGGCATCCTGCGGCGCGGCAAGCCCTTGGCCGAACGACTGGCCCGCTTGCTGGGCGGCATGACCGGACACACCCCACCCGTGGGGGCGCTAGCCACCACGCTCTACCGGGACGATCTTGCGCTTACGGGCAACGACTCGAAGGGCTATACACACTTCGACTTTGAAGTGGATGGACGAAGCGTCCTGTTGGTGGATGACGTGCTGGCGAAGGGACGCACCATCCGCGCGGCCATGGACGAGGTGTTTCATTACGGCCGCCCCGCGCGCATTCAGCTGGCCTGCCTCATCGATCGCGGCGGACGGGAGTTGCCCATACGTGCCGATTACCTGGGCGAAAAGATTCCCGCCGGTGAAGACGAATGGATTCGCGTGCGATTGAACGAGATCGACGGCGAAGACGTCGTGCTGGTGGAGCGCATGCCGGGCATCGAGACTTCCGGGGAGGCCCAAGCATGAGCGCCCCGCTTACAGAAGTCGAGCCAACCTGGACGCGTAAAGACCTGATCGGGATAGAGGATCTCACCCGGGAGGAAATCACGCTTGTGCTGGACACGGCGCCACAGTTCGTGGCGGTCGGCAAGCGGCGAAGCGGGATCAAGAAAGTGCCGCTCCTGACAGGACGGCTGGTGGTGAACTGGTTCTACGAACCCAGCACCCGCACGCGAACATCGTTTGAGTTGGCGGCCAAGCGCCTGAGCGCGGACACGCTTTCGATTGCGACCTCTTCCTCCAGCCTGGTGAAGGGGGAAACCCTGCACGACACACTGGCGAACATCGAGGCGATGCACGCCGACGTGATCGTGCTGCGGCACAATTGCGCAGGGGCGCCGCACATCCTTGCCGAGTCACACGACTCCCACATCATCAATGCGGGCGACGGTCGGCATGAGCACCCCACACAGGCGCTGCTGGACGCCTTCACGATGCGCGAGCACCTTCGCGAGCGCACGGGCAACCCGGAAGCCACGCTCGACGGCGTGAACGTGACGCTGGTGGGCGACATCGAGCACAGCCGCGTGGCGCGGAGCAACATCCACTGCCTGAGAAAACTCGGGGCAAACGTGACCCTGTGCGGCCCGGCGACGCTGATGCCGCGGCGTATCGAAGAGCTGGGCGTGCGTGTGACATATGACTTGAAGGAAGGCCTGCGTGACGCAGACGTGGTCTACTCTTTGCGCATCCAGCTGGAGCGCCAGAAGAGCGGGCTTTTTCCGAGCATTCGCGAGTATGTGCGGCTATACCGCGTGGATGGCGAGTCGCTGCGCCACGCGCCGGACCACGCGTTAATCATGCATCCGGGCCCCATCAATCGGGATCTGGAGTTGGCGGCGGAGGTGGCGGACGGGCCGCGCTCGGTGATTCTGGAGCAGGTGTCGAATGGCGTGGCCATCCGGATGGCGGTGATGTATTTGCTGGTGAATTTTGGCGGGCGTTCGGTGGTATAGGGGAAAGCATCCCGAGGGAGAAGGAAGATTTCCTCGCTGGCGGGGGTTTCCGCCCTCAGGCAGCCACCTTGCGGGTTGGCCCGGTTGCTTGTCATAGTGAGTGGCTGAACGAGAAAAGGGTTGCCGATGTCACCCGTGCGCACGATGGAGCACATGCTTCGCAAGCTGTTGGGCGAGATGGACTATGTTCAATCTCAGGGCGCCGGCTATTACACCTGCGCCCCGTTTGCCAAGCGCTTCAACAAGCTGCTTGCCCAGGGGAAAAGCCTCTACGCGGAGAGCAGTCCCTTGCTCGCCACCTTTGATCCGGTGGAGGAAAACGACCCCAAGGATCCCGCGGACAAGAGCAAGAAGCTGCTGGAGATTCGCATTGAGATCACGCAGCTGATTAGCCTGCTTGAGACGATCCAGGAGGACGACGCTGCATGACGCTGCTTTGGGTGGCGCTGATTTTCCTTGCGGCCAGCGTGCTGATTCTGGCTGAGTTCATCCTGCCCGGCGGGGTGCTTGGGGTGCTTGGCTCGGTGCTGCTGGTAGGGGGATGCGCCTACGGCATGATAACCCTGCCCGAGTATGCGCTCTTCATCCTGGTGGGGGAAGTGCTGGGCACGGTGTTTACCGTCATAACGGGCATGTATCTGCTGTCCAATACCCGGGCGGGTTCCGCGCTGAAGCTGGAAACGGCCATGTCGGCCGAGGACGGCTATGAGAACATGCACACCGACACGAGCCTGATTGGACGTACGGGCTTGGTGATGACGGCGCTCCGCCCGGCGGGCATTGTGGAAATCGACGGCCGGCGCCTGGATGTGACCTCCGACGGCGCGTTTATCGAGGCGGGTGCCCGGGTAATTGTGACGCATGTCAGCGGGAATTTTCTCGTGGTGGAGCGCGCCCCGGAAGAGTTGAATAATCCCGCCTCTCAGGCGGTATGAAGTGGCATTGGAATTTTCGTGAATACACGTTCGGCCGGAAAGTTCCGGCATGGAGAGAAGGAGGATTAACATGACCCCGGTAACCTTGGTGATGACGGCGGCCGCCGTAATTTTCGTTTTCGTGGCGGTGGTTGTCATCGCTTCGTTCTTCCAGCTGTGGCTTCAGGCCCTGCTCTCGGGCGCGCCGGTGAGCATCTTCAGCCTGGTGGGCATGCGCCTCCGGCAGGTGAAGCCATCGATCATCGTGCTGAACCGCATCAATGCCATCAAGGCAGGGCTTAACATCAGCACCAACGACCTCGAGGCGCATTACCTCGCGGGCGGCAACGTGGGCCAGGTGGTGCGCGCGCTCATCGCGGCAAACAAGGCAAACATTGCCTTGAGCTTCAAGCAGGCCACGGCCATCGATCTTGCCGGTCGTGACGTGCTGGACGCGGTGCAGACCTCGGTGATGCCCAAGGTGATTGATTGTCCCGATCCCACGCGCGGCCCGGCCTTCGTAACGGCGGTGGCGATGGATGGCATTCAGTTGAAAGCGAAGGCGCGGGTGACGGTGCGCACGAACCTGGAGCGGCTGGTGGGCGGCGCGACCGAGGACACGATTGTGGCGCGCGTGGGTGAGGGCATCGTGACGACGATCGGCTCGGCGGACACCCACAAGAAGGTGCTGGAGAACCCGGACATGATTTCCCGCGTGGTGCTGCAGCGTGGGCTCGACGCGGGCACGGCCTTCGAGATTCTATCGATTGATATTGCCGACGTGGACGTGGGCGAGAACATCGGCGCGGCCCTGCAAATCCGGCAGGCGGAAGCGGACAAGCAGATTGCACAGGCCCGCGCCGAGGAGCGTCGCGCGATGGCCCGTGCGCGCGAGACCGAGATGCAGGCGCAGGTGGTGGAGATGGCGGCCCGCGTGAAGGAGGCCGAAGCCGAGGTGCCGCGCGCGATGGCCGAGGCGTTCCGCAATGGCAATCTGGGCATCATGGATTATTACCGCATGAAGAACGTGATTGCCGACACCGAAATGCGCGATTCGATCGCGAAGCCGGACAAGGGCGAACAGCAGCCTCGTCAATAAGGACGATGGCGCGTGAATTCAAACCATAACGAGATGGCGCGTGATTGACCTCGAGAACATCATAGGCTTCATCATCTTTCTGGTGGTTGCTGGATCCAGCATCGTCAGCAAGATTCTGGAGCAGCGCAAGGCGGACGCCGAGCGGCAGCAACGGCGGAAGGTTGATCCATCCGAACTGCCGGAAGCGACGCGCCGGATGCTGTACGGAGAGACGGGTGCACCGCCCCGCGAGGGGCAGGCTCCGGGCCACGACATTCCGACGGCGAGGCGCAAGGGCGCGGGAGCTCCCCCCATGCCGCAACGCCGCTCCGCCCAGCAAGGCATGCCGCCCATGCCACAGCGGCAAGAGCCACCGGCGCGCTTGCCGGAGCTGTCTCCGCAGGGGCTGCCTCCGGCGGAGCCCAATTCAGACGAGGAGCGCCGGGTGCGCGAGCTGCGGCGACGGTTGCAGCAGCAGATGGAAGCGCAGCGCAAGCAAGCCGAATTCGCCCGACAGGAGGCGGAACGCGATCGGATTCTCAAGCAGCAGCAGCGCCAACAGGCAGCAGCAAAGACCACACGCCGTCCGCCTGTTCCGGCGGCCGCCGCCGTTCAGGGGGAACAAGAAGGCCCAACGGCGCCGATACCCGTGTCGAAACCGGAACCGGTCCAGCGGCCAGCGGCGGCGGTGCGGCGCATGACCCCGCAGGATGTGCGCAGACTGCTGGAAAATCCGGCGAGTCTTCGGCAGGGCATCGTGCTGATGGAGATCCTGCAGCCGCCCGTGTCCCTGCGTTAGCGGCGGGCACCACGCCGGGGGGCTGCAGTAGGCGGTTGACTGGACAACGCCGCGAGCGCCTCGATAATCCGGCCCCGCTCCTCTTGCTTCAGGATCAGATAGCGGTGCTTGCCGTCGCTGCTGGGGTGGAAAATCGTTTCCCCGTTCTCCAGCACCTCCACGCGGCCAGGTTCGGACAAGTCAAAATACCCGCGTTCCGGACGCACGGCCCATAGCACGCTGGTCAGATCCCACGTGGGGCGCTCATGCGGAGTGGGCTCGTAGCGCTGATACGATTCAGCCAAAGGATGATGCGGGACGTAACGAAAATCCTGCTCGATGCTGACCGCCGGATACGGAAGCGCAAGACCGATTTCGAAGCCGCTCCAGATGATGGGCGTTGGCCATTCCGCCGCGAGGTGGCGGGCGGATGGGATGTCCATCACGACGTTGTATTCCAGATGCGTGTTGCCGCCGATGGGTTGAAACGCGCCTGCCATGACCGAGATGGCACGCACTTTCTTGGCAGCTAGTTCGCGCCCGGTCAAGGGGGAGTGGTCGTCGGGCGCGGTATCGAGCAATCGGGCAAGGTTCGTGCTGAAACCCACCTGCACGATGACGACCGACTGGTCGGGCTGGCCAGCCAGCACCTCGCGCAAGAGCGTGGTGGCGTCGGGAGCCTCCTCCCCACGCTTGATGCGGTGCGGATAACGCAGCTTGCCTTCATCCATGATCTCGACAATCGGCAGGAACTTACTGTCTTCAGGGGTGACGCCTCCCTTGACGACACCAATCGGAATATCGCCGCGGCCATAGAAGGTGTTGATGGCGTCGAGATACGGGGCTGCAAGGGAATGATCCTTGGTGGCAGTAACGCACAGCAGCTCGCATTCCCCGCGCGATTGCAGGGCATGGATCATGCCAAGCGCCAGCGCGTCATCCACATCATTGCCCATATCCGTATCAAAGATGAGCTTCACCGGTCCCTCGGCGCTGGCCGTCGCCGCAAGAAAAACCAGTCCAGCCGCAATCCATTTTCCCAGCATGCCGCAGACCTCCCTTTTGGCCTGCATTCTAGGGAAGCCGGGCGGTGAAGGAAAGCGTGTTATCCGGGTGCGCCATCCGCTACCCTGTCCCTATTCACCATGGAGCAAGCGCCGATGCCTTTGTTGTACCTGTTAGCGAGTCTCTTTTTGTTGCTTTCCCCCGCCGTTTCCCGGGCGGATTCCTGGACTTTGGAGGCCTCGCCCGCCGAGCCGAACAACTGGGGCTATCGCCCCTTGGGCATGGCAGAGATGGTAAATCCGCCTGCGTTTACCTGGGCCCCGGAGCGCGACGCGGATCGCTATCACCTGCAGGTCTCCCCATCGGCAACCTTTGAATACACGGTTTACGAAGTGCCGGAGACGCCGTGGTCGAGTCATGCTCCAGCCGCAGCCCTGCCCACAGGCGTGACGTTGTACTGGCGTTATCGCGCGCACGTGCCGGACAAGGGCTGGAGCGCATGGAGCGAGACACGCTCGTTTCAGGTGTCGAAGGAGGCCGACCTGTATCCGAAGCCCAGCCCGGTGGAGTTGATGCAGCGACTGCCCCAGGAACACCCGCGTCTGTTCATGCGCCCGGAGACCGTGCCGCAAATCACGGAACGTATCACTCATGATCTGGCGCCACACTGGGAGGATGCCTTGCGCGATGCGGAGATGATCCTGGCGAGTCCGCCGGACACTTCCGAGCCGCCGCTGTATCCCGAGGGAATTCAGTACAAGAGCAAGGAATGGCGCGATATCTGGTGGGGTAACCGGGAGCACGCCATCAGCGTGATGGCCGGGTCGGCCACCTGCGCTTTCGCCTACCGGTTCACGGGCGACCCGCGTTTTGGCCAGATGGCGCACGACTTGATGATGGCGTTCGTGGCATGGGACCCAAAGGGCAGCACGCAATACGACTACAACGACGAGGCGGCGATGCCGCTCCTTTATTGGCCCGCCCGCGCCTACACCTGGGCGCCGGATCTATACACCCCGGAGGAACGGGAACGGATCGTGTCGGTGATGCGGGTGCGCGGGGAAGATTGCTTCAACCACCTGAACCAGGGAAACCACCTGTGGCGCCCCTACGGGAGCCATAGCAATCGTGCGTGGCATTGGCTGGGCGAGGTGGCGATAGCGTTTCATTCCGAGATCCCCGAGGCGGCCCGCTGGCTGGACTTCGCGGTGACCGTGTTCCATAGCTGCTACCCGGTGTGGGGCGGCAACGACGGGGGATGGCATGAAGGCACGGCGTATTGGTTGAGCTATCTGATGCGCTTCAACTATTGGGCCGTCACGATGAAGACAGCGCTGGACATCGACGCCTATGCGAAGCCCTTCTTCCGGGAGACGGGCTACTTCGGCATGTATACCCTGCCGCCCGGCGCGCGCGCCGGCGCGTGGGGCGATCTCGCTCAGGGTTCATCATCCCGCGCGGCGGGCGACTACCTTGGATTCATGGCGGCGGTGAATGGCAATGCCGACTGGGCCTGGTATGCGGAGCAGGAAGGTTTCAATCTGGCGGAAAAGGGCTGGTTCGGCGTGGTGTCCGGTGCGATGATGCCGGCCGCCCCCGCCCCGGCCAAACCGGTGCATCTGCCCGCGTCGCGGGTGTTTCCCGAGACGGGCCTCGCCGTGTTCAACACGAACCTCTTCGACGCGAAGCAAAACGTCCAGGTGCATTTCAAGAGCAGTCCATGGGGCACGCAGAGCCATGGGTATAACGCCAACAATAGCTTCATGCTGTATGTGAACGGCGACCCGTTGCTGACCCTGACAGGGCGGCGCGACATCTATGGAAGCCCGCATCACTCCAAGTGGATGTGGCAGAGCAAGTCTGACAACGCCATTCTGTTTAATAGCGAAGGGCAGCGCCCGCACACCGCACGGGCGCTCGGCAGGATATCGGGGCATGCGATCCTGAACGACGTGGATATCGTGCAGGGCGAGGCCGGTGATTCTTACGACGCCGTGAAGCGATGGACGCGACGGCTTTACTTCTTCAAGCCGGAACTGCTGCTCATCCACGACAGGGTGGAAGCCAAGCAGCCTGGCCAGTGGCAGTGGCTGTTGCACTCGATGGCTCCTTTCGAGCTGAGCGAGAATTACGCGCGCACGCAGAAGGGCGAGGCGGCGGCGGAGGTGCGCTTCCTGCATCCGCCCGCGCTGCGGCTGACGCAGACCGACCAGTTTGATCCGCCTCCCCATGACTGGGCGAAGTTCACACTGGAAGAGTGGCACCTGTCGGCCGATCCGGAGGCCCCTGCGGAGACCATGGATTTCATCACGGCGATTGCCATCAACGGTGCCACGGCCAACGCCACGCACGAAAGCATTGACGGGGGATTCCGGGTAAAGGTGCAACTTTCCGACGGCCGCCGGTACGCCGTGGACCTGGGCGACGGCACGGGCCTTGAGGCGCGCCTGCTAACCGCGGAACCGGCACCATCGCCATGATGCAACGCCTGCGCCTTGTGATCGTCTCGCTGCTTGCCTGCGTCACGGTATTCGTGGCGTGGCGCTTCCTGCGCGAAGACGGCATCGAGGCGCTGAGGGCATGGCGAGGCAACCTGGGCTGGGTGGCGTTGGCGATTGCCGTGAACCTGATCGGCGTCGCGATGGATGCGCTCTGCTGGACCTGGACCTACCGGCGATGCGGGCTTGCGGTGCGCGGGCGGGTGGGTCTGGCCTTGTTTGCCAGCGTGTATGCCCTGCAATTCCTTCCCGCGCAGACCGGGCGGCTGGTGCGCCCCGAGGCGGCCCGGCGGCTTGGCCTTGGCACGCTGCGGCGAGGCATCGAGGCGGAGGCCAGCCTGGTCTATCTGGACCTGTCCGCAGTGGCTCTGCTGATCGTCTCACTGGCGCTTTGGCAATGGCATCCGGCGGCGGGCCTGGCGGCCGGGCTGACTCTGGCAACAGCGGCCCTGGCAGCGGCTGGAATAGTAGCGCGCCTGTTGCCGGCATGGGCGGCCGCGTTGCGTCCCTCCCTTTTCTGGAGCTTGCCCGGCGCACTGTGCCTCGGGCTGCGCGTGCTCGACCGCTGCATGATTGGCACGGTGATGCTGGTGTTGCTTTGGCCGGTGGCTGGTCCCGTGGCCTACGCGCGCGTTGCGCTCTACGCCCTGATCGGCGACTCGGCCGGCTCGGCCAGCGGCATGCCGGGAGGGCTTGGCGTGGCGGAACCCGTGTTGGGCTGGCTGCTGCAAATGGCCGAACTGCCCGCAGCGCAGATCGTCATCGTGGTGGGGCTCTACCGCCTGATCACGTTCTGGGCAATGGTGCCGCTGGGGTGGGCTGCATGGCTCTACGTGCAGCGGCTTCCAACTCGCTCGACACCCGGCGGCAGCGATGACTACAATCGAACCAAAGCCGCCCAAGGTGGCCCCGATGATCTTGAGGAGTAATCCGATGAATGCGCTGCCGGTCCGCGATGATTACAAGGCGTGGAAGAATCTCGAAGTACGGTGGTCCGACATGGACTCGATGGGCCATGTCAACAACGCCAACTACTTCACCTACCTCGAGATGGCGCGCATCGAGTTCCTGCGGCAGCAGGCCATGCCCTCGGGAATGAAGCAGGATGGCAAGGGCTTCGGGCTGGTGTCGATCAAGTGCGACTTCCGAAAGCAGATTCACTATCCCGCCCAACTCGAAATCGGCACGCGGATCGCCTACATCGGCAATCGATCCTTTCACATCGACCAGGGAATCTTCCTCCACGGCAGCGACACCCTGATGGCGCACGGCCACTCCGTCATGTGCTGGGTGGACTACGTGAACGAACGCGCGCTGGAACTGACCGACGAATTGCGCGCCGCGCTGAAGGACTTCATGGCCTAGCGGCGGAAGAGACGCATAGCTTTATTCAACCCATTCCTCGGCGACGATGAAGGCGATCATTCCGCGAAGTGGCGTCTTTTTATAGCCACCCGTAACAAGCTTGGAATGCTTCGCAGCGCGTCTGTAACCAGCTCCCACTTTGCACGTGACATACTATGAAGCCAACTGTTCGGGCAAGGGAACGATGTTGCGGAGCGTATGAACGACGCTCTCCACCCCGGGGGCTTCGCACTCGCCGGTGTAGAGGGCGAAGAGGCGCTCGAAGGCGGCGTCGAATCCACGGTTTTCCATGTAGGCCCGCGCGGCACGGCCCATGCGTTCGCGGAGCGCGGCATCATGAACCAGCCGTTCCATGGCATGGGCAAGTGCATCGCTGTCTCCGGAGGGCACCACGAAACCGGTCTCGCCGGGAAGGAGGTTTTCCTGGGGACCGCCCTGGTCGGTGACAACCACGGGCAGGCCGCTGGCCTGGGCCTCGAGCACGACATTGCCAAAGGTGTCGGTGGCACTGGGGAAAACGAAGGCGTCGCAGGAGGCGAAGACCTCGGCGAGTGCGTCGCCGGAGAGGAAGCCGGTGAAGAGGGCGGGCAGATCGTTGAGCCTGCTGCGCATCTCTTCGAGATAGGGCCCCTCCCCCACGACGACCAGCACGGCGCCAGCATGGCGCGCGCACAGTTTCCTGTAGGCCTGCTCGAGCACATCGAGATTTTTCTCCCGGGACACCCTTCCCGCGTAAAGCAGCTTCACCTTATCAGCGGGCATGTTGCACTGGAGCGACTCGGGCTGGGCACGCTTGGCGGGGTGAAAGCGGTCAATGTCGATGCCGCGAGGGTAGACCCGAATCTTGCCGGGCTTGATGCCGCGCTCGACAAGCTGGTTACCGGTGGCCAGTGAGGGCACGTAAACAGCGTCGAGCTGGTCATAGAACCAGAGCATATACTTCCACGCGATATCTTCGACGTAGGCGTCGTCAGTGAGGGCCTTGGCGTACTCGGGAAAAGAGGTGTGGTAGGTGCCGGAGACGGGCAGTCGCAGGATGCGGGCCACGGCGATGGCGGCCAGCCCGACGGGGCCGGGCGTGGCGACGTGGATGTGGGAGAATCCCTGGGTGTAACAGTGGTCGAGCATTTCGAGCAGGGGCGGCGCAAGCAGCTTGAGCTCGAGATACTCGGGGATATCAAAGGAGCCCACCGCGTTGAAGCACTTCACGTTGCGCGGCGCGCCATCCGGGGTGGCCCCGCAGGTAAGCACCTGGTATTCGAGCCCAAGGCGCATTGCAGATTCAGCCTGCTGATAAAGCGTGCGGGCCACGCCGTTGACGTCGCTCAGGGTGTCGGTGAAGTGGGCGACCCGGTTGACGGACTGAAGCTCCTCGGGGACGTTGCCGCCGAGGAAGCTGTCGAGCACGGTCTGGCTGAATTTCCGTTCGAACTGATAATGCGAGAAGCTGGCCAGGTAAGGAGCGACGAGCACATAGAGCGCGGCGCCGGAGCCCAGCTGGTTGAACAGGTCGAAGAAACGGCCACTGACCACGCGGTCCAGAATCTGGGAACCGAGGTGGATGGTCATCTTGTTGGCCATCTCGTTGACGAACTCGAACCAGATCTCGTCCATATTGGCGCCGGCGGCCTCGCCTTCGTGGACGATCTGCATCAGCCGGGGATCCTCCCGGATGAGGCGCTCGGCCTCGATGCGCGCGAGATTCACCATGGTGTTCTTGCCGGGACCAAGGTCACGCACGCGGCGGCGCTTGGCCATCATGAAATAAAAACGCTCCACCCAGGACTCCTCGTCGGATCCGGGGCGGGCCTGGAGCGCGCGGTTGAGAAAGCGCAACAGGAGATCCTTATTGACATGCCGGTCGAGGCCCAGCTTGTTTTTGTAGAACTGATACGCGATGGAGTACACGTTTCGCGCAAAGGACTTGGGAGAGGGCTGCTCGAGATGCACGCGCACCTGCCCGGTGGCCATGGCTTCCCAGAAGCCGTCGAGGGTGCGTGCGCCGGGGGCGTGCGTGTAGGTATGCCCCAGGTGCAACGAGCTGTGGCAATCGGTTCCGCCGATGAGCACCTTACGCCATGGCTCCGCGTAGCCCGGCTCGAAGCCGTGCTTGTTGGCGAGACGCTCGATCTGCTGGGGCGTCATTTGCCAGACAATGCGCTCCAGCGCCGCGTTCATGGCGGGGGCTTGGTCCCCGTTGATTTCCCAGTGCTTGTAAAGCAAGGCGAGCTGTTCCACATGGCCGGGCGTGAGCGATTCGTTCGGCCCGAAGAGCGGATGCGCGCAGGCATGCGGAATTTGGTGAGCGCGGAGATAGGCCGTGAACTCAAAAATGTTCTTGCGCAGTTCGCTCAGATCGCGGTGCTGCTCCTCCGTGAAACGATAGGCGAGCACATGCACCTTGCACCCGTCTTGCGGGAAGTAGGTGGTGTATTCGCAGCCCATGAAGGTGTTGGGAAGGTGGAGTATGTCGAGGCAGCCATCAATAACGTTGTGGTCCGTGATCGTGACGGCGTCCATCCCCATGCGCCGCTGAATGTGGTAGAGCTCGACCGGCTCGGTGTAGCTCTCCGGGCAACCGAGCTTCTGCATGACCCAAAGCGTTGGCCGGTCGGAGTGCTTCGAGTGGCAGTGCAAATCAACCTTCATGTCAAGACTCTCCTGATTCCATTTGCCCGGTGCCTGTGCTCATCAAGGTACTTCCGGCGGGTTAGGCCCGGGTTAGCAGAGAGTTAATTATTGACAAGTTAAGTGCTTGCTATAACGAACTTTACATTTGAATTTCACCGGTTGTTAACAGCCCCCGGGTAGTTTAGGCGTGTCAGAGAAAGTTAACTCCGCCGTCCACATCCAACTTGGGAGAACCGTCATGGAGCAGCAAGTCGTCTCGTGGAAGAACCTCCGGCGCATTTGGCGGGGACGCGCGCCCGGGCAGCTCATCATCCAGATGACCGACAAGTGCAACGCGCAATGCCCACAATGCGAGATGCGGGTGCACAACCCCTTCGAGCGGCGCTCTCTTTCGGTGGATGACATGCGCCGCTCCATCGATGCGGCGGCGCGCCAGGGAATCTCCGCGCTGAGCTTCACCGGTGGGGAACCGCTGCTGATGCTCGACGAGATGGCACCGCTGATCCGGCATGCCGGCTCCCTCGGCATACCGTTTATCCGGAGCGGCACGAACGGTTACCTCTTCAAGAACCCGGATGCGCCGAATTGGGAGTCGCGGGTGCAGCGGCTTGCGGACACACTGGCATCGACGCCCATCAGGAACTTCTGGATCAGCATCGATTCAGCGGTACCGGAAGTGCATGAGAAGATGCGGGGTTTCCCGAACCTGATTAAGGGCATCGAGCGGGCGCTGCCTTACTTTCACGAGCGTGGCCTATACCCCTCAGCGAACCTGGGGGTGAACCGGAACGTGGGCGGGCAGGTGACGTGGGATTTATACCCGGAGAACTACGCAACGGAAGACGAATACCTGGCCGCGTTCTACCGGGGCATGCGCGTTTCGCTGTCGAAGTTCTATGGCTTCGTGCGCGACCTGGGTTTCACGATCGTAAACACCTGCTACCCGATGAGCATCGACACGCCGGAGCAGGTGCAGGGACTTCAGGCGGTCTATGGCGCCACTTCGCTGGACCGGGTGATTCGCTTCACGCGCGGTGAGCGGCTAATGCTTTTCCGGGCACTGTACGACACGGTGCCGGAGTACCGGGGCGAGCTGCGCATTTTTTCTCCGCGTTCGAGCCTGCTCTCGCTGATGCGGCAATACGAACCTGGATGCGACCGCCAGGGCTACGGCTGCCGGGGCGGCGCGGACTTCTTCTTCATCAATTCACAAGATGGCAACACCTACCCCTGCGGGTATCGCGGGAATGAGAACCTCGGTAAATTCTGGGAGCTCGACGTGAACCGCACAGCGAAGAACTCCTCCTGCACGGATTGTGATTGGGAGTGCTTCCGCGACCCCTCCGAAATCGTGGGGCCGGCGCTTGAGGGCCGGCGGAACCCGTTTGCCCTGGCCGCGCGCCTGTGGAACGACCCCGAGTTCTTCCGGCTTTGGCGCGAGGACCTGCGGTACTACAAAGCTTGCGATTACTTTGACGGGCGCGTGAACCTGGACCGGGAAAAACTGGCCCGATTCTGCGGGAAGGCCCGTAGCACCGCATGGTCACCCGCCGCACGGCCAGCGTGATGTCACCAATGCAGGTGCCGGGATTCAGGTCGCCATTTCGACGGTGTTCTTTCCCGCGCGCTTGGCGCGGTAGAGCGCCTCGTCTGCGCGCCGGATGAGGGTCTCGGAACCGGCATCGCGGTCGCGGTCGAACACGGCCACGCCAATGCTCATCGTGGTGCCGTAGCTTTCGTGGCGGGCGAATTCCGCCTGCATCTTCTGGGCCACGCGCATCACACCCTCATCGGAGCAATCGAATAGCATGACAGAGAACTCGTCGCCGCCGCAGCGGAATCCCATGTCAGACTGGCGAATCGACGCGTGGATGGCATCCCCCACGCTGATGAGCAGCTTGTCGCCGATCTGATGGCCGTAGGTGTCGTTGCATCGCTTGAAGTTGTCGAGGTCGATCAACAGCAAGGCCACCCGCTGGTCTCCCGACATGGCACGTTGAAGCGCGCCGTCGAGCCGGCTGTGATAAGTGCGTTTGTTGTAGAGACCGGTCAGTTCGTCTTTCTGCGCGGCATCGGCCAGCTTCGCCTCGACCTCGCGTTTCTCGGTGACGTCCTTGAACATGAGGTAGATGAGGCCATCGCCACCCGCCTTGATGAAGGTGGCGGTGATATCCACATGCTTTCCGGATGCGCCAAGGGCGATGTCGGCCAGCGTGCCCCGGCCAATGTGCGCGCAGGCGCCCAGCCACGCCTGAAGGCGCAGGCGGGTGCTCTCGTTGAAGAAGTCGAAGAAGAGGGTGCCGTTGATGGCGGGCATGGAACGACCGCATAGCGCGGCAAACGCGGGATTCGCATCCTCGATGAGGAAGCTGGACGAATCCAGCACCAGCATGCCCTCATGGCTCATCTGGAAGAGGCTGCGGTATTTTTCCTCGGCGCGATGATGGCGATAGCGCACGTCCTGTTCCCGGAAGAGGCGCTCCAGTTTGGCGCGCAGCTCCTCCTTGGGGAAGGGCTTGGAGATGAAGTCATCAGCGCCCGCCTGGATGATGTCAACAAAGGGGAACTGCTGCGTGAAGCCCGTCATGACAATGATGCCAATGTCCGGCTGGGCCAGGCGCAGCGCTCGAATCAACTCGACGCCGCTGAGGCCGGGCATGTTCATGTCGGTTACCACGGCCCGAAAACGGCCCGACGCGACTACGTCGAGCAGCGTGTCGCCATCTGGCACCGCTTCGACTGGCTTCTCGAACCAGCCTTCCAGAATATCGCGCACGAGCGAGGCCATGCTCGACTCGTCATCCGCAACAATCAGGCTCTTCGATCGCGGATCACCGTGATCAATCGCTCCTTCAGGCATGCTCATGCCTCTTCCCCACCTGTGCGCCGCGCGGGCGATACAGTTACTGCATGCGTCTCCACCGGAATATCATGTCAATCAAACCAGACTTGTCCGAAAAAAGCAAGCGCGGCACGGGAAAGCCCGCGCCGCGCCACCAATTTTCAACTGTTCTTATTCGTTTGGCACCCTAACGACCGTGATGTCCGCATCGCGGTTGCCACGAATGAAGCGCACCAGGACCGACTTGCCGGGTTTGCCCTCGCGCTCGAAAGCCTCGCGCAGCTCGGCGGGCGAACCCACGGGCTTCTGTGCCACTTCGATGATGATGTCACCGGGCATGAGGTTGGCTTCCTCGGCGGGAGAACGGGGCTCGACGTTGGCGATAAGCACGCCCTTGGTCTCCGGTTCGAGGCCAAGGCGCTCGATCATGTCGGGCGTGAGCGGGCGCAACTGCATGCCCAGGAGTCCATTGTCGGCGGAAGCCACCTGCTGGTCTGCCTGCCATTCGTCAAGCTGAACCTTAACGTCGATGGCTTTGCCCTGCCGCCAGACTTCGAGGGTGATCTCAGAGCCGGGAGCGAAACCGGAAATCCGGCGCACAAGGTCGGACGCATTGCGCACCGGCTCGCCGTTGATCTTCCGGATGACGTCGTAGGTCTGAAGTTCGGCACGCTCGGCCGGGGTATCGGGACGCACCTCCTTCACGAAGGCGCCGCTCATGTCGGGCAGGGAGACAGCGTCGGCGTAGGTGTTCACGTCGTCAATGCCCACGCCCAGGTAACCACGGGTGACGCGGCCGTCCTTGATGAGCTGGGGCACGATGTCCTTGGCCACATTGACGGGCACGGCAAAGCCGATGCTGTTGGCGCCCCAGACGATGGCGGTGTTGATTCCCACCACACGGCCTTCGATGTCGCACAGGGGACCGCCGCTATTGCCGAGGTTGATGGCGGCATCGGTCTGAATCAGG
The DNA here is from genome assembly GCA_046047315.1 of Candidatus Hydrogenedentota bacterium. GTDB lineage: Bacteria > Hydrogenedentota > Hydrogenedentia > Hydrogenedentales > JAEUWI01 > WGMK01. Next base: position 8,906 of record JBJOID010000126.1, on the reverse strand, counting down.
TTCTGGAAGCGCAGCCCCTGCACGCGCAGGCCGTCGAGGCCTTCACGCCCGAGCGCGCTGATGTGCCCGAAGCTGACGCTGCCCTCAAGTTGCCGGGGGCTTCCGATGGCGATGGCGAACTGCCCCACCTTGACCTGGTCGGAGTCGCCCAGGACAACGGGCACGATGGGCTCATCGGGCTCGATCTTGATCACGGCGATGTCGGTGTCGGGGTCGGTGCCGACGGTCGTGGCAGGATACTCCTTGCCGTTCGACATGCGCACGGTGATGCTCTCGGCCTCGGCCACCACATGGTTGTTGGTGATGATGTAGCCGTCTTCCGAGTAGATGAACCCGGAACCGGTGGCCTGGGTGCGCGGCACAGGGGCCTGCCCCTCCGGCGCGGGCACGCCGAAGAAGTGGAAAAGGTCCTGCATGCCCTGCCCTTCGCTCGAGGTGCCGGTGATCTCGATGTTAACGACGCTGGGACCGACCTTCTCGTGGATGTCGATGAAGCTTTGCTCCAACTCACGCAAGAGATTGCTGGCGGCCGCGGGTTGGGCGAGGCACGCCCCGGCGGCGAACAGCGCGATGATGAATACGTTAATCCATTTCATACAGGGTCTCCTTGTGCATGGGCTGCGGCGAGCGGGTCGAGCCGGGCGTGGAGTTCATCGCGCAGCCTTTCCCGCAGGGCAGGGTCCGTTAGGGGTTTGCCATTTTCTTGTATGTGAAACGCGTCGCGGACGCGCAGGCTGTCCGTGTCGATACGCGCAGAAAGAACGCTGACGCCGTGTCCCGAGAGGACAGCAGCCATATCGTATAACAATCCGGTGCGGTCACCTGTTTCCACGTCGAGCACGGTGTCGCTGGATGAGGCCAGGTCGTCAAAGGAGACCCGCGTGGCCACGGGGGCAGGCGGCTGGAGGATTGCGAAAAGCCGGCGCCGGGACTGATCGACATGGCGCTGGATGTCGTCGCCCTCGAATAATACTGCGCGCAGAATCCGCTCAATGGCCTGGAACTGCTGCGACGTGAGGGGACGAGCCTCCCGGGAGTCGGACACGTGGAAGGAATCTACGACGGCGCCACTGCGGCTGGTGAAGAGCCCAGCCGACTGGACCGCCGCTCCCTGGCAGGTGAATGCCCCGGCGATGCTCGCGAATAGCCCGGGCCGATCCGCCGTGACGATGACGACCTCGCTGGCACGGGTATCTTCGCGGACGATGTGGCGCATGACAAGGCCTTGGTCACGGGCTTCCTCTAGCGCGAGCACATGGTCCGCGATCTGGTGCGGATTGAACGCGATGAGATAACGGTCGCCAAAGTCGTCGAGATGCCTCGCCATGCGCTCATCCGCCTCCGGCTCAGTCATGCCGGGAATCAGGGCGGCCAACTGCGCGGCCGCGACGGCGGCCCGCGAGCGGCGCCAGGATTCCTCGGCGAGTCCATCGTCCCGCGCGGAAAGCATGCGCTCTGTCCTTAGACTGAGCTTGACGAGCAGCGCCCCCTTCCAGTCGTTCCAGACGCCGGGCGCAACGGCGCGAAGGTCGCAATAGCTGAGCAACAGGAGCTGGCGAAGGCGTTCGTCACTGCGCATGGTGTCCGCGAAATTTTTCACGAGCGCTGGATCGTCGGTGTCGCGATACATGCTGATCTCGTTCATCAGCATGTGATTTCGGACCAAGAAGCCTACGCGTTCGGCAATGGAGGGTGGCCATCCCGAGCGCATCGCGCCGCGCTCGGCAATCTCCACGCCCGCCTCGACATGCCCTTCCTCCGCCGCGGCCTTGCCCAGGTCATGAAAGAGGATGGCGAGCGTAAGGACACTGGGTTCCTGCACATGTTCGAGCGTCTTCTCGAGGTAGCGTCCCACGGGCCCGGGAATGGACGGGATGTCTCCCAGCGCTTCCAGCGCACGCAGGGTGTGCTCATCGACCGGAAAGCTGTGGAACTGCTTGTGGCGGACCAGGCCTTGCACCCGGGCAAACTCGGGCAAGTAAGCACCCAGTAGGCCGCACTCGGCCATCTGGCGGAGCACGCGGCCGGCGATGTCCGCATGGGCACAAATGGCAAAGAAGAAGCGACGCACGAGATCGCTGGACTGAAAATCCTCGTTGACGAGATGCAATTGCGCTTGAATGCGGGCAAGGGTCGCGTCGGCGATGGGCAGCCGCTTGCGCGCGGATTCCCAGAAAACACGCATGAGACGGGGAGGGCTCTCAGCGAACCAGTGCTTGTCGGTTGCGCCGGCGTGCAGCTCCCCGTTGGACACAAAGATAAGGCGATCACCTTCGGTGCTGCCCTCGGATACGTCGGCGTTCCCGTCGGGCTGGTGGCAGGCGCGGGCCGCGACGACAAGAAAATCACGCACGGCGTGCGCAGCGGCGTAATAGTCCTGCATCAGGCGTTCCATGGCGCGGCCGGGGTCGTCCCCGTAGTCGAAAGCGCGGGCCACCTGCTCCTGAGCAGCGAAGGTGAGGGTGTCGCTGCGGCGGCCACGCCACCAGTGCAGTTCGTTGCGCACGCGCCAGAGGAAGTCGAGGCCTTCGTTGAGGCGCAAGAGGGACTCCGGGGGAATGATCCCCCGCGCCGCAAGCACGTCGAGGGGTACATCGCCGAAAGCCAGCGCCAGCATCCAGCGGGCGGCGTGATAGTCACGCAAGCCACCCGCCTGTTCCTTGAGGTTGGGCTCGCGGCTGAAGCGCTCCGCATGCTGTGGCGACAGGGTGGCGCGATCGCGGCGGCGCATCGCCTGCTTGAAGCAGGAACGGAACGGCTCATCATCGAGCCCCCCGAGCGACACCTTAAGCTCTGCGAGTATCTCGGCATTACCCCAAAGGGGACGCGACATGAGATAGCTGGTGAGCATGGCGGGTTCACTCATGGCGAGCTCCCGTGCCTCGTCCACGCTTTGCAGCACATACCCCGAATCGAAACCCGCGTCCCAGAAGAAAGGAACGAGGAAGGCATTCAAGGCCTCCATCCCCGGCTCGAGCGGCTCGCGATACAGCAGGCAGACATCGAGATCGGAGTGAGGACTCAGCTCGTTCCTTCCGAACCCGCCGAGTGCGCAAACCACCACGCCGCGCCCAAGGGCATCCTGTCCCAAGGGCCGGCTGGCGGAGTCACAAGCCGCACGCACGATGGCATCGGCGCAGGCGCTCAGGGTGCGAACCACGGTTTCGCCGGAGGCACCCTGTCGGTGATGCGCGCACGTTTCCTCCCACGCTGCCAGCCGCAAGGCGCGCGCCTGCGCCGCGAACCCAGTTGAGGTACAGGATTGCGCCGTCAGCGCATCCAGGCCCGACTGCAAGGTGGCAAGCACGGACGCAATCATGGGGCGTCCGATACTGGTTCGTTGCCCGCCATGGCAGCGGGCGGGGGCGCATAGGGCGGTCCCACGCGAACAAAGCCGCGGGCATCGGCCCAGCCCCGCTCCCCGTCAACCGTGGCCACCCGCAGCCAGCCGTTGTTCTCCGCCTCGACCAGCACGCGGTCGCCGGGATTCAGGGTGAAGCGAAGGGTGTCGGCGGGGTTGGCCCCGGTGCGCACGGGCACCTCGGCTTCGCGCGCAACAGCCAATTGCACTGGATAAGATTTCGAATAGGTGGAGGTCATGAAAGCGGCTGCGGCAAGAAATGCGCAAACCGCAATGGGCAGCTGATAGCGCTGTCTGCGTACCACGCGCCACAGAATCAGCCCCCAAAAGAGTGCCCAGAAGATGAGAGCAAGCAAACGCACCTCCTGCAACCGCAGGGCATCATCCCAGGGCAACAGGCTTTCCTGCCAACCTGGCCGCAGGGGGCGCGCCAGATTGCGCTGCGTGGCCGCAAGCGCAAAGCGCAGATTGGACTCTGCGGAATCGAGGCGAGGATCACGCTGAAGCGCGCGCTCATAGTTGGCAATGGCCGCGCCGATATCCCCGGCCCGGAAGTAGGCATTGCCCAAGTTGTAAAACAATTCAGGCTCAGCAGAGCCCGCGGCAACAAGGCTTTCGAAGCGCCGGATGGCGCTGTTGAAATCCTGCGACTCATAGGCCGTGACACCCGCATTAAACTCTTCCTGATAGTGTGGAGCGGCAAGCGCGGAAAGCAAGAGCAGTAACGTGGTCATGCTTTCTTCCTCCCGCCTCGGGTCTCGCGCTCCAGGTGATCGAGCGCGGAATAAGCCGATTCCGTGAGCGCGGCCACCTCGACCGGGGTCATGGCCTGGCCAGCGTATCGATAACGTTCACAGGTGCGAAGCACCTTGACGTATTCCTCGACGAGACTATCGCCAAATCCACCCTTAACCATGACGTCACGCACATCCTGCGAGGTGAGGCCCGCATCCGCGAGGTTGAGCTTGTCTCCGACGAAACCCGTCAGGGCCTTGAAAAGCGCCTCGCCGGGATCCTTGGAGGAGGCCGCGGCCTTCAGGAGCTTTTCGCTCCGCGTGCGCGCGCGGAGTCCTCTGGCGTAACCCACGTCGGTGGCCAGGCGGCGCGAACGGCGAATCCACAAGAGACCGGCAAGGAACACCAGGGGAGGCGCGCCAAAGCCGATGGTGTTCAAGGGAAGGTGGGAGCCTGCGGGAGCGAGGCTGCCCTCGGCGGGAAGCAGGGGCTCGATATCGGTGTTGAGCACTTCGACCGTGGAGCGGGCTTGGGCGTTGCTGCCTCCCACAGCAACAAGCTGGCCCTCATCCTTCGCGATCTTCACGTCAACCTCAATGGGACGCGTGGCGAGGGTCTTGTACGACCCGATGTCCGGCGCGAAATAGGTGAACTTCAACTCCGGAATCACTTGGCGATCGCCCTGCACAGGCGTCAAGGTGTACGCGAATTTCTTCTCGAACTCGAGCGGCCCGGCGAGCGCGGACACGGAAGCCTCGGGCTCTCCCACGTGGCACCAATCCATGGGCGGCAGCGTGGGCTTGGCGATGGCGTCCACGTTGCCAGAGCCGGCGATAGTGACCGTGAAGACCTTGGGTTCGCCCTGCTCGACTTCTCCCGGCTCGAGCTCGGCGCTCACATTGAAACGCCCCACGGCACCGCTGAACTCGGGCGGGCGCGGCGGCAGCGGCTTGACTTTGATGGTGATGGGCTCTGTGACGCGCTCGATGCGATAACTGCGCGGGCCGAGTGATGATGGCGCCGTGACGCGTCCGGTCCAGGTGACGCTGGGCAGAACGGCGTCGCCGGGGCGTGTGGCAAACATGGGGCGCGAAAAGGTGGTGACCACGTAGGGATAGCCGTTGATGGTTTCCACCCGTTCATCCCGCTTGATCTCTGACTCATAGAATCCCTCGACCGTGGGCAGCACGATGCTGTTGCCCTGGTCGCCGCGCACGATGACACCGGGATCCTCTAGGCGGGCGAAGGTGACCACGAGATTGACCGCCTCCCCTTCGTAGACTTCACTGCTGCTGACTTCGCACTTGAGGATAAGCAAGTCGTCCACGCCAACGGGCGGGCGGGATTCCTGCGCTGGCTGCGGACGCGACGGGGGCTCGGGGCGCAATTGCGGACGCGCCCCCGGGGTCGGCTGCTGAACAGCGGGGGTGTCGGATATTTGCATGGTGAAGGGCTTGGAGAATTCCTCCTGCCCGTCGATGACCACCTTGATGGGAGGGACTTCGAGGTCTCCCTTCTGGGTGCCCCATGCCTCGTAGTGCCACTCACGAACGTTGTTCTGCTGCACGCGACCGTTGATGAAGTTAACAGAGGTTTGCTGACGGGTGCTGACGGGGCGGCGCTGTATCACGAGGCCGTCGGCATGAGGCAGCACGGGCTCGCCAATGCGGGTGCCCTCGGCGCGCACAATGATATAGAAGGCCTCCTTAACGCCCGCCGAGCGGCGGTCGGGCGTCGCGGTGACGGCGGCCTGGACCGCCGTGGACACCAGCAGCAGTGCCGCCGTCATGACAAGCACGGACGGCCTCACCACCAGTCTCCCTTGATGATGACGCGCGAACGGCGATAGCGGGCATTGCGCTGCTCCTGCCGGTCCTTCTCTTCGAGGCTTTCCAGGATGGCCTGTATCGTCTCCATGTCCTGCGGCTCGACGGCGCTTTGCTCGCCCTCCTGTTCGCCTTCGCTTTGCTGTGCCATCTCCTCCTCGCCGGACTCTTCGGCTTCCTGCTCGCCTTCCTGTGCGGCCTTCAGTTCCGGAGCCTCCTCGTCTTCGCCTTCCCCGTCATCCTGTTTATCCTGTTGCTGGTCCTGCCTGTCTTCGTTCTCCTCCGCCATCTGGTCCCGCTGTTGTTGCTGCTCTTGCTGCTCCTGTTGCTGTTCGCCAGACTCGTCCTGCTCGGAGGGATCGCCATCCTGACCTTGGGAATCCTGCCCGGAGGGCACCACGCGGATCAGCACGATCAACTCGCCCACATCGAGGTTCATGCCGCGCAGCACCATGGCCTGGCGATCCGCCGCCTCGCCCCGTGCGCGCAAGGCGTTCACATAGTCCGTGCCGGAGAGCATCTCCACCCGCATGTCGAGTTCATGGCGTTGACCGCCCTCTGGCGTCTCGCGTGTCCCCAAGGGCTTGACGTACGCGGTGTAAAGGCCATTGACCGTAAAGCGTTCCTCGGCGTTGAGCGTCACGGGCTTGCTCTCTTGCGCGATGATGGTGAAGGTATCGTTGGGATCGAGTGTCTCCAATATCTTTCGATAGGGCTTCAATTCGTCGTCAAAAACGATGGCGCTTCGAGATTCACTGCTGCCTTTCAAGGCGACGACCTCGATCTCGAGCGGCTGCTGCACATCGGGCGAGGGCGCACCTGCCGCCGGTGGCGCCGCTGCTGCGGGGGGCAGCGTTATCGCGGGCTGCGCCAGGACGGGCATGGACAGCAGCACGAGCAGAAATGCTGGAGCAGTCCTCATGGCTGAACGCCTCCAGGTTGGAGAATGGCGGTGTTGCCATCAAAAGTCGCTGTCGCGTTGGGCAGTTCGGTGGTGGCGCCACGGAACACGCTAAAGACCCGTGGCTGTGGTTGCGGGGGCTGTTGCTGCTCCTGCTCTTCCTGCTCGGGTTGTTCCGGGTTCTGGGGTGGATTCTGGAGCATGCGCTTCAAGGTAAGGCGGACATGGTCCAGATTGCGCTGGGCGGCGACAAGGCCGGGTGCGCGCTTGATGAGTTCGACGTAAGCTTGTTCGGCCTTGCGTAGCGCGGCCACGCCTTCCTTAAATTTGTCGGGTGAAGCGGCAGTCATCTTGGCCTGTTGCGCCATGGCGTTCGCCCGGGCGAAGGCGGCGGCGACAGCCACTTCCTCGTCGGCATGGGCGCTGATGCCTGCGAAGCGATTCTCGGCATCTTGATAGGCCGCAAGGGCCTCGCCGGGCTTGCCCGCGGCGTTAAGGCCCTCCGCGCGCTGATACTGCGCGACGCCGAGCGCGTAGTCGATTGCGGGACGTTCCGGGTAGTCCACCTTGAGTTCATCCAGCATAGCCACGGCTTCATCGTAGCGACCGCTGGAAAGCAGGCTGTTTGCCTCGCTAAGGCGTTCGTTGAAGGATGCCGCGCTCGCCGCGCCGCTGGCGAGAAGAATGAGAAGCATGATGGATTGTCTACGCATGGGCGGACACCTTCTGGCGCTCGATGCGTCGCATGCGCCAATGGCGGATGTGGGGCAAGATCACCAGCCAGAAGCCTTCGAGCGCGAAGCAGGCAAAGGCGACGGCCAGGGGCCAGCGGTAGCGGTTGACCATGTTGAAGCGCAAATCACTGCTGGTGGCTCGGGCGTGCAGGGCATCTAGCTCCGCGTAGAGGGCGGCGATGTCCTGGTCGCCCGCGGTGCTGCGCACATAGAGCCCGCCGCCTTCGACGGCCATACGCGAGAGCGTGTCCTCGTCAAGCCGGGAGAGGTGCGGCTGGTCCATGTTGGGCACGCTGGCATAGCGCCGCATCCATTCGGGATACGTGACCGTTGCGCCATCGGGGTCTCCAATGCCGACGACATGGACAGTGGCGAAATCCGCCGCCTTGCGCGCGGACTCGAGTGCATCGCCGGTCACCTGCTCGCCGTCGGACAGCACGATGATGGCGCGCGAATAGCGGCGCTGCTCAAGCATGGAAGCGCCCTCTTCCGCGAAGAGCGCGGTGGCGGCGTCCAGCGCTGCTGCGATATCGGTGCCCTCTTCCGTCATGGTGTCGGTGTCGACCGCGTTGAGCACGGAGCGAAAATAGCCATGATCGAGCGTGAGGGGGCATTGCAGCGAGGCGTCGCCGGAGAAGGCGATGAGCCCGAAGCGATCGCCCGGACAACGGGCCATCAACTGCTCCACTTTCTGCCGCGCACGCACCAGGCGGCTTGGCGCGGGATTCTGGGCGTTCATGCTCTCGGAGGTGTCCAAGAGGATCAGCACGTCACGGCTGGCGCGATCAACGGAGACCCACGTTTTTCCCCAGCGCGGCTGCATGAGGGTGATGGCGAGAAAGACGCACCCGAGCATGGCGAACCAGAACAAGGGACGGCGCACGCGCGCATCGTAACCAACCAGCAGGCGCGGGGCGAGCTTGGCCTCGACGAAGCGGTGCACACGCGACTCCCGGAAGCGTTCAAGGCGGCGCAGCGCCAGGCCAATGATTGCCAGCACGACAGCGGCAACCGCCAGCCAGAGCGGCAATTGGGCCATGGGAAACTGAAACGCGATGTCCATGGAGTCGTTGGAGCCTTTCCTCAGGGAATCGTTTCGCACCAGCGGCGGCGCGCGAAGATGGAAGCAAGCAGCAGCAGGCCGCCGCTCAAGACATACGGCATGGCCGCATTCTCGTATTCATAATAGTCGCCGATCTCGATCTCGGTGGTTTCGAGCTGGTTGATTTCCTCATAGGCGCCCTGAAGGGTGTCGAGGTCCGTGGCGCGGTAGTACTTGCCCCCGGTGGTGTCAGCTATCCGCTTGAGCATGTCCTCGTCGATGGGCTGCCGCTGCACCGTGAAGAGGC